>CANOBV010000156.1 GCA_947564255.1 uncultured bacterium | reverse complement strand
CCTCGTCCTCCAGGTTCAGCAGGATCTTGGTTTTGGCGTTGTTGATGATGCCCTTTCCGTACTTCCCGTCCTCAAGAGCAAAGAAGTCGTTGATGTCCTGGGTGGCACAGATAGCGGAGCCTCCGTATCCCCGGATGATTTTGAAAATTTCCAACACAAACTCCGCCGCCAGACGGTTGCTGTTGGCCCCAATGAGCTGCCAGCACTCGTCGATAAAGATGGCCTTTTCCTCGGTGCGGTTCTCCTTGGCCTTGTCCCACACGAAGTCCAGCGCCACAAACATCCCCACCGTCAACAGGTCGCCGGTCAGTTCGGAGATATCCAATACTGTGTACTTGTTGTCCAGCGATACATTGGTCTGCTGGTTGAAGGTCCGGGCGGAGCCGTTGACCAGGCGGTTGATGATATTCGCCAGCCGCTTGGTCTCGGCGGACTGCTTCAGCACCTCGTAGAGGTCGCCCAGAACCGGCATAGTGCGGTAGAAACCGGACCGCTCCGGGTCATCCAAGGTACTGTTCTCATGGGTAATGCCTTTCAGTGCATAGGTGCGGATCATAGCGTCATCCAGCAGCTGCCGCTCCTCATGGGTCATATCAGGGATCAACAGGGAGAAAAAGATGTGGAGCCGCTGAATTTTCGCTGCCAGCAGGGACTTCTCTACGCCTGGGCCGTCCAGCAGTTCATCCACCGACTTGTCCACCTTGCGGATCTCCATGACATTGATGCAGTTTTTGGAGGCCGGGGATATCTGGATGAACTCGCCGCCGATGTTGGAGCAAGCCCGGTGGAACTCATGGCCTTTCAAAGGGGCCACAATGAACACCTGAATGCCCTTGCGTCGCATCCGGGTCGCCATCAGCTGCATCGTAAAGCTCTTGCCCGCGCCGGAGGTGCCGAGGATCGCCATATTGGCGTTTTTGTAGACCCGGGAATCAAAGATATCCACGATGATAAGGGAGTTGTTGTGCTTGTTGACCCCCAGCAGAATACCGTTGTCATCGCACATCTCATAGGACGTGAAAGGATAGCAGCTGGCCGCACCCAGGGTCAGGACGTTGCGCCGGGAGCGTTCATAGAGGTGCTTCTCCAGCGAAACCAGCGGCAGTGAGGATAAAAAAGCCTGCTCCTCGCAGAAGGAACAGGGCTGAACGTCCATATCCTGACTGAGCAGCAGCTTTTTCATTTCTGCGCACTTCCACTCCAGGTCTTCCACATTGGAGGCGGTAATGGTCACCAGCAGATTGAGGTAGTAGAAGTCCTCGTTGTTGGAGAGGCCATCCTTCAGAAAGTAGCCGCTGCGGATGGCCCCGTCCAGATCATCGAAGTCGGTGTTGGTGTCGCTGGTCTCCTTGATCTTGCTTCGGTTGATGCGGAGCTGTTGGCCCAGCTTGCGGATCATGCGGTCTTTGGGTTGACGGGTGAGAAACATATCCAGGTCGATGCCGTCCCCAGCGTTTACCAGCAGACTGAGCCAGCCAGCGGGAACCTGTGCCTTGTAACCTCCGGATGGGATCAGCAGATAGGCATAGTACACGCCGTCAATGCAAATGTGCCGCCCGTGAGACAGGTCGATTTGGGAGGGGGCGTAAAACTCGTTCATCGGAATCCCATCTGGGGGACGTCCGGCGGCCAGGTACTCCGCCACCACTCGTTTGGCCTTTTCTTCAAAGGGGCACTCGTTGCTCTCAGCGCGGCAAAGAATGTGGTACAGAACTTCCGCCGCCGCTTCGCTTTCATCGTCATGGTTCAGAACGACTGTGTTTCCGCATTGGCGGAGGTAGTTGGCCGCTGTCCGGGCGGCGGTCTGGAGGGAGGCGATGGCCTCCTCTTCCTCATGACCCCGCTTGGTGCCGGGCAGCGGCTCATGCTCAAAGATTAGAAAGAACCGCCGGGTGATGGCCTCCCGGGAGCCAAGCTGCCGGATGAGCCGCAAGTAGTCCTCTTGCAGCTCCCGACAATGGGCATTGGTCTCCTGAGCAAGCTCCCGGCGCACGGTCTGCACATGGCGGTCAATGTCTGCCCGTTTGGTCAGCACCTTGAACTGTACCTTTACAGGAGCAATCTTCAGGTAGCTGATAAAGGAGTAGATGATGTTCCGCTGCTCCTGTGCGCTGCGCAGGAGGAAGTTCACCGGGATGACCTCCAACACCTTTACATAGCGGTGATCCTTGGTAAAAATGACCCCATGCTCGATTTTTTCAATGGGTACATAGTCTGCCAGCGGGTTCAGGGGCTTGACCTCCGGGGCCAGAAAGGTTTTGAACTGATCCACTTTCCGGCCTTTGAAGTCCACCTGTAGCCGACTGCGGCTTTTGGGTTGTTCTCCCACATCCTCCGTCCGAGGCTGCGTTTTTTGCGCCCAACTGGGGAGAAGCCCCTTTTTGCTCTCGCCCTTCCTGTCCAGCACCCGGCGGTTGCGGAGAAAACTGAAAAATTGCAGGATAAACTCGGACAGACTGCCGCCGCCAACCCCAATGAGGGCCAGCAGCACCAGGGGCAGTGTGGTCAGACAGAGAATGATGATGCGCATGGTGAGGGAGATACCCAGACGCAACACCGGGAGGGCGGTCAGTGCCCCCAGGATGCCCGCCTCAATGACGTTGCGGGTCTTGAACATCCCGCCCAGCAGGGTGCCGCCCTCAATAAAATTGGGCGGGATCAGGTAGATGTCCCGTTCTTCTTGTCGCATAGGCCCTCCTTACATTCTGTCCTTCCGCCGGGGCGGGTCGGGCATTTTCTTGACGATTTTCTCATGGTAGGCCACCGTATCGTCCGTAGCCATGTAGGGTTTGCGCTCCACCGAGTCCTGGGCGTACTGCTTATACCATTGCGTCCCATCGGCGGTGAACACTTTCTGGAACTCGCCGGACGGGGCGGCGTACTGGTCTACATGGTACATGGCAAAGGGCAGGCCCGTGGTACTCCCGGCGGTAGTCTCTACACCGGTGATTCGGCCCCGCCCAATCTCCACATCCGAGTAAACAGGCACGTCCCGGGCCGTCTCCCGAATGGCGGTGTAACCCATGTAGGAGGTCAGGGACTGAGCAGCCATATCTCCGGTAATACTCCCGGCCACCTCGCCTCGCGCCACCGTACCGATGATGTCGTTGGCAAAGCTGCCGCCGGCGGCCAGGGATTTGGAAAAAATAGCGCCGCCCAAGGTGGGGAGGCCGGTTTGCGCGGGTTTGGAGTGGTTGTTGACCGTGTGGGAGCGGTCTACAACGGAGGATTTTTGCACATTTTGCCTGTCCGTGGTGCTCTGCGTGTTGGTCTGCCGGTCGCTGCCGGTAACGATCACGCCCTTCTGGGCTGGACCGCCACCTGCACCGATAGAAGCCGCGCCCTCGCCCTGGGGAATATTGAGGGAAACGCCACCATCAGACACGGACACATTCTCCGCAACCGCAACGCTCTCACTCTGAGAGATAATGGGAGCTGCCTCGGCGGGAATAGAACTGTCAGGAATGGAACCGTCCGGGATAGAGCTGTCCACCGGAGGAATGTTCAGCGTTGTGCCGCCAGCCTGATCTGCGGCGGAGACCTGACCATCACCCTGTGTGATGGTGGGAGAGGGACTGGTATCGGTCATAATAACACCCTCTTGCTGGGGCGCACCGGCTACGGTGCTGCCACCGGCGTGGATATCTACTCCGCCGGTATGAATGTTGTTGCTGACCGATGCTCCTGTCCCGGAGGGTCCCTCTGGTGCGGATGCCGCCGATGCCGTGGCTGCCGCCGCTTGCCGCACACTGGACTG
Organism: uncultured bacterium; assembly: GCA_947564255.1. Classification (GTDB taxonomy): domain Bacteria; phylum Bacillota; class Clostridia; order Oscillospirales; family Oscillospiraceae; genus Enterenecus. The sequence continues at coordinate 2,001 of CANOBV010000156.1, read as the reverse complement.
GGCGGTATGGACGGCGGAGGTTTGGGAGGTGGCGGTTTTGACTGCGCTGTTGGTAACATGGCGGCTTGCCATGCCAATCAGCCCACCTTTGAAAAAGCCAGCCATTCCGGAGCCACCGGACGCTCCTGAATTTCCGCCAGGGGCAGTTCCACCCCGATTGGCGCCGCCTTTGCCGCCCACTACCATCGTGACAGCCCGCATAGCTATCATAGCCTCAGCCAGCAGGGAACCGCCCGTGCGGCCCACGTTGACGCCGAGGGTTGCCATGAAGCTGTCAATTTTCTGTGACACCTTTAGGAAAGCCACGGCGCACAAAAACCAGATCAGCACATTCCCGGCAACCTCTGACTTACTGGAGGCCGCCACCTGCGCCTCCACCTCGGCCTCTGTGACGGCGAAGGCCGGGACGCATAAAAAAGCCGCCAGTAGGGATACCAGCAACAACGTGAAGAATATTCTCTTTTTCGTTTCGAGCCCTCCTTTACAGAGATAGTGGATTTGCGATAAACGCACCTACCATGCTGACGAACAGCCGCAAGCACCAGGCGTTCATGACCAATAAAAAGAGCTGGCCCGCAAACATCCGACACCAGCTTTTGAAGATGTTGGAGGTGGCCTGCGATGCCCCCATAGCGAACGCAACCGGGGCAGTAAACACCAGCACACCCAACAGCACATACCGCTCCGCAGCCTCACAGAGTAGCTTCAGGTAGTTCCACGCCAGCACCAGCAACAAAATCAGCACGATGAGGGCAACGCCGCCGTTGGCGCAGACGCCGATGATGGTGAGCAGCACCGAGTTAAAGCTGGCAAAGTCCAGGCTGGGCAATGATGCGGTCATGATCCAACTGTATGGGGTTCCGCCGATGGTCAGCGCGATATCCACGATCTGATTGGAATAGTAGGCCAGCAGGATGAACAGGACGGAGCGGATACTCAGCTTGATGGGGTCCTCCGCCTCGGAACCTGTCCCCAGTCCGAAGTTTTTGAACAGGTTCCAGACCCACAGCAGCAGGATCAGACCGATAGCCAGAGCGACAAGGCTCTCATACATGGTTTCGGCAGCGGGGAAGTATCGCAGGAACACGCTCATGTCGCAGCCCAGCGCGCCCAAAACTGATGTGTTGATCAGATCCAGGCCGTACATAATTTGTTCCGCGATCCACTCCACTATGCCATCTAAGATACCCATAGGCCCTTACGGCGTGTACTGGCCGCCGGAGAAGAAGGGAGTGACGTAGCTCATAATGAAGCCGAGGGAGTTCAGGATGATCCAGGTAATAATGATGCGTTTCAGCCAGGCACGGGATTCATCCACCGTTCGCCCGGAGCGGGAGAAGTTCATCAGCAGCAGGGCCACAGCCGCCGTAACCACGGCGGCGATGGTGGAGATCGCCAACACCTGGCTGTAGACGTCCTTCATGACCTCGCTGGCTTTCTCCCAAATGGTGGTAGCGGATGCCGGCAGACAAAGCATAGCGGCCATGCACATACAGAGGAACGCCGTATAGAGGATGCGGCCGCAGTCGATGTGCCGTCTCGGCTTGTTTTCCGGCTTCGTAGCAGGGGGAGCGTTTTTCTGGTTCAAATAGATGCCTCCTTTTTTGTTGTTCCGTTGAAAACGAAAACGGCGCCCAGCTTTTGGACGCCGTTTAGCTACCTATGGAGAGACGAAAAAGGGGACGCCTCTCAGCGTCCCTCCATAGCCGTTTTCGTTTGTGATTACAGTTTTGAGCATGATTATCTTAACATATATAGATTCCCATGTCAATTCCAAAGCCGTCCCGATTCAGTTCCAAAAACGTCCCAATTTTGTACCAGCACTAAATTTCAGTAGCCTGTAACTCATGATAGTTATAGGCTCCTTCTGGGTACTCCCAAATCGATCCAGATACACTGAGCAATTTTCCGCAGTTTGGACATTTAATTTCGTCGCACTCAATAGTATGTTCGATCTCAGCACCCATTTCCGTACTGTTGATTTATCAACCCCACATTTTT
>CANOBV010000155.1 GCA_947564255.1 uncultured bacterium | reverse complement strand
ACGGCGTTCATGTCGGTGATGGAGAAGCTCTGCTCCTCCTGTCCCTCCAGGCAGTTCATATCGTTCAGCCCACAGCTGCGGTCATCGTCACTGGTGATGCCGTTCATGTTGGTGATGCCCAGGCTGCTCTTGCTCTTGGGGTCCTTTTTCTCCATGGGTGGTCCCTCCTTACTCGTAATGTCGTTGGCCGACACATCAAATACACCGGCAAGAGTGCGTCCCTCCCGCCGGGCAGAACTCCAGCAATGCGAACGGATTGCTTTCAATTTAAAAGTATAGCCCAACTTGCCCAAAAATACAAGGCCTGCCGGCATTATTTTTGACAGACTTTCCATTTTGTCGGACGTGCTGCCGGACCGGACGGCATTTTTGTGACAGCAGCCTGAAAAATCAAGTTGCAAAACAGGAAAGAGTCTGATATCTTTGACAGGAGAGTACGCGCGGGCGGCTTGAGCCGTCAAAATCTTACACGTAATGACAAGGAGGAATGCCACATGGCGCATATGATCGGCAAGCAGCTGGAGTCCTTTTCCGTGATGGGGTATCACCAGGGCGAGTTCAAATCCTATACTGAGCGGGATCTGCTGGGCCGCTGGTCGGTGCTGTTTTTCTACCCGGCTGACTTTACCTTCGTCTGCCCCACCGAGCTGAAGGACCTGGCGGAACAGTACGAGGGTTTTAAGGCGGAGGGCTGCGAAATCTACTCCGTCAGCGAGGATACCCATTTCGTCCACAAGGCCTGGGCGGACGCATCCGACACCATCAAGGCCATCAACTACCCCATGTTGGGCGATCCCGCCGGTGTGCTGGCCCGCCAGTTCGGCGTGCTGGTGGAGGAGGAGGGCCAGGCCCTGCGGGGCACCTTCCTGCTGAACCCCGACGGCAAGATCGTGCTGTACGAGATCCACGACATGGGCATCGGCCGCAACGCGGAGGAGCTGCTGCGCAAGCTCCAGGCCGCCAAGTTCGTCCATGAGCACGGCGACCAGGTTTGCCCCGCCCATTGGCATCCCGGCGAGGACACCCTGACCCCCAGCCTGGATTTGGTAGGGTTGCTGTAAATGGCTGCCATGACTACCGCGGTCGCTCGGGTCATCGCCGCTGTGGCCTATGCGACCGTCGCAGTTGTGACCGTCGTCAGCGGGCTGAAAAGGGGCGCGAATAAAGGCTGGATGAGCGTCGAGGCCGTTTCTTGGATGGCGGTGGGGGTTTTGTTCCTGACCGTCCCGGTGGATTATATCGTCATTCCGGCGGCGCTGGGCATCCTTTTACAGGCCGTTCCGATGCTGCGCGGCGCGAAAAAGCGCGGACAATAGAAATAAGGAGGAGTCTCTTATGCCGCTCCAACCCGAGAATTATCCCGCGAAAAGCCCTCTTATCGCTGAGGAACTGGAGGGACAGCTCAAAACGCTGTTGGACAAGCTGGAGGCCCCGGTCACCCTGGTGTGCGTTGTGGGAGAGGACGAGAAGAGCGCCGAGATGGTCGCGTTCCTCAACCATATGATGGGGCTGAGCCAGAAGCTGAACCTGATCCTGCTGGCTCACGGGGAGGCTCCCCGTGAGGAGGAGTTGCTGGACGCTTCCCTGCTGCCAGCCACCGGCGTCTACGCCGGAGAGACAGCGGAGACCTTCGGCCACATGGTGTTCCACGGCATCCCCGGCGGCAAGGAGATCACCGGCTTTGCCGGGGCCCTGCTTAACGCCGGGAACGCCGCCAGGCCGCTGGACAAGCCCACTCTGAAGGACATTGCCAAAATCAAGAAGCCGGTGAGCATCCAGGTCTGCGTATCCCTGGCCTGCCATCACTGCGCCCAACTGGTGATGGCCGCCCAGCGGGTGGCCTGGGAAAATCCCCTGGTCACCGCCCACATGATCGACGCCAACCTCTATCCCGAGCTGGTAAAGCGGTACCAGATCCAGCGGGTGCCGCTGACGGTGCTCAACGGGGACAAGACCGTCCCCGGCGGTAAAACTATGGCGGAGCTGACCACTCTGCTGGCCAAACTCTGAAAATCCAGGACAAAACCAAAGCCCCGCCGGAGAGATCTTGCCTCTTGCCGGCGGGTTTTTTGGTGATTATTGCAAATTATCTGGTCGATTTTTGTAGGAACTGTCGAAATTTACATAAGATTGGCAGAAATTGTTGATTTCTTTTTTCATATATGGTAAATTATAAAATACAATTATGGTATACGGCATGGGTTTTCGGTGAGTTTGCCCATGAGTGCCAGCTGAATAGAGGAACCTTTGAGACGAGCGCCGCAGGGTCTGGACAGTGGGAAACCGCTGGTTTTAGTCCTGCGCTCTTTTTTTGGCCCTTGTTGGAGGAGAGCGGGTCCAAAGAGCTCGGAGGGCGCCGTGGATATGGGAGGAATGTGCCACAATGTGCAGCAACACAAAGCAGAAGATCGCCCGGTCGCTGAAGCAGCTGATGAGCGAGCGCCCCCTGAGCAAAATCACGGTGCAGGACCTGATGGAGAGCGCCCAAATGAAGCGCCAGAGCTTCTACTACCATTTTCAGGACATCTATGATGTGCTGGGGTGGATCTGCGAGCGGCAGCTGGGAGCCCCCCTGCGGGACGACCCGGAGCCGGACTTTGAGGCGTGGTGCCTACGGCTCATTGCCCTGATGGACGAGGACCGGGCTTTCTACCGACGGGTGCTGCTGGCGGGCAGTCCGGAGATCGTCCGGGAGTTTTGCGAGGGCCTCACCCGCCCGCGCGTGTCCCGCCTGCTGTTTCAGGCCGACGACCCCCGGACGCTGCCCAGGCAGAGGGCTTTCGCGGTGGACTTCTGTGCCAAGGCGCTCACCAACTACTTTGTGGAACTGTGCTCCTCCCGTAAGGCGCTGGACTGGGCGGAGGTGCGCTGCTGTCTCCGGGGTCTGCTGGAGGTGCTGCGTCCGGCGGAAGAGCTGTGTGTCCAGGTGCAGGCGGGCTGAGCTGTTTCTGCTCTTGACAGACCTTGACGTTTTGTACAAATTCTGTTGGGACGCAAAATAAATTTTATAAAATTCATACAATCCCTTCAGGTTGTCGAATGCTTTTTTCCCGGCGGCCTGTTATAATAATTGTCAGCATAAGCGTCCCCGGGTTCGGGCACGTCCGGCACGGGGGCCGGCAGGAGCGAACGGCCTGCTTTCAACATAAGGACGTCAATTTTTAAAGGAGGAACACGAGTATGGCTAAGTACGTTATGGCGCTGGACGCGGGTACAACCAGCAACCGCTGCATCCTGTTCAACGAGAAGGGCGAGATGTGCAGCGTGGCGCAGAAGGAGTTCACCCAGTTCTTCCCCAAGCCCGGCTGGGTCGAGCACGACGCCGAGGAGATCTGGTCCACCCAGCTGGAAGTGGCGCAGGAGGCCATGAAGAACCTGGGCGTCACCGCCGCGGACATCGCCGCCATCGGCATCACCAACCAGCGCGAGACCACCATCGTGTGGGACAAGAACACCGGCGAGCCCATCCACCACGCCATCGTGTGGCAGTGCCGCCGCACCTCCGAGTACTGCGACTCCCTGAAGGAGAAGGGCCTGGTGGACAAGATCCGCTCCAAGACCGGCCTGGTCATCGACGCCTATTTCTCCGGCACCAAGGTCCGCTGGCTGCTGGAGAACGTCCCCGGCGCCCGGGAGAAGGCCGAGAAGGGCGAGCTGCTCTTCGGCACCGTGGAGACCTGGCTGATCTGGAAGCTGACCAAGGGCAAGGTCCATGTCACCGACTACTCCAACGCCTCCCGCACCATGCTGTTCAACATCAACACCCTGGAGTGGGACGACGAGATTCTGGCCGAGCTGAACATTCCCAAGTCCATGCTGCCCGAGGCCAAGCCCTCCAGCTGCGTGTACGGCGAGGCCGATCCCCAGTTCTTCGGCGGCCCCATCAAGATCGGCGGCGCGGCCGGCGACCAGCAGGCCGCCCTGTTCGGCCAGACCTGCTTCACCCCCGGCGAGGCCAAAAACACCTACGGCACCGGCTGCTTCCTGCTGATGAACGTGGGCGAGAAGCCCGTGTTCTCCAGCAACGGCCTGGTCACCACCATCGCCTGGGGCCTGGACGGCAAGGTCGAGTACGCCCTTGAGGGCTCCATCTTCGTGGCGGGCGCCTCCATCCAGTGGCTGCGCGACGAGATGCGCCTGGTGGACTCCTCCCCCGACTCCGAGTACATGGCCCGCAAGGTCAAGGACACCAACGGCTGCTACGTGGTTCCCGCCTTCACCGGCCTGGGCGCCCCCCACTGGGATCAGTACGCCCGCGGCACCATCGTGGGCATCACCCGCGGCGTGAACAAGTACCACATCATCCGCGCCACCCTGGAGTCCATGGCCTATCAGGTCAACGACGTGCTCCAGGCCATGAAGGCCGACTCCGGCATCAATCTGGCCGCCCTGAAGGTGGACGGCGGCGCCTCCGCCAATAACCTGCTCATGCAGATGCAGGCCGACATCAGCGGCGCCCCCGTCAACCGCCCGATGTGCGTGGAGACCACCGCCATGGGCGCGGCCTATCTGGCCGGTCTGGCCGTGGGCTACTGGGCCAGCAAGGACGACGTCATTAAGAACTGGGCCATCGACCGCACTTTCGAGCCCGCCATCGACGAGGCCGACCGCGCCGCCCGCTGCAAGGGCTGGAGCAAGGCCGTCAAGTGCTCCTACGGCTGGGCCAAGGAGGACTAAAGTCCCGTTTTTCGCGGCCTGAGCGCCGCACGGTATGTTTCCCGTTATCTGTCCCCTGGGGCGGGGCCTGTTCGGTCCCGCCCTGGGATAGAGAATAAAAGAGGAGGTTTCTGTTTATGTTACCGTACATCGCTGAATTCCTGGGCACCATGATGCTCATCCTGCTGGGTGACGGCGTGGTCGCCAACGTGACGCTGAACAAGTCCGGCATGAAGGGCGCCGGTTCCATTCAGATCACCCTGGCCTGGGGCCTTGCGGTCATGGTTCCCGCGTTCATCTTCGGCGCGGCTTCCGGCGCCAGCTTCAACCCCGCCCTGACCATCGCTCTGGCCGTTGACGGCACCGTGGGCTGGAACACCGTTCCCGGCTACATCGTGGCCCAGTTCGCCGGCGCGTTTGTGGGCGCCTGCCTGGTCTACATCCTGTTCAAGGATCAGTTCGACGCCACCGAGGACCCCGGCGCCAAGCTGGGCGTCTTCTCCTGCGGCCCCTCCGTCCCCAATATGCCCCTGAACTTCCTGGCTGAGGTGGTGGCCACCTTCGTGCTGGTGTTCTCCATCAAGGGCATCGGCCAGGTCGCCGGTATCGCCGGTGGTCTGGACAAGTTCTTCGTGTTCGCCATCATCGTGTCCTGCGGCATGTCTCTGGGCGGCCTGACCGGCTACGCCATGAACCCCGCCCGTGACATCGGCCCCCGTATCGCCCACCAGGTGCTCCCCATCAAGGGCAAGGGCGACTCCAACTGGCCGTACGCCATCGTTACCCTGTGCGGCCCCATCGTGGGCGCTCTCATCGCGGTGCTGCTGTACCAGGCCATTCCCTGGGCGTAATCTGTCGGACCTCAATTTTGTAATTCTGTAAAAGGGCCCCGAGTGGGGTAAATAATCCCCTGGTCTCTCACGCAGAGTGAATGAGTACGCTGTGAGCCGGGCAGCCCAGACTTCTCCCGCGAGGGAGAGGCCAGACCGGGCTGTCCGGCTCTTCACGTAAAAATGGAAAAAATAGGTTGATTAAGGAGTGAAACCTGCATGGTTGATATCGTCATCATCGGCGCGGGCGTGTCCGGCTGCGCCATCGCCCGGGAAATTTCCCGGTACAAGGCGGACGTGCTGGTGC
>CANOBV010000154.1 GCA_947564255.1 uncultured bacterium | reverse complement strand
CGCCGCTGGGACAAGAAGGGCGGCATATTGGGCTATCACATCATCCACTCCTACGCCCCCGGCGAGGCCACCCCGGAACAGGCCCACGCCGCCGGGGTGGAGTTCGCCCGCCGCCTGCTGGGGGAACGGTATGAAGCCGTGGTATGCACCCACATTGATCGTGAGCACCTGCATTGCCACATCGTTTTCAATTCCGTTTCCTTTATGGACGGCAAAAAGTATCGGAGCGATTTTGAGAGCTATTTTGATACCCTGCGGAACACCTCAAACGAGGTCAGCCGGGAGTTCGGCTTGTCCGTCATTGAGCCGGAGGGCCATGGAAAACATTACGCCCAGTGGGACGCGGAGCGGAGGGGCCGGGGCGATCTGTCCCGGTTCATCCGCCAGGACATCGACGCCGCCCTGCGGGAGAGCTTCACCTTTGACGGCTTTTTGGCCATTCTTCGGCGGCAGGGCTACACAGTAAAGTGCGGTCCCAACATCAAGCATACCGCCGTCGCCCCGCCGGGCGCTGGCCGGAATTTCCGGCTGGACAGCCTGGGGGACGACTACACCGAGGCCGACATCCGCGCGCGGCTGGCTGACGCCCGGAAGGGCGCGCCCCCGCCGCCGCCCCTGATCCCCCGGCGCTACCGGGTACGGCGGGGCAATGTCCGGCAGGCGCCCCGGAAAAAGCTCCACGGGTTCCGGGCGCTCTATGTGTACTACTTATACCTGCTGGGTGGCCCCCGGCCCAAGAAACGCAGCCCTGTCCCCTTCTCCGTCCGGGAGGACGTGAAGAAGCTGCGCCAGTACCAGCGGCAGTACCGGCTTTTGCGGGAATACCGCATTGATACCGACTGCCAGCTTACCACATTGGGGGAGGCCCTGCAAGCCCAGATCGACGCCCTGGCGGACCAGCGCCGGGAGCTGTACGGCAGAAAACGGGAGGGTGAGGACGTAGAGGCGGCAATAGCTGCTATCAACGCCCGCCTTCGCCCGCTCCGCCGTGATTTGAAAACCTGCGGGCGGGTGGCGGCGGATATCCCCCGCATCCGGGGCCAGCTCCAGGCAGACCGGGGCCAGGAGAAACAGCGCCAGACCCACCGGCCGCAGGACCATACCCACGGCCCCGCCCGGTAAAAAAACAACATCGAAAGGAAGGTGAACCAAATGGACGTGAGCGCCGAGGCCGCCGATCTGGTGGTGAAGGAGGGCATCCAGGCCACCGAAAGCGCGGTGAAGCTGGCAGGCTCCGCGCTGAAAAATGTGGCGGCGCTGCTGCTGGCCTTGAAGCGCCAAGACAACAAGGTGGTGGGCAAGACCAGCGCCAAGCGGCTGGCCCGCGACCCCGCCCCCGCCGTTGTGATCCCACTGAAACGGGAGGACATGGGGCGGTTCAAGAAGCTGGCGAAGGAGTACGGCATTTTGTACTTCATCGCCCAACAGAAGGGCAGTAGGTTGGGCTATGTGAACGTGGTTTCCAATCAGAACTACGCCGCCCAGCTCAACGCCGTGATGGAGGCCATGGCCTATCCCATCCCCCAAAAGGCCAAGGAGGAAGAAACGGCAAAAAAAGTGAGCCCCCGTGTTCCACAAGAGAAGTCCTCGCCAGAGCACGGAATTGGCTTGACTCCCTCCCCGACACAAGAGGGGGCTGCTGAAACGGACATCCCCGCCGAACTGCGGGAATCTGTCCGGGCCCGTCTGGAAGGCTTGAGGGCCATGTCGGGGCAGGGCCGCACCCAGGGCAAAGCCCAGGAAAAGGCCCGCAGGCGGGGCAAAGACACCCGATAATTTGAAAAAGGAGGAATTTTCATGCCCAGTATCAGCGACATCATCAAGAATAAGACCACCCGTGACCAGGCACGCACCGAGCAGCGCCAGGCGGAGCGGGAGAACCTGTCCGCCATGCGGGACGGCTCCCTGGACTTCATCACCAGCGACCCGGCCTACTATCAGAAGTACCTGGACCTCCAGGCCGACAACATCCATTGCAGCGTGGGCAACGTGGCCCTCACCATGGCCCAGCTCCAGGGCGCCACCAGGATCGGCAGCACCAGCTATTGGCATGGCCTGGGCCGCTATGTCCGGGACGACGCCATGAACGCCGGGGCTACGGTGTTCGTGCCGCCCCGCGACAGGAAGTACCGGGGCTACTTCATGGGCAGCTACTACGACATCAGCCAGACCACGGGCAAGCCCCTGCCCCAGCCGGTCCCCCTGGAGGCAAAAGGCCCCCGGATGGAAGCGGCGCTGGCCGCGCTCATGGACCAGTCCCCGGTGACGGTGGCCGAGAGCCGTGACATTGAGGCCCCGGCCCTCTATGACCCGGAGCGGCTCACCATCTTCATCAACCCGGACTACAGCCACGGGGCGGTATTCGCCGCCCTCGCCACGGAGATCCCCCTGGCCCGCGCCCATGACCGGGGCTACAACGGGAATTTCAAGCGGGAGTTCTACGCCCTGGACGCCCAGAGCGCGGGCTACATGGTGTGCCGCCGCTTTGGGGTGGAGTGCCCCATGCCGGAAATGACGGAGCACGTGAACGGCACCTATAACGGCCTGCCCCCGTCCACCCGCGGCGAAATGCTGGAAAAGGTACGGGAGGCCGCACGGGAAATCGGCAACGGCGTTGAGCAGACCATCAGCCCCCGCCAGCAGGAGCGGGGCAGCCAGAACCGACGCCACAGCCGGTAAAGCGGCGCTGTCAGGCGGCGCAATTCAGCGGTGTGTCCCCCCCGCGGAGGGTACGCCACCGGCCCCCGCCAGTCAAGGCCGGGCGGTCGTTTCACGACCGCCCGCGAGCCGGCCAGTCTGAGGACTGGCCGGGCCTTGACAGGCGGCGTCCGGCAGCGTGTCACGGCGTTAAGGGGAACACACCCCAAAAGTCGTCCGTTGGACGACTTTTGCCATCCTGGGAAACGGCACGTTTCCCTTGCCCCCAGCGGCCAGCGCCCCGGCGCTGGCCGCCTACCTTATATAATATGGAGGACTACGTGATGAAACGAGTACGCACCCTTCTCATGGCGGCGCTCCTGGCGGGCCTGCTGGCCCTGCCCGCCCATGCCGCCAGCTTCTATCCCATTTCCGTGGAGGAATACACCTACGGTCCCTTTGACGAGCTGCGCATCGACAAGGTGTACCAGCTCTCCCGGAACGACGACCCCAAGGACATCCCCACGGAGGAATTTGACCGGGGCGGCCTGCACTATGTCCTGCTGGATGTGGTGAAAACGGATCAGAGCGACACCGACACCAAGGACTACAGCGAGGTCATCACCCTGGAAACGGACACCAAAGACATGGCCCTCATCATCCAGCAGTTGGAGCTATCCATGGACGTGACCACCGAGGACGGCTACACCGGCACCCTCATGCCGGACTATCCCGGCATCACCGTGGAGGCCAAGGGCTACAAGACCAGCTCCCGGACCGTCACCGCCACCCGGTCCTACCCCAACCTGTCCGACGCCGACACGTCCCTGATCCCCCGGACCATCCAGGACGGCGGGCGCACCCTGACCCTGGCCGACGTCCAGTGGCAGGAGGCCGGGGGCTTCTACAACGCCAGCGCCACCTACAGCGGCACCGCCAGCAGCAAGTATGCCACTGGCTACATCGCCACGGTGGAGTACAAGGGGGAAGTGTCCCGGACGAGCTGCGACACCATTCTCTACACCGCCACTTTCGCGTCTCATGGTGAGACACATTCCGAGAACACCCCCCAGCCCACCCAGGCCCCCGCCGAAACGGACGCCCCCACCGGCCCGGACAGCGCGGGCATGAACTGGGCCGTCCTGGTGATCCCCGCCGCGCTGCTGCTGGGACTGGCCGGGTTCGGCGGCTGGAAGCTGGTGAACTACATGAAGGACAAGAAAAGAGGTTATGTGAAATGAAAAAACGCTTAACAGGCCTCGCGGCGGCCTTCTGCCTGCTGGCGGCCCTGGCCCTGCCCGCCCACGCCCAGGATTACAACTTCAAAGCCCCCTCCGCCGGGGACTTCGGCACCCCCACCAGCGACGATACCATCCGGGAATGGACTGACCCCAACGTGGACAGGAGCAAGAACAGCGCCCTCATCCCGCCCGGCTTCGGCACCCCCACCAGCTATTTGCCGGGGAGCGGCGAGTTCCTGACGCCTAACCTCGCGGCGGGCGGGCCGCTGAACGGAGGAAACCTGATCCCCGGCACCGTGGGGGCGGCCACCCTACCCTCCACGCCCAGCACAGGCGGCGGCTCCACTGACACCGGCACCGGCTATCCCACTGTGAGCTATCCCACCGCCAGCGGCCCCGTCACCGCCTTTACCGAGCTGACCCCCGATCTCTACAACAGCGACGGCAGCCTGGGCACGCTGAAAATCCCCAGCGTGGGCCTGACCGTGAAAATCTATGAGGGCACCGGCAGCGCTCCCCTGCTGAAAGGGGCGGGCCACTTCACCGGCACCACCGCCTGGGCCGGGAACTATTGTGTGGCGGGCCATAACCGGGGCGTTCGGAACGACTTTGGGAAGATACACACCCTGCGCACCGGCGATACCATCACCCTGACCACGCCCCTGGGTACGCGCTCCTATTCCGTTGCCAGCGTTTCCAAGATCAGCTACACGGACACCTCCATGCTGGAGGCCACCGCCGACAACTGCATCACCCTTTTCACCTGCGTGGAGGACCAGCCCGCCTACCGCTGGTGTGTCCGGGCCGTGGCCGGATAGGGCGAAAATTTGACGCAATTTTTCATTTTTGATACAATATCCTTAGAGGACAGCAGCAAAAACAACCGATAAGGAGGTATCAGAAATGAAAAACAGGTACTTACAATTTGCGTTGGGGATGATCGCCGGGGGTGTGCTGTTCAGCACCACGGCAGCGGCGGCGGACTATCTCACCGCCAGCCCCAGTACCCAGACGTTCTATCTCAGCGGCCAGCCCATCCAATTCGAGGCATACGCCATCCACGGGAACAATTTTGTGAAGCTCCGGGATATCGGGCAGGCCGTTGACTTCGGCGTGACCTATGACGGCTCCACCAACAGCGTCCACATTGACCCCAATTCCCACTACGAACAGGAGGCGACCGCACCTGCACCACAGACCACGCCCGCCCCCTCTGCCGTTACCGAGGAAACAGTTCAAGCGGTGCTGGCCCAACTCAAAGAGCAATATCCATCCGGCACACTGTATGGAGCGCCCTACATCTCCGGCACAGGCGGGCCGTACCGTGTCAGCGAAACCTATTGCGCAGGTTGGGCCGTGAAATGTTCTGACGCCGCCTTTGGCACCCTTCCCTGGCAGCGTGTTGACAGGCCGGGCTGGGAACAAATCCGTCCCGGCGACCTCGTAGAATATACCAGCGAAACCACAAACCATGTTGTGGTGGTTGTACGAAAAACAGACGAATGTATCTTCGTTACGGAAAGCGGCCTGAACAATAAGACCCGGTGGGGCGGGCAGTATTTCCGCTGGTGGCTGGAACAGCAGCCCGAATATATCCTGTATACAAGATACCCTCAATAACTCGGACACCTGCACAACCACATTGATCGGGAAATAAATCTCACCATGAGACACATTTCTTCCACCACTGGCAGGGCCAGACTGTAAACGCAGTCTGGCCCTGTCCCAATTCTAAGGAGGTATTAGTTTGAAGCACAAAACCATCAACCGTATTATGTCCCTGCTGCTGGCGCTGGTGTGCGTCATGGGCATCCTGCCCCTGTCCGCATTCGCCGCCGGGCTGTCCACGGCCCCCAGCTCCATCACGCAGAAAAGCAGTGACTACATGAAGATCGGCGGCAAGTCTGTCCGCTATAAGGCCGCCAGCAGCACCA
>CANOBV010000153.1 GCA_947564255.1 uncultured bacterium | reverse complement strand
CGACCTCTTGAGGTGGTTTTTTCCGACGTCTTGAGGTCGATTTTTCCGACGTCTTGGGGTGGTTTTTTTCGACCTCTGGGCAGGGCGTGAAATGATCCGGGGGCGGTGGGGGAGGTTCCTGGGGCGCTGTCCGGGTGGTGAACCGCTTGACATAGAGCTTGGTTGGGCGGCCCTGGCCCTGCTTGACACGCTCCACCAAACCGATCCCTTTCTTCTGATCCAACTCGGCCAGCAGCTTCATAGCCTTGTCCCGCCCGCAGCACATATCCCCGCATATCTCGTCCACGGTGTAGTAAATATAAACGCGCCCGTAGTCGTCGTACCAGTCGTTTTTCGCGGACAGGCCCATGCGGTCCAGCAGCATACCATAGAGCAGTTTGGCGTCCGTGGAAACGTGCTTGAATTTCTGATCCGTGATTAGCAGACGGGGGATTTTGAAATAGATAAATTCCTCCGATTCATCGCCATAGAAATAGTCTGAGAGAATGACTTCCGGCATGATCCGGCCCTCCTTCGGGAAATGAAAAGAGCGCGATGGTCACATCACGCTCTTTTCGGGGTGTTAAATTGTGTCACATCGGCATGGTCTTTCGGTGATTGCCTGGTTTTTTATCAGATTTTGTATGGTTCTTTATCAACCACACCCAACGGGACCTGGGCGCATTTTACCGGCGGCGGGTCCGGCGCGCCACCAACCGCACCACCCAAACCACCAGCGCCGCCGCCAGCAGAACCGCCGCGGCGGCAATGACGGTAAACTTGTTTGGATTCATCAGCAGTCGAATTGGGGACCAGCTGGCCTCCACCATTTTACGTCCGTCGGGCTGAGCATACCGCTCGTCCACCTGTCCTCCCATGGACTGCAGGTAGCGGGCGATGGCGTTCCACTCCTTTACCTCATTGCCCTGAGCGTCGTGGACGATATAATCCTCCAGCCTGTCCATGTCAATGGGCGTCCCGTCCGCGTCCCGAGCCGTGATGGTGAGCAGGCCGAAGGACGAGCTCTCCGCCGCCCCCAGCATCTGCCCGCAGTACAGCCCGGTGACCACCCGGTAGAGCCGGTCGTCGTCGATGGCCTCGCCCGCGCCGTCCTCGCCCAGCATGGAGGCCGCAGCGACCTTGTTGAAGAACATCCGGTTGGTGTTGTAATACGCCCCCGCGCCTGAATAATACAGCCGCGCCGCGCTCATCAGCTCCGATACGGACGCGTCCACCTCCAGGGCGTTTCTCACGTCCGACCCGGTGAGCCACACCGCCACCAGGGGATATCCCGGCACACCGTCCGCTCCGATGCCCAGGGAGGCGGCGTTGAACACGTCGGATACCGTAATATCTCCCACGGCAAAGGACTCCCGGATTACCCCGGAGGCGGTGAGGGCAAGGTCCACCGGCTCTCCGGTGGCCTCCTCCACCGCCCACTTGTACGCGTCGGACAGCAGATTGCCCAGGGTGGACTCATGGCGGGTGGCGTAAATCTCGTCTACGCTGTCAAATTGATAGGGGTTATAGGCCAGCACCTGATCGAAGGTCATGCCGAACCGGCTGAGGTAGTTCCCGTCCACCTCTTTCTTATATTTCTCCACCAACGCGGAGATTGACTGGTCATCGGCCAAACTGCCGTCAATGGGGATAAGCTGATAGTCCATCAGCTCCACTTCCCCGCTGACCTTGAAGTTCAGGGTAATCGCGCCCAAATTCTTGGAATACTCTCCGGCGGACACAATATAGGCGCCGTTCACCTCAATGGGCTGGGGCAGCGTGGTGTGGGTGTGGCCGGAGATGATAAGGTCAATGCCCTCCACCTTCTGGGCCAGCTCATAATCCTCCCCTTTGCCCTGACCGTCGGTCCCCGAGTGGGACAGGCAGACCACCAGAGGCTGGACGCCGTTCTCCTCCCGGCACTTGTTCCTGGCCTCGTCCACCACCCGTTTGGCCGCCTCAAAGCGGTCATGGAGGACCATTCCCGACATGGGCGCGCAGGCGTCTGAGTCCACCCCCATCACGCCAAAGACGGCGTACCACACTCCGCCCCGCTCCAGCAGAACATAGTCCGTCACCCCATAGCGGCCGAAAGCGTCCCACACCGCCTGGGCATCCTCGTCATATCCCTCCTGCCCCCGCTCAGGCGGAAGGTAATTGGCCTCCACAATGGCGGGAAGAGGGTCTCCGCTGTCCACGGCGGCGTTGAGCATAGACGCCAGCCCGGCGGCGCGGTAATCGTACTCGTGGTTGCCGAAGGTGGTGGCGTCATAGCCCAGCGCCCCCATCACCCGCAGCTCCGAGGCCGCGTCGGCGTAGGCGGTTTGGAACAGAGAACCCATGGAGAAGTCGCCGCCGTCTACCAGAAGGGCGTCCGGATGTGCGGCTTTCTGCTGGTCGATGGCGGTTTTCAGCCGGGCGTAGCCGCCGTACTCCTTTCCGCTCTCGTCGACGGCGGGGAGCAGGTGGGAATGCATGTCATGGGTGAAAAGGACGGTAACCGCCGTACCGGGGGCGTTGGCAAAGGCAGGCAGAGCCAGCCCCAAAACCAGCAGTACGGCCAAAGCGAGGGCAAAGACGCGGCGTAATGGTTTCATGGAACATTCCTCCTTGGTAAATATGACATATTCCTACCCTTATTGTGCCACAGCCGGGGCCAAAAGGCAAGGCCCTCCCAGCGGGAGGGCCTTGCCTTTTACATAATCCATACGCCGGCGGAGGATTCTTCAATCATTCCGAATGTGAATGTGGTTGTTGATGTGGTTGGCGCAGTAGCAGTAGTACCCGTCGCACTTGGAGCAGTAGCGGAATTCCATGTCGGGGTCGTCCTGGTCGGTAAGGCCGCACACCGCGCACTTGTGCAGGTAGCCGCCGGTCTCCCTGGCCTTCTTCTGGGCCTGCCGCTGGGCCTTTTTGAAGTTGATCACCTGGGGGTCCGCCCGGCGGCGGGCAAAGCCAAGCTTCATGGACCAGAAGGGCCAGGTGAAGATGAAGTAGTTGATGAAACTGGGAATGGCCAGCAGGACGACTATGGGTCCGACGGTGATGCCGTCCAGCAGGATGAGGGCCACATCCAGCAGGGCCAGCCATTTCATCTTAATGGGCAGGACGAACATAAACAGCACCTGCATTTCGCTGTACATGGTGGCGATCACCAGGAAGAAGGACAGATGGATGTAGTAGATGCTGATGGTACCCAGCGCCATGCCGCCCAAAATAGACAGCACCACACCGCACAGATAGAACAAGCTGAATTTGGCGGTGCCCCACTCCCGCTCCAGCATCTGGCCCGTCCAGTACACCACATAGCAGCTCAGCAGCAGATAGAAGGGGTTGGTGCCGGTAGGCACAAAAATGAAGGTGAGCAGCCGCCAGATCTCCCCATGGAGGATGTAGTGGCGGCTGAAGGCCAGCATGCCCGGCAGCCAGTTCAGCGGGGGCAGCAGGCTGAGCACGCCCACGATGACCTGCCCGATGGCGATGTACATGGCCAGACTCGGTATGCCAAACCGGGGATGTTTGGAGCAGAAGCGGTCAATGGGACCGTAGTGGTCGTTACGGTATATCATGGACAAGTCTCCTTTTCACTCATTGACACCATTCTACCCCAACCGAACTGGAAAATAATCAATAAACTGTGAATCATTTGCTGTACAGCCTCACCAAATGGGTCAGCATATCCACCACTGCGTCCATATCCTCCACGCAGGCCAGCTCCTGGGGCCCGTGGAAATTGTAGCCCCCGGTGCCCAGGTTGGGGCAGGGCAGACCCATATAGCTCAGCCGGGCCCCGTCGGTGCCGCCCCGGATGGGCTCCACGGTGGGGGTGATCCCCGCCAGCTCCGCCGCACGCATGGCGTTTTCCACCAGATGCATGCAGTCCGCCAGCTTCTCTTTCATGTTGTAATAGCTGTCTTTCACCGTGACCGCCACCTTTGCCGCGGGATGAGCGGCCTGAACCTGGGCGGCGGCCCGCTGGAGCAGGGCCTTTTTCACCGTGAACTCCCCCTCGTCGTGGTCCCGGATGATATACTCCATCCGGCAGGCGGCGGCGGTACCCTCCAGCCGGTCCAGGTGGAAAAAGCCCTGGTAGCCCTCGGTCCTGGCCGGGACCGCCTCGGAGGGCAGCAGGGCGTTGAGCTCCTGGGCCATGAGCAGGGCGTTCTCCATAACGTCCTTGGCGGAACCGGGATGGACAGACACTCCGGTGATATCCACCACCGCCGAGGCGGCGTTAAAATTCTCATACTCGATGGACCCCGCCGCGCCCCCGTCCACAGTATAGGCGTATTTCGCGCCGAACGCGGCCACGTCGAAGTGGTCGGGGCCCTCGCCGATCTCCTCGTCGGGGGTGAAGGCGACACACAGCCGCCCGTGGGGGAGGTTTTCCGCCTGGAGGCGCTCACACAGGGTCATGATCTCGGCCACGCCCGCCTTGTCGTCCGCCCCCAGCAGGGTGGAGCCGTCGGCGGTGAGGAGGGTCTTGCCCTTCAGCCCCGTCAGGAAGGGGAAATCGGCGGCCCGGATCACCCGGCCCTCCCGGGGCAAAGCGATATCCCCGCCGTCGTAGTTCTCGTGGACCATGGGCCTCACGTCCCTGCCGGAGAAGGCCGGGGCGGTGTCCATGTGGGCCAGTAGGCCCAGGGCGGGAGCGGCCTCACAGCCCGGGGAGGCGGACAGCCATGCTGTGACAATGCAGTGCCCGTCCACGCTGGGGTTTTCCAGCCCCAGCTCCTTCAGCTCCTCCACCAACAGCCGGGCCAGGTCCCACTGGCCGGGGGTGGAGGGGGTGGCCCCGGTGTCCGGGGAGGACTGGGTGCAGACTTTCACGTACTTCATGAGGCGTTCATAGGCGCGCATAGGTCAAAACTTCCTTTCAGTTTGAAATTCATATCATAACGGGATTGGTGCTCCACTCCAACCCGCAGGGCCCCGGTTCCTCCCGGCACAGCTGATAGAAGTCCGTACACCCGGCCTCCAGCTCCAACAGGGGGATTCCCTTGCCGTGGGCGGGCTTGGTGAGGATGGGCAGGGCCGTCCGGTCTTTCATCTCCCGCAGCACCTCCCTGCCCCGCCCGGTAGCCCCCAACACCCGGAGATAGGGGGGGTGGGCGGGCCGGTCCCCCTCCCGCAGCCCCAGCGCCCCCCACAGCACTGCCCGGCGGATGCGGGCGTGGGCGTATCTCTTGGTCTTGGCCCAGTCATAAAGCTCCTCCAACGTCCGGCCCTGGCGCACCGCCCGGTAAACGCGGTGGGACAGCCCCTCCCCGCAGTCGGGCAGGGCGGCGAAGTCCTCCTCCTCCATGGCCCGCAGGACGGCCAGTACCCCCCGCTCCCCGTGTTTCAGGCCGGCGGGATTGTCCGCGCTCAGCTCTCCCCTCAAGATCTTCTCCCTCAAATAGGAGGCGGAGGGGTATTGGGGGTGCCCTCCCCCGTCGTGCGCCGCGCCTGTCCGAAGGACGGTGACGGGCCGGATGGGGTTTCCCAGGGCGTTCAGCGCCCGAATATACTCAATGCCCAGGTTGTTATTGGGCAGGGAGAGCAGGGCTGCGGTTTCCGCCCCCAGCAGCTTCTCCACCGCCCGCTGGCGGCAGACGGCGAAGGGCAGCCCCTGGTCCAAAAAGCGGCGCAGTCCGGCCCGGTATTCTGGGCTGTCCAGGCAGGCGGCAATCCGTTGGAGACTGTCCACATCGCCGCACTCGCTGCCAAAGGACAGATGGGTCGCCACCCCGGCTGCGGACAACAGTTCCACCGCCCCCCGGGCAAAGGACTCCGCTGAGGATACCGCCCACACCGTGGGCAGCTCCAGCACCAGGTCCACGCCCCCCTCCAGGGCGGC
>CANOBV010000152.1 GCA_947564255.1 uncultured bacterium | reverse complement strand
TGAGGGCGTGCTGGATTTGCAGCACCGCCGCCTTTGCCTCTTTCAGCGGGTCAAGGCTTCCTTGGACGGGGCCGATCCACCGCGCCCCGCACCATGCGGCCCGGATAAGGGGATCAGCAAAGAAGCCCGGCGCGTTGACACGCCCCAGGGCCACAGCTTCAGCCAGCCAGACCTCATAGGTGGGCTGGCAAAAATCGTCCACAAACCATTTCCGGCGCATACGAAAATCCTCCCATGCGTCCAGCAGCGCGGCCCGCGCGGACGAATAGGAGGAATTGTATTCTTTGATCAGCACATCGTAGGGAATCCCCAGGCCCGCGCCGATCAGCTTGCAGAACGTCTTGACGAAGGTATCGAAGCCCGCCGTGGGGATATTGGGGGAGCCGAATTTGATGTCCTCCCCTTCCTCCAGGTGCGCCACGGTGCCCGGCCCCATCTCGTATTCGTTCCTGTCATCAGAGATGTTGTCCTCTCCGGGATTTGCCCCCGGGACGCCAACAATGCCGCCCGCGCCTACCTCGTTGAGCGGGATTTGGTTCGGGTCGGTCTTGGTGACAATCCAGGCCGTGAAGAAACTCTGAACGAGTGCCGCCATCAGTTCGGATTCGGTGTAGCGGCGCAGCTGCAGCAACGGCTCGATCACCTGGGCCAGATAGGTCACGCCCCGGTATTGGTCACACCGCTCGCTGTTCATGATGTGGAGGATGTTGGGGAGCCCCGTCCGGGGGCCGTAGGCCTCCACGCGCGTCCACTCAACTGGATCCCAAGTGAGTTGCCAGGGATAGTTGTTGCTGACGTGGTAGGCCACGACCATGCCGTTTTTGTCCACCTCAACACCGTCATAGATTTTGTTGCCGTTTTTCTCGTTCTCCCCATCGGTGATACCACGCCACCCCCGGCCACCGCCCAGGCGGTATGGAGTGCTCACCCGGTCTGCTTCCACCAGATGGACGCGCAGCGAGTACGGCCTGACGGGGGTGGCCGGGTACCGCTTGAACACCGCGAACACATCCCCTGACATCAGCCAGGACACAAGCGCCAGCTGTTGGAGCGCATCGAAGTTGTTCATGCCGATTGCGTCACAGTTCTGCTTGCGGTCAGCCCACAGGCGGAACTCCGCCTCCGTCCGCTTCTGCCACTCCTTGGCGGCCTCCGGGGAGAGGCCCAGCACGTCCCGGTTGATGGAGCTTTTCAGTGTCAGGCCCACACCGACGACCTTCGTGCGGTTGGTATTCACGGCGGACGTGGCCAACGGCGTAGACATATAGAGCATACGGCCCCGCTGCCGCAGGGTGGCATTGTTCCAGTTGATGTCCTCATTGGGGCTTCCGCTCCGGGCCTTAAATCCTTTCATGGCCCGCCGGGTCACGCTGGCCCCGGCCTCGCTGTACCCCATTGCTTTGGGTCGTGCGCTGTCTGGTAGCAGTAGGCCGGATTTGGTTTTGTAGTAGATAGCGTCCACCTCCTATGCTGCAATAAAAGCGGGTGGCCCAGCTGGCGAAAGGAGCTAACAAACCCCAGCTGGGCCGCCCACGGTAAAGCCCGTTCGGGCGATTACCCAGTTACCAATCCCTCGGGAGCACACCAACGGCCCGCCGGGGGCGCTGGCCATTCAAAAGATTTTCCAGCTCGTCCACCTTGGCTTCCGCTTCCTCAATTTGCTTCTGGAGCGCAGGGAGATCAAAGCGGGTCAGCTGGCGGTCGTCGATCATGTATGATTTGACGCCGCCATCCACCAACGCGAGATATGCGGTGCGCAGCTTTTTAAGTGCCGTCTGCCAGAAGTCCAGACGGGCCCGCAGCTCAACCTTATCGGCCATATTCTCACCTTACCAATCGTCATAGTTTTTACTGCGCCCGGAACGCACCTTTTTAGACCTGGTGCGGGGCGCAGCAGGAGCCGCTTGCGGCGTTGCAACGGCCTCTGGCGTCGTTTCGCCGCGGGCCGCCTTTAGCCGCCTATCTATCAAATCCAGGTTGGCAGGAAGGGCCTTGAACGCCGCCATAGCATAGTTGCGGCAGTCCAGGGCCTCATTCCGCTCATGACCGGGAATCTTCTTCCATACCCACGGCTGTTTTTTCGCTGCGTCATACTCCAGGCGCTCGGATAGCAGCCCGGCAAAGTAGCCGGAGCCGTAGTCATCGCGCCGGGGGAAATGGCAGTATTTCGAGCCTGGGGTCTTTACGCTCAAGTTATCCATGATGATCTGCTTGCCGGAATCAACGCCGATCTGATACTGCCAGCAGGTTCCCACCGCCACTTTGTTGATGACAATTTTCATCTGCTTTGGTGGAGCCGTGTAGGGCTTATCCGGGCCGGGCATACCCTTGATGCAAAACACCTTTTTCCCGATGCGCTGTCTGCAACGCAGGCGCACATCCTGGGTGAAGTGGCCGCCCTCGTCCACGAAGGACATGGACTGCCGGAGGCCGATACCGTCCTTGAACCGGAATACCCGGTCAAACACCATCTCGTCCAGCTTGGCCCAGGTTGCGTCCTCGTCAGGCCGCCCCATGATAATACCCTTTTCGATGCCCCATGTTTCCCCAAAGTGGCCGTGGCCGATGACCTCATATTCCATGCGGTCATCCTGGGTGTCCACGCCGGCGGTGAGAACCAGCACCCCGTCAGGCAGGTCAAAGGGTGTTCCCCCCTCCTCCAGCCCGTATGCCTCCACATCCCGGCGGGCCATCAGACTGTCCTCGTCCTCCAGGTCGCCGCGATCCTCCCACAGCAGCCCGAAGCAGGTGTTGTAGACCACCTGGAGTTTCCGGGTGTTCCCTATGGCGTTGAGATATTTGAGGACGATAGAAGCCCAGCTCGCCCACTGGCTGACAAAGGCGTTGAGCCAGAACGAGCGGACGCCCTGCGCATAGGCGGCGGGGTTGTCCGCCTCCCAGCGGGCGGGGGCTTTTTTCATCGTGGCCTCGTCGGATATGCAGCCGCAGCTGGGGCAGGTATACCATACGCTCTTGACCTTGTAGACCTTTTTGCGGTTGACCACAGTTTCCTCGTAGTCATACCGAATATGCTCCCACTGGATTTCATGGTACTTCCCACAATGGGGGCATCTGGACTTCCACCGCTCCATCGTCCCCTCGCCGTAGGACGCCTCGATTGCGCTGGCGTTCTTCACGGTGGGTGTCGAAACCTCCACGGCCTTCGCGTTGTAGAACGTGGTCTGCCGGGCCATTGCCAGCTCCCAGGGGTCGCCCTCGTTGCCGGCGGACGTGGCCCAGCGATCCCGCTCGTCACCCAGCACATAGCGGATGGGCTTCGATGCCAGGGCATGGGCCTCGGTGGAGCCGCACATGGTCAGGATGCCGCCGGGGTAGGTCTTTTGCAGCAAAGTGTTTCCACTGTCCCGGCTCTTGGGCGCGGCCACCTTTCGGCGCAGCGTGGGACAGTCCCGGATTTCCGGCGCGATACGAAGCTTGGAAAATTCCTTGGCGTCAATGGTGGTGGGATGGACAAACAGGATGGAGCCGGGATCCTCGTCGATGATGTAGCCGATGATGTTCAGCTCCAGCTCCGACTTGCCCACCTGGGACGCGGCCACCATGACGATACGCCGCACCTTCGGATCAGTGAATGCGTCCATCGGCTCCCGGAGATACGGTGTCCGGCTGGTGCGCCAGGGGCCCGGCTCGGCGCTGGCCTCGGAGGACAGCCGCCGGTTCCGCTCGGCCCACTGGGTCACGGTCAAATCGTCCGGGGGCTTCATCCCGGCCAGGGCTTTTGCGATTGCGCCGTTCAGACGCCGGGCAGCAGGTTTACTCGTCATCTACATCACCGCCGCCAGCCTCCCACTTCCTCCGCTCCCTGACACGTTCCTCATACTTCTCCGGGTCATACTGATAGTTGGCCAGCTCCCGCATAAGGGCGTGGACTTCTTTGCGGATGATTTCAGCAGCCTCGGCGGGCGTCGCCGTCGCCGCCACGTCCACAGCCAACCGCCCGGGCAAGGCCATGAGCGAGCCGCGGACGGTGTAAATCAGATCCTCCGTCATGGCGGCCACGTCCTCGCTACGGTGCATTGTCCCTTTCAGTTCATCTGCCTCCATTTTGGCAACTTGGGCTTTTGATGCTTTGAATGTGACCTCTGCGGCGCGACGCGCCCGCTCCAATCGTTGGTCTTCTGTGGATTGAGAAGCGATATACCGTTGCACACAATTACACAAGAGAAACCGGCCTTTTGATACCTTTTCAATCAACCCATCCTCGGCCATCTGGCGGATACGCCGTCCAGTTATGCCCAGAACACAGGCCAGCTCCGTTGTGCTGACCTCTGTTTCAGGCGTAATTTTCGTATTCTCCATAGCAACTCACTCCCTTCCCTGTAGCACTACCAAAAGCGGAACGGAAATGCCAAAAAATTTTTTCACTAACTAATCGTTTTTTGGGGTCGACGAGCCCGCAGCTAACGGGAGCCCCCGGTCACAGTACCTTTTTCTCTCGCCGTCGCTGGGCGCGTTGCAATGGCCTTTCCTGGGGCTTCACGCCTCGGGCAAGGGAACGCCCAAGGCAAGCACAGAAGCCTCTCAGCGCGGCTCTCTGCGCCTGTCTTGGGCATTGTAGGTTGTTGCTCGCTTAGAGCTTGGTCAACAGCTCCGCATGACTGTACCCTTTGACACCCTTGGTCATCATGGTCAGGAAGTCATCACGGGAGAAATCCGACAGCCGAAACACTTCCTCCGGGCGCATACCCAGCTGACGCCCTATCTCCTGCACCGTCTTACCATCATCCAACAGTCTCTTGACGATGGCTTTCATAGGCTCCAGCAGATGTGTGCCACGGGCGCGGTTGTGGGTGACAGTGCCATAGATGTCCTCGGATGCGTCCTCATGGCGCACCACCACAACGGGTACTTTGCCGCCGAGCTTGGTATGCAGCGGTTCCTCTCCCGCTACTGTCCAGCGGTGGAAGCCGTCGATGATGGTGTAGTCAGGGCGTACCACGATGGGGAGCGTCCAGCCGTTGGTCATGATGGATTGCACCAGCAGCTTCAAGTTCTCCCGGTTGACCTTGTTGGGGTTGTAGTCATTGGGCCTGAGCGCGTCCCGGTCTACCCATTGCAGGGAGGACAGCGGGGCGAACAGATCCACGTCAGCCATTTGCCTCACCCCCCTTGCGGAAGTTTTTGGCGTAGGCTGCATAGGCGCAGGAGATGTCCTGATAGATGGCGCGGAGAGTGCGGAGCTTCGGGTCGCCAGCTACCAGCCCCCCGTACATCTTCTTATAGTCCCGGGGACGGGCCATGCCGTCCATGCGGATGAACAGCTTGCGGTACTGCTTGGCCACGTCCCGCTTATGGGGGGTGTTGAAGAAATCGCCTGGGCGGAGGAACAACATCTCTTTCAGCAGGGCGCGATAGTCCTTTTTGTCCTCACCCTCCAGCTCCCGCCGCTTCTTGGTGGTGCGGTGGAACATCTCACTGTCCCAGTACATCACGGCCAGGTATGCGTTTGGCTCCCGGCGCAGTACGCGCTCCATCAGCTGAGGGTCGTACTCGCCCAGGTGGACCAGCACAGGCACCGTGTCCACGGAGAAGAACTGCGACACCCGCAGCTGGTTCCTGTTGACGCCCACCTGGTACATCTGCAGGTAGACCTCCGGGATGTCTATGTGCTGGTCGCGGAGATACAGCCAGACATCGGTGGTTTTCCAGTCGTAAATGGGATAGATGGTGTTGGTGTTCGTGATCCCCTTCGCGCCCATGTTCAGCGCGGCCATGTATTGGAGGCGCTGAATGGATTCCGCTGCCCGGACGCCGGTTATCATGATGCCGTCCATGGTCACCCGGGGGAGAAACGATTGGTAATTGTCCACCCGGGCGCGGAACTGGGGATGGTTGCGGATGGCAAAAGGCGGGGGCTGCCGCACCCAGACGTCCCGCTTCCGGCTGTCCCAGCAGACAAAGG
>CANOBV010000151.1 GCA_947564255.1 uncultured bacterium | reverse complement strand
TGGAGCCGGAGACGCCGGGCCGTAAACGGAAAGATGGGGCTGGAGAAGTCCTCGCTCTTGTTGGCAACACATAATTCGACATTCCATTTTTATCTACTGCGAATACCTGCAAACATACCACACAAAAAATAATTTTTGCTAAAACCATACCGCTTGCCGTCCCCCGCAACACCCCACAAATAATTGTCCCAGCACAGGGTACAATCCGGGGTATCATCCTCTGCTTTCATGCACAGGTAATGCTCGCGTTCCGGCGGGCACTGGTCGTGCAAAATCATCCGCGCACAGTCCCAAAGTGCGCTTTCTTTTTTCGTCCTAAAACAGGCCACGCTTGAAAATCCTCCTTGAAATCCCCCCAGAGGTCTGTTATACTGTCCTCGGAGGCTGGTATTTGGTGGGGCCGGGTTTCCCCGGCCCCGTTCGGTCTTACTTCGACCAGTTGGCTACCAGGGCTTCGTGCAGACTGTTGTAAGTCTTGCCCTGATAGTACCACTTGCCACGGTGGTATTTCATGCTGGCCTCCTTCCCGTCCCGGCCCGCCAGCCGGGACTTTTTATTGTCTTGGGGCTTCCCCCTTGACAATTATTATTTTACACGATTTATCGTGTTTTGTCCATTGACAAATTGCACGAATTTCCGTGTTAACTCTTGTGCATATTTACACTTGAATTCGTGTAATCATTGTTGTATACTATACACAGTGGGAAAGGAGGTTTAACTTATGCCAATACGGTACACGAAGGAGATTCTTCCATTGCTCAAATCTGCTGGATATAACACAACTCGATTGAGGCGGGAGAAAATATTATCAGAAAGCACCATACAAGCATTACGGGATGGCAAAGTGGTTTCGATTGACAATATCTCACGAATTTGCGCCATGCTCCAATGCCAACCGGGGGACATACTGGAGTATGTCAGCGATCCCCCCGCAGAATAGCCCACAAAGCCCGTCAGACGGGCGTCCCTTATGCTGGGAGGATGGGCCGCATTTTCTCCGGCTCCCAATCAATAGTAATCTCCCCCGCCCATCCACAGCGGGAACCGTCACGCCGAGCCCCACGGCACCGGGCCAGCACTCCCCGGCACACGGCCCCGGCCTGGATGGGGTGCAACTTCTTCCCGCAACGGGGACAGCAGAACCACCACCGCCCATCGACCTCTTTTATCATGAATTTGCCCCCTTCTTTTGGCGCACGTTTGGCGCACGAACAACCAATTTTGGTGCACAGAATTGAATAGCTTCCATAAGGGAAAATATGGAAACACGTTGAGTAGCAACAAGTTTGAGCATTTATGAAAGCCTATAAAAGTAAATGCACCATTAGAAGTTTTCAAGGTGCAAATTGGCGTGGCGGCTACGCGCCGCTGTACGCCTCGAAAACGGCCTGATCTGCGTCGGTATACTGGGTTTTAAGGTCTACCAAATCCTTATTCCGGCGATACCATTCTCGGTCCTGCTTATCCAGGTCCTTCCCTCTGGCTTTTTGATCCCGGATGCGGACCACCTGGGCAAATGTACAGTCTCCAATCTCCTGATAGGCGGAAACGAACGTCCACCAATGGATTCCGTAGTCCTCCGGCCCGGTTTTACGCCGTATTTCCATGCCCAGCACCCGGTTTACCGGGGCAGCTATGATGTGGAAATCCTGTTCCCAATCCACCAGGCGGGGCGATTTTCGGCCTCCGTGCGGCTCCTGGCCGCAGTCGATAAACCAGCATAGCTTTTTCATCGCCTCGTCCCAGCAATCCGGCGGAATGTCCTCGTACTGTGGATAAAAAGCGCACATCGCCGACAGTGTTTTTTCCTGGCCGGACAGCTTTGGGTCGGTCAGGGCGGCGCACACGTCCAGCACCGCCCTGTAGCCGCTCCGAATGCTGTATTCAACGCCGCCGATCTTCAGGCTTTCCGGCAGCTCGTAGTTCACTTTTTGCCCTTATACTTCCCCAGGTATTTTTGGAGCCTGGGGTTAGTAGCTTTCTGCTCTCTGGCAAAGGCCGTGTCTATCTCCTCCATAACCGCCAGCATCAGATTCGCCCAGGCCGGAAGCCCGTCCGACATGGCGTAGACGTTCATGGGCCCGAACAGCCCGTCGCACACCGGCTGACCGAACGTCTCATCAATCATGGTCCGCATTTCCGCGTCCCAGCGACAGGCCACGTCGAAAATCGCCCGGCTGTCTGCCGTCTGGTCAACCTCCGTCTTATAGGCCTCGTGTACTCCATGAGCTTCTCCGCCGTTTTAACCAGCTCGCCGTTTTTCTTGACGGGAAGAATAGGCTGTCCACACCTGTCGCACAGCGGCTCCACCCGCTCAAACTCCGGCTTTTGGCCCTGCGTCTCAGGCTGCCCGTTTCCAGCCTGGGTGTATTTCGTCCGGCCAGCCGCCCAATAAACATCCGCACCGCCGCCAAGGGCTTTGAACGCAACACTTAGCGCGTCAGTGAGCGCCATTTTGAAGCATTCATCTGAGACATAAAGCCCGTTTTTCTCTTTCGAGACAAAGGACGCGCCACCGGTGCCGGGGACGGCCTCCGACCATACGTCACCCACTTTGTAATAAAGGTCGATGTCAACAAAAGCGGCGATCTCACCGTTTGCCCCATTCTCCATCCGCTTGTCTTTAATGACATACTTCCATCCAAGCCCGCATGGCCCAAACTGATTTGTGAGCGCCTGGATGCGCCACATGGGGTTAATGTCCGTCATACCTCTTAACCGTCCTGCAGAAATGGGCTTTTTCGCGTTGTCTGGAACCCCTCTAACCGCATTGTAGATCCCCATGTTCTCCATACCATCACCTCACCTGGAGCGAAATTCGCTTCTCCAGAGCAACGCCTGGGACGGCCTCCCCAGACTTCACCAGCAGGGAGACGGCCCGCTTGTCCAGCTTGGGGTCATCCCTTGTTACCATGTCCATGTGCCCGTGCCCCTCCAACCACTCAGCGGCGGATGGGCATGACCACATTATCGTTGACGTTGACCTACGGGATCAGGCCATAAGCTCCCTTTTATCCGCCATTTTTACATTCCGCTTCAAAAACCCGCCCGACAATTTTCCCTGATGCAAGGCCCTGCCCAGGTTGAGACTGGGCAGGGCCTTTTTGCCGTAAAACATTTCTTTTTGAGAAGTTTTGAAAGAATTTCACGAATAATTAGCATTATCCCATTTTTGAGATAGTTAGGCTACAGAACGGCACAACTGAACAGGGCAGCCAGATACGTTCCATATCCGCCGAGCCAAACGGCGGGCGCGCCATGACCCCTTCCAGGGGTGAGCGAACACCACCAGCGCCGCAAAGCAGCCAAGGCAAAGCTGCGGGCCAGGACACGGATATGGGGTTGATACTTGCGTCGGCTATGCGTCACAGCGTAGGATGCCCCGCCACGGGAATGGAGGGAGGCACGATAGACCTATGGAGCGGCCTGCCGCCGCCGTCTGGCCCGCCTTTGAATGTCGAGAGTGCATTGAAACCTATGGGAGCCCATGCTGCGTTGACGATAAAAGCGAGTGCGGTGTCCCGCCCTGTCAATCTTGCCATTCTCTACTGTATAAAAGAGATGATAGAACGCCGGGTGAATGAAATTGTCACGGAGCGGCTTAAACGGCCCGCTAAGCCCGCCAAACCAAAGGAGGATGAATGATATGGCGAACCCGTTTATACAGGCTATGGGCGGCGCAATCACCAGATTTCCGCCGGTGAACGTGACAGCCTGGGAGATCACCAGCCTGTCGCAGAGCTTGCAAACAGGTTTACAGCTCATAGATTTACCTCCTAAATGTCAGGGGCGGCAGACTGTTGCCCACCGCCCCGAAATAATCACCCGTTATTCTGGGGAAAACGCATACGCGCATGAATCGCAATTTTATGCAGGTATAGGGTGCTAAAACCGCCAATTTACTGCCCTATATCTGCATGGATGTGAATTAGCAGCCGCAACCGCTATTACAGCCACAACCGCCGTTGTTCCAGCCGTTGAACTGCCCGCAGCAGTTGGTGGGGAAGTTCACGGGCGTGGGAGGCTGAACCACATAGGCGGGGGTGGGACACTCCGCCCCGGTGCGGCGCAGGATGGTGGCCTCGCTGGCGGAGATCATCGCGCCAATTGTGGCGTTCTGCTGAGCCTGGGAGGCGGACAGCTTCAGAGACTGGTTCTCGCTCTCCAGGGTGCGGATGTAGTTCTGATTCAGGGCGTCCAGAATGGCTTTCGCGTTCTGGTTGGCGTTTTCCATTACGTCCCGCGTGGTGTTCTGGATGGTGTTGGTCACGGCGCAGGTGTCGGTAGCCATCTGATATTTCAGATCGGCCAGACCGGCGCGGTTGTCGCAGCAACACTGAGCCAGCTGGGCCTGAATGGCATTGTTGCCCTGCATCATAGCCACCTGAGTGGCGTTAAAGCCCTGCTGGGTCTGGTAGCCCAGGTTGCAGATAGCGTTGTCCACGCCATGGAAGCCCTGCATGACATTCATGCCCAGGCCGTTGATCGCCTGACTCTGGGCGTAGAACCCGTCACACAGGCCCTGGTTCACGCCGTCCAGTTTGCCGATGATGGTCTGGGTGTCGAGACTGCGCTGAAGGATGGATTCTACGGGATAGGCCCCGCCCATACCGCCAAAACCGCCCCAGCCGCCAATGCCAAAGCCGCCGAAGCCGCCGAAACCGAACATCCCAAAAATTAAGAAAAGCAAAATCCAGGAGGCCCAGTCCCCACCCCAGCCGCCGCCACAGTTGCCGTTGGCGGTTCCAGTGGGAGTTACATTCATGACGGCAGGAACGTCGCCTTCACTACCAAGAGACATATACAATTCTCCTTTGATGATGTATTTCTACTGCGTGCGCACGCTTTGTAGACAAAATTTTCTTGCACTCGAACAAAATTTATGCTATACTGCACTCAATCCAAGAAAACTTGGAGGTGGGGCGCTTGCGCTCAAAACGGTTCGCATTGCGGGCCGTTTTTTATTTAAACCCAAACATTTCCTTTAACCCGCTTAGCGGCCCTTCCATCTGCTTTGCCATTTTCTGGGCCTGGTTGAGCTGTTGCTGGTTCAGCTTGCCGGAGGAAAGCATTTCCTGGATCATCTCATTGGGATTTTTGCCCTGATTCTGTTGCATGAACTGCTGAAATGCTTGCATCATGTTCATAGGGCCTCCCTGTGGGCCGTTTAACCTGCCCGCCGGAAACTATCGCAACGGATGCAAATATTGCATTGTGGTGGCTCAGGCCATTCCGGCCACCGCCACCATCAACGCTCCGGTGGTAGTGACCATCGGCACTGGCACACAGCAATATCCGCTGACCAACCGCTGCTGCGCTCAGCTTACTGCCTGCGCCATCCGCACCCGGACGCGATACGCCGCTGTGGTTTCCACCAGTGGCACCGGGGGCACGTTTAAGCTGTTGGGCAACGCGTGTCCGTGCCCTACCAATAATCTGGCCAGCATCAACGGGACGGCTCCCGCCGCGCCCACTGAGCCCACGGCCTGAAAGGAGAAATCGATATGGAAAAATTGCATGAGCTGAAAGAAAAGCTGTGGGCCGAGCTGGATGAGCTGGCCGAAAAGCGCGAGATGGGCGCGGGCGATCTGGAGGTGGTCCACAAGATTACCGATACCATCAAGAACATCGACAAAATTTGTATGCTGGAAGAAAAGGGCGGCTACAGCGAGGCCGTAGACGGCGGAGACTATGGCCGTGGTTCCAGCTACACCAATCGGGGTAAACACTATGTGCGGGGTCACTACAGCCGGGACAGCGGGCGTGACGGTATGGGCGGTTACAGCTCCCGCCGGGACAGTCGGGGCCGCTACAGCCGCGATGATGGCCGCTCCGAAATGATGGAGCACTTGGAGATGGCCCTAGACAGCGCCAGCGACCAAGATCGGGAGACCATCAAGCGCTTCATGCGCCAGCTGGAGAACGCGTAAGGGGGTGCGGCTATGTCCGCGCCAA
>CANOBV010000150.1 GCA_947564255.1 uncultured bacterium | reverse complement strand
TGACCAACGATGTGGAGCTGAAGTGCCACGAGGACGGCAAGCCCTACGCCATCCTGCGCATCGCCTCCGACCGCCGCTACCGGGACCGGGACGGCAACAAGCTCACCGACTTCATCTCCATCAAGGTCCGGGGCGCGCTGGCGGAGCGCTGCGCCGCCTTCGCCTGGAAGGGCTGCAAGCTGGCCGCCTCCGGCGACTTCGAGACCATCACCTTCGCGGAGGACCCCAGCCGCCAGCCCGGCTTTCTGATCAAGGCCAACGAGGTGGAGTTCCTGTCCCCTCGGAAGGTGGAGGAGGGCGCCTGTGCGGCCAGCGAGGGTGGCTGCGCCGGTGAGGCCGCCTGATGCGCAACACCGGGATCATCTGCAGCAGCACCGAGCGCACCCCCACCGTCCTGCCTGAGATGGCTGAACTGCTCCCCCCGCTGACGGGGGAGCAGCTCGCCGCCCTGGAGGCGGACATCCTGAAAAACGGCTGCTACTCCCCGGTCATCGTCAACGAGGACATGGTGGTCATTGACGGCCACAACCGGCAGAGGCTGTGTGAACAGCACGGCCTGCCCTACCAGATGGCCGTGTTCTCGTTTGAGGATATGCTGGAGGCCAAGCAGTGGGCGCTGGACACCCAGAAGGGCCGCCGGAATCTGGACAAGTGGGAGCTGGGCAAGATCGCCCTCCGCCTGAAGCCGGATATCGAGGCCAGGGCCAGGGAAAATATGTCCGCAGGCGGCGGGGATCAGAAAAGCGAGGATGCAAAATCGGGTTTGGCAACATTGCCGAACCCGATTTCTCCCGTGGATACCCGCAGGGAACTGGCGGACGCTGTGGGCCTGGGGGAACGCACCATGGGCAAGGTCATGCAGATCGATGAACACGCCCCCGCCGCCGTGAAGGAGGCCCTGGACAGCGGCGACCTGTCCATCAACCAGGGCTACAACATCACCCGGCAGGTGCGGGAGCTGCCGGAGGAGCAGCGGGACGAGGCCGCCGCCCTGGCGGTGGAGCTGGAAAAGGCGAAAAAGGAGATCCGGCAATCGGACGCGGAGTCAGACCGCCGCCACAAGATCGCGGGGCTGTTCTGCAAGGCGTTTGAGCGGGCCGTGCTGCTGACCCCTTCGGAGGAAAATGTGCGGATCTGGACGGAGTGTACCCGTATGACGCCGGAGGAGATCGAGGACAGCGCTAAAGAGGCCCATGAGCTGGCGCAGGTGTTCACTGCCATCGCCGGCATCCTGGAAACGCTGCTGCCGGGAGGTGACGGCAATGCCGGATGAGCTGTCTGTCCGCCAGTGGCAGGAACAGTTTCGGGCCGGGGCCTTTGAACGCTCCGACTATGCCACACAGTGCAGGGCTGGCTGGTACGACTGGTTCTGCCAGGACCACGCCCTGGCCGGACGGCTGAAGAAAATAGGCCGGGTGGTTATGGGCATCACCGACCCCTTCATCCTGGACAACTACTACGTCTGGTTCAAAAATAACTGCCCCCTGAATGGGCCGCTGTATGACGATGCCCGCTTTGAGCCTTTGTCTGGAGAGCGCGGCGGGAAATATTTTGTGGTTTCGCTGGACAGCCCCCATGAGCGCGAGAAGTGGGCGCTGGTCACGGAGCGGTACGGCTTTGACGCGCCGGAGTTCGACTGCCGGGACATCCGGGACATGGTCAAATACATCAACAGCATCGGCCCGGAGCTGCAGCAGGGTACCATTCCCCCATTTATCGCGGAGAAAGACGCCGTGACCGCCTATACCCGTCTGCGGGGGGAACCGGAAGGTATCTACATCTACCGGGACGGGGATCACCGTTTCAGTTATGCGCCCCGAAGGGGCTGGCAGATGAGGACCGTCCTGACGGCGGCCAGTCTGGAGGACGCCCCGCCCGGTTTTGTTTCGGAGCAGGCCCATGCCATCAGGGGGATGTATGTCTACTGTTCGGAGGATGTGGGGATTCCGCTGCCCCCGCCCCAGAAGGAAGCGGACAAGGCTCCGAAAAGAAAAGAGGCGGAGCGATGACGCAGGACGCGATGTCCGTCCGCCAATGGCAGGAGCGATACCGCGCCGGAGCTTTTCACAGCAAGGAGGTTGCTGTCCAGCATGAGGCGGGCTGGTGGAACTGGCACTGCCGGGATGATGCCCTTGCGGGCCGTCTGACCAGAATTGCCCCGGTGATCATGGGCCTGAATGAACCCGCCCTTCTGGATGAGTTTACCGTCTGGTTCATAAACGAAGTGGGGCGGGACAAGCTGGTGTACGACAGTGTCCGATTCGAGCCTCTGGCCGGGTCGCGGGACGATGCCAAGTTCTTCAAGGTTGATTTCTGCGGTCTGGACGAGCCGGACAGGTGGACTCTGTACACCGGGCGGTTCAGTCTCCACGCGCCGGAGTTTGGCTGCGGTCACGTCCATGACATGACGAAGTACATCGACAATTTAGGCCGGGAACTGAAACAGGGCATAAGGCCGGCATTCCTGGACGAAAAAGCGGCGGCGGTGGAGTATATCCTGCGGCGGGGCGCCATCCTCCCCTCCCGCGCTCTGCGCCGGGAGGGCGAACACAGCTACAGCTTTCTGGATCGGGACGATGGCCGCAGGAAAACTGTCCATGTGGCCCGCAGCCCGGAGGACGTTCTCCCGGAAGCGCAGGGATTTGGAGGCCGGGAAATCAACGGCTTATACGTCTACTGCCCGGAGGATGCGGGATTGCCCCTGCCCGCTCACGTCCCACAGCGGCCAAAGAGTTCTTCAAAGAAAAAGGGGGTGGAGCGATGACGGGCGACAAGATCTCTGTCCGCCAGTGGCAGGAACAGTTCCAGGCCGGGGCCTTTCACCGGGACAGCCTTCATATCCCCAGGCAGGCCGGATGGGATGACTTCTACGACCCGTTGAACAATAAAGGGCTGCAAAGCCTCTCCAAACTCGTCATGAGCATCACCCACCCGTTTATTCTGGACAATTATCGTGTTTATTTCCTGCACCACACCCCTGGCGTCGGCCCAATGTTTGGCTGTGTTTATTTCGACCTGCTTTCGGATGAACGGAGCAAAAAGTCCTTTCACGTTGTACTGGACAGCCCCCATGAGCGAAAAAAGTGGGTGCTGGAGACAAGGCGGTATGGGGACAGCGGACCGGAATATGAATGCGGCGACATCCGGGGTATGTCCCGCTACATCAACGATATGGCCCATGAACTGGAACAGGACATCCAGCCGCCATTTATCGCGGAAAAGCAAGCGGTCATGCTGTATGCCCGGTTTTCTGGAGAGCCTTCTGGCGTTTGCGTCTACCGGGAGGGCGGACACTGCTACAGTTATACATCATTTCAGGATGGGCGGCAGCGGATGGTTATGGCGGCGGCCAGCCTGGAGGACGCCCCGGCTGGGTTTATTTTGGGGCAGGCGGAGCAGATCAAGGGCTTGTACGTTTGCGGCCTGGAGGGTACGGACAGTCCCCTGCCCCCCCAGCGGCAGACCGCAAAAAAATCTCACAAAAAGAGGAAGGAGACCGAGCGATGAGCAAAGAATACCCCGCACGGGCGGCGGGGCCTCCCAAGCCCCTTTTGCCCCCAGCGGCGGAGGACGAGATCATGGACGTGCTGTCCGCCAATATGCGGATCAGCTCCGGGGAGATCGCCGCCATTTTGAAAAAACACGGTGTGTCCGGGGACGCGGAAGCCCTCCAGAACAGCTACCGGAAGCGGCTGGGCCAGCGGCTGATGTCCAGCATCCGGGATGAGAACGGCAGACGTGAGGTGCTGGCCCGCGGCAGCGAGTACATCGTGGTGGAGTGCTGCGCCGACCGGCAGGCCCTCAAGGCCATCCGGCAGCGCATCCAGAGCCAGATGAACGGCCTGGACGATTCCGCAGGCAAGGTGCGCCTCCGCATCAACGTGCTGGACCACCTGCTGGCCCGGTTCAGAAAGGCGGGTTGACCATGGGCCTGAGAGATATGATCCGGGCCATCCGGGAGTACCCCGCCGCCCGCGCCGAGCTGGACACAGCCCGGTCTGAACTGCGGCAGGCCCGTCAGGCGCTGGAGCGCAGCACTCAGGAGTGTGAGCGTCTTGGGGCCGATCATTCGGATATTTCCATGCGCCTGCGGTTTTCTGAAAAAAAGACGGCGGCGCTCCAGTCTGTGCTGGAGACACTCTGCCCGAAGCAGGCTTCCCTGGAGGAGATGAAGCGGCTCTATGCGGCAATTTCCCCCAGTCTGGATGCCAGCGGCTTCACGCTGTACCGCACCGCTCAAAAGCTGACGGGCATTGATGTCCATGCGTTTTTCCCCTATGAGGATAACCGGGGGATGTTTGAGGCTATGGATGGCCGACAGCTCCTGAACTGCCTGACCGCCGCCCGGTTCGGCGCGGTGGAGTGGAAGGTTGTAGAAGGGACCGGCCATGAGAAAGCCGTGTTCCGGGAGGTGGATACCTCCACCCCCGAATATCGGGCGTTTGAAAAGCAG
Organism: uncultured bacterium; assembly: GCA_947564255.1. Classification (GTDB taxonomy): domain Bacteria; phylum Bacillota; class Clostridia; order Oscillospirales; family Oscillospiraceae; genus Enterenecus. The sequence goes on along the minus strand of CANOBV010000150.1, from coordinate 1,517 downwards.
CTTTACACGAAGGCGCTGGAACGGATGGGTTTTCAGGATATGTTAGCGCCGGATCAGGCGACCATCTTTGAAAGCAAAGTGACAGAACTGAAGCTGTACAGCCCCCTGAGTGCGGAGCTGGAGGGGGAAGCGTCTGTGCAGGACTGGATCGATGAGCCGGACCCGCCCGAACCGCCGCCCCTGACCGGCGAGGACCTGTCCGCCCCGGCACTGCGCGCCGCGGTCCTCAAGGGGATCGAAGATGAGCAGGCGCCGGAGGAGTCTGGGCGCGGCCTTATGATCTACTTTGACGGCTCGGAGGCTGTGAATGAAAAAGTGATCTCGTTTTTCCCCTCGGTGGAGGAGGTGGACGGCTGTCTGTATGGCGTGGCCGTCTGTCAGGTCAAAGGTGAACTCAGCCCAAGTGAGATGGTGGAGCTGAAAGAATATTGCCTTTGCCAATATGCGGATGGGTGGGGTGAGGGCTTTTCCCAGCGGCCCCGCCATACGGAGTACGGCGACCTGTACGTCAGCTTCTATACGGACGACAGCACATACATCCTGACAAAAGAAGAATTGGAGACAGCGAGGGTACCCAGCTATGCCCCGCACCAGCCGAAACGGGGAGGTGACGCCAGATGAACTGCAATATCACCGAGGTAAACAAGGACACCTTCTGGGCGCTGATCGCCCAGGCGAAGGAGCATCCGGGCGGCCCCAGCGAGTGGCTGATGGAACGGCTGATGGATCTGGGGCCGGAGCAGGCGAAAAAGTTTGATGACATCGCCAGCGCCTACACCAGCTTGGCCTATCAGTACGGCCTGTGGACCGCCGCCTCCGTCATGGAACGCGGCGGCTGCACCGATGACGGCTTCATTGACTTCCGGGGCTGGCTGATCGCCCAGGGCCGGGAGGTGTACATGGCGGCGCTGGCCGACCCGGACTCCCTGGCGGACGCGCCGGACTATCAGGATCAGCGCTTCGTCTGCCTCCCCCGCATGGGGGATCGCGCCTATGTGGAACTCACAGGCAGGGAGATATACGAGGATTTCGACCCCAACAGGTATGCCGCGCTGAAAGCGGAACTGAAGCAGGACATCGTGTACGGCGATGGGATCGGGTATCCCTATGACGCCGCCGACGCGCTGGCCTACCTGCCCCGCCTGTGCCGCAGGTATATGCCGGAAGGAGTGAGCATCGGCGCTTGGAATATAAACAGTTTGGAGATCAGAGCGGCCCGCGCCACCGCTCAGAAAAGCAAAAAAATTAAAAAAGATCGGGGTGATTCCAGATGAGCGATACCATCACCATTGGGGTGGATCACGGCTACGCCGCCATGAAAACCGCCCACTGTGCTTTCCCCACCGGGCTGGTGGGGTACGAGCATGAACCCTACACCCAGCAGGATGTGCTGGAGTACGGCGGCAGGTTCTATGTGGTGGGCAGCGGGCGCCAGCCGCTCCAAAAGGACAAAACGGCCACGGAGGACTACTACCTGCTGACCCTCGCCGCCATCGCCAGGGAGCTGGCCCACCGGG
>CANOBV010000149.1 GCA_947564255.1 uncultured bacterium | reverse complement strand
GACCGTCTCGCTCAGGGTGACGGAAGGGAGGGTGGAAAATGCCGGGAGCAGTGACGAAGATGCGGGATTACCCGCCCCCGCCGCCGATGGGCGAGCTGACCACAGCAGTACATATCAACGTGGCAGAGATTCCTGACCATGTGCGGGACGATCTCGCTGCAACAGTCCTGGACTTCATCGTGAGGCTGAAAAAAGACGGGCTTCTGTCCAAGTAAAGAAATGAGCTATGTATGAAAGCAGGAAAAACCCTCCAGGAGCTCGCTATTGAGCTCGACCGCCAGCAGGCGGCAAAGAGAGACATGATCGTGGATATGGGGGCGCTGTCTATGGATGCCAGCGGTGGCAATCTTGCCCTCCGGGTGGCAGCGACCGCTAAGTGCAGTATCAACGACATCGCGCACCGGAAGATCGGGCAGACCTTGAAGATTCCCGCTCCCTACTATGACCGCATGAGAGCGGAGTACCCGGAGCTGCTGGCTCAGAACGTCAACGGCTGGTTTGCCCGTACCCCCGACACGAAGCGGATGCTGCGCACGATGGACGGCACCGCTCGAGCGCTTCTGTCTGACCGTTACCGCCGCATTGACAATTTCGAGGTTGCCAGCGCTGTACTCCCTATCATCAGCGGCATGGACGGCGCCAGCGTGGAGAGCTGCGAGCTGACTGATAGCCGGATGTATCTCAAAGTCGTCAATCCCAGGGTGACGGCAGAGGTCAAAAAGGGAGACATCGTGCAAGCCGGCATCATCATCAGCAATTCCGAGGTTGGCATGGGCAGTGTGAACGTCAGCCCCTTAGTCTACCGGCTGGTTTGCTCCAATGGCATGATTGCCCAGGATGGGGCTGTGCGCAAGTATCACGTCGGCCGCGCAAATGAGAGCGGCGAAGATTTCAGCATTTACCGCAGCGAAACCATTGAGGCGGATGACAAGGCTTTCCTGATGAAGCTGGAGGATTCCGTAAAGGCCGCTGTTGATCAGGCCCGGTTCGCTGCCATCGTCGACAAGATGCGGGAGGCTACCGAAGCCACCATGGATGCGAAGGTTGTTCCGCAGGTTGTGGAGCTGGCATCCAAGGAGTATGGCATCACCGAGGCCGAGGGAAAGGGTGTCTTGGGGCATCTGATTGCAGGCGGGGATCTCTCCCTCTATGGACTGGCTAACGCTGTGACCCGGCAGGCCCAGGACGTGGAGAGCTATGACCGCTCTACGGAGCTGGAAGCCACTGGCTACAAAATCATCACCATGGCTCCGGCCCTGTGGCGGAATCTCACCCGGGAAAGGAACTGACAGTAATGGGTGGACATGGGAACGCAACGGGGCCTGTTGCCCCCATCGTGAAGCGTCGGCGGGAGCTGGGTATCTCCCAGCACGAGCTTGCGCGGCTGGCTGGCATCCACTATCAGACCGTCCACCGCATGGAAACCGGGACGCAGGTTCCACATTGGGAAACCCGGCAGAAACTCCGGCGTGTGCTGGGGCTGCCGGAGGAACGGTATTTCACGGTGGAGCAGCGCAACAAGATTTTCATGGAGCTGGACCGTCCCATCTGGTGCGTCATCAATCAGAACCGACGTATACTGACCGCCCTTCATGCGGACTTGGATGATGTGTACCAGGACTTGGCCCTCTGCGCTATTCGGGCCATTGACCGCTATGACCCCAGCAAATCTTTGGCCAGTGTGAAAACCTTTGCCATGAGAAACGTGGAGGCGCACATCAAAAAGACGTGTGAGTATTTCCGCTGCCGGGGGCTGGGCGGGACGGCTGCGCGGAACCTGGAAAGCGGGGTGGTCGTTTCCCTGGACTTCATGCTGGAGGCCGGTCTGCAGTTCGCGGTCTGAATTTTCAACAGAAAGGAGGGAGCCTGTGTACTACCGAATTTGCCCCTACTGCGACGCGCACCTTGACCCGGGCGAACGCTGCGACTGTCAGGACAAAAAAAGAGAGGCCGCCCCGCTGCAACGGGAACGGCCCCAGGCCCAAACACCTACTGCCAGTTTAGCAGCCCCGCCCCCGGAAGTCAAGCGTCTGGGGAGGTACGGCTATGGCTGAGGAACTGCGTGAGCTGCGTGTCACGAAGCAGATCCCCGCCAAGGATATGGTGGCTGTCGTTCAGGCGCTCTATCCCAAGTATGACAAAACCGTTCAAAGTAAGTGCGAGAACGGAGAAGCCTACGGCGTGACCATCCGACCTGATGCCATGGCAGCCCTCTATGAGCGGTTCGCTCCTGAGCGTTTAGAGCCGCCTAAGAGGACGCGACACGGCCAGCACCGTCTTACCTGTCGTATCTCCTGCCGTCTTGAGGATGCGGACTATGCGGCGTTGCAACAGCTGATTGAAGCGTCTGGCTGCGCTACCGTCCAGGATTGGCTCACCGGCATTGTCCGAAAGCTGATTGCCGAGGGGGTGACACCTGACGATGAATGACCTGCCCGACCATCCCGTGATTCGCAATATGGAGCGCACCGGGTACCCGGACGGCAAAGAGCCACGATACCCCCGCTGCCCTATCTGCGGCGAGGAATGTGAAACCATGTACCGTGACCGCTACGGCGCGTATGTCGGCTGTGACGTGTGCGTGGAAACCAAAGACGCGTGGGAAGTGTCTGATTGCTTCCCTGGAAAGGAGCTATAAATGCCAAAGTTCTATTTCACCTATGGCAGCGAGGGCCACCCATTCTTTGGCGGCTGGACGGAGGTGGAGGCCCCGGATTTTGAATCGGCCTGCTCTGTGTTCCGTATGTATCATCCAAATAAAATTGAGCCGTTGCTGAACTGCTGCACCGTCTACACGGAGGAAAATTTCAAGAAAACCTCCATGTATCAGCGACCGGACGGCAACTTCGGCTACCGCTGCCATGAAACCATCACCCTGCGGCGCGAGCTGCTGAATAACTGAAAGGAGCTATCACCATGATTAGAAACCCTAACGATATCCGCGACGGCGAGAAGAAAATCCGTATGCTGATTGCCGGCTACCCCGGCATCGGCAAGTCCACCCTGGCGCTGTCCGCGCCGAACCCGCTGCACATCGACGTGGACTTCGGCATTGACCGCATTGAGCCGCGGTACCGCAAGGCCTACATCCAGCCCCGGAGCTACGACGAGATTCTGGAGGACCTGACCCCCATTAACGTCCAGGACTTCGACACGCTGGTGTTTGACACCGGCGGGAAACTGATTTCCCTCATGTCGCTGTGGGCCATCAAGAAGGATCTCAAGTACGGCCAGCGGGACGGCTCCCTGTCCCTCAAGGGCTATGGCTTCGTGGGTAAGGAGTTCGTCCGCCTGATGGACTTCTGCTTCTATGAGCTCCAGAAGAACATCGTCATCGTGTTCCACGCCACCGAGGAAAAGGACGGCGACAACACCCGCCTCCGCATCAAGGTCGAGGGCCAGACCAAGAACAACGTCTGGGAGCCTATGGACCTGGGCGGCTTTGTGGAGATGTACGGCAAGGACCGCACCATCGGCTTCTCCAACTGCGAGCGGTACTTTGCCAAGGGCACCCGGGGAATCACCGGCGTCCACAAAATCCCCGCCCTGACCCCCACCAGCCCCAACGATTTCCTGACGAAGCTGTTCGCCGAGTACAACGCCATCTCCACCAGGGAAGCGGAGCAGAACGCGGCGGATCAGGCGGCCTACGAGGCGGCTATGGCCGAGGGCCGCGCCATCATCGAAACCATCACCAATGCCGACACTGCCAACGCTGCCATGCCGCGCATCAAAGCCATCAAGCACGCGCTCACTTCTCAGAAAGAGGTCGGTGTGGCTTTCAAGGCCAAAATCAAGAGCTGCGGCCTGTTCTTCGATGAAGTGCTGGGCAAGTACACCCCCAAGCCGGAGGACAGCACCATGGGCAGGAACGCGAGGCAGGAGCAGGGGGGCGGTGAGTAATGGCCCGCTATCTGATGACCCACTCCCTGATGTCCTCCTGGCTCTATGCCATGAAAGAAAACCCCTTCGAGGATATGACCTCGGAGCGGGATCCCCTGGCGGAGTTCATGGCCACGCTGAACAAGGTGCCGACGCCGCCCAATGAGGCCATGGCGAACGGTATCGCGTTCGAGGATTTGGTAACGGCTATCACCCAGGGGCGCGGGGACCCGAAAGACCGCTGGTATGACGCTGCCTCCAAGGTGGCCCAGATTGTCGGCGGCGGTGTCTTGCAGTACCGAGCCAGCAAGACTATCGAGGTCGGCGGTCTGACACTGGTGCTTTATGGGCGGCTGGACTGCTTGAAGTCGGGCGAGATTTACGACATCAAGTTCTCCAAGGGCTACGACCGTGGCAAGTACACCGACAGCACCCAGCACCCGACATACTTGGAGCTGGTGCCGGAGGCCCGGGGCTTCACCTACATAGTGAGCAACGGCAGCGAGGTATGGACGGAGCGGTACCGCCGCGACGAAGTGCCGGCCATCATCCCCACCATCTCCGACTTCCTGGACTGGATGCAGGCCATGGGCTTCCTGGACATCTACAAGGAGAAGTGGCTGGCCAAATGAGAGGACGGTTGATTGACCTGTCCATCGGCCTCAACCGCAAGCAGCGCATCACCATCGAGGTCGACAGGGATTTCCGGGAGGACTTCGACCGGCTCAGAGAGGCCGAGCTGGATGTGGAGATCAAGAAGCACCGCAACCGGCGCTCCCTGTCGGCCAACGCCTACTTTCACGTCTTGGTCAGCAAGATTGCCGCCGAACGTGGCGGCAGCGAGGAAAGCACCAAGGAATGGCTGGTGTGTGAGTACGGCGCCTTGGCCAAAGACCAGGACGGGCTCACTGTGGGCTTCAAGCTCCCGGCTTCGGTGGACGTGTCCACCATCTACCCCTATGTCAAGTGCTTCGACACCCGCGAGGAAAAGGGGAAAATGTTCAACTGCTATCTGGTCTATAAGCAGACGCATCTCATGGACACCAAGGAAATGGCCCGGTTGATTGACGGAGCCATTGAGCAGGCCCGCGAGCTGGGCATCGAAACCGATACCCCGGAGCAGCTGGCCAGATACAAAGAGGACTGGAACAAGCAATAGCACCAATCGAAAGGAGAATGACAAATGGAAAATCCCAATCAGGTTCAGAATTTGGAGCCGGGTATGCTCTGTGAGCTCCCCGATACTGTCTGTATCTCCCGCACCCGCTATGACGAGCTGATCCGCGCGGAGATGGAGCGGGAAATCCTGTTTCACGCCTACCAGAATATGACTGCGTTCAGCATGGAGCCCGTCATGGATTCCATCTTCAACCCCGATTTCAAGTACAAGGCCAAGGAGAGTGCCGCCGGTGCTGAATAGAATCATCATCATGGGCCGCCTGGGGAAAGACCCAGAACTGCGGCGCACCCAGCAGGGTACGCCTGTGGCCAGCTTTTCCCTGGCGGTAGACCGCGATTTCAAGGACAAAGGTACCGGCGAGCGGGTGACTGACTGGATTGACGTGGTGGCATGGCGCAGCACCGCCGAATTTGTCAGCAAGTATTTCACCAAGGGCCGCATGGCTGTGGTGGAGGGACGGCTACAAATGCGGGACTGGACTGACCGCGAGGGGAACAAGCGCCGGTCTGCTGAGGTTGTGGCCGATAACGTCTACTTCGGAGATTCCAAGAAAGACGGGGACGGCGGCGGTTATCAGCAGGGCGGGTACCCGCAGGGGGGTGGCTACCCCCAGGGCGGTTATTCTCAGGGCAGCTACCAGCAGCCCGGCTATGGCGGCGGGTACTCAGGCGGCTATGGCGGCGCTCCTGCGCCAGCGTCATCCGGCTACCCTGCGTCTGACTATGGCGGCTTCCAAGAAGCCGAGGAAGATGACGGTGATTTGCCGTTCTGATTCAAATAGGCCGCTCCACCGTAGGGCGGGGCGGCCTGTCCTCAAGGGGGTGAACAGATATGGCGAAAGGACGGCTTATCAGTACGAGCTTCTGGGATGATTCCAAGGTCGTGGATGACTTCACCCCGGAGGATAAGTACATCTACCTGTACTGCATGACAAATCCGCACACCAATCTCTGCGGCT
>CANOBV010000148.1 GCA_947564255.1 uncultured bacterium | reverse complement strand
TAACCGCACCGGGAATCAGCCCCATGATATCCATTAAATCGCTGTCCGACGCGAAAGATAATGCGCGAGTGCCGTTGTTCCGCCGAAATTCTTTCAGGTCAACTCGTTTATCGCCTTTGACCGTGATGAGGTAATAATTTCTCTTTTTATCATCGCGCACAAAAAGGTTTTTTCCGTCCGCCTCGGGGTACGGGAGAGCGACATCAGACACCTCGGCCATATTGTAAACAGCCGTATGCTCCGTGATCTCGTGCCACACATTTTTCTCTGACAAATAACAATATATGTCCTGCTTATCCATGGCTTTTCCTGCTTTCCGATATAAATTCATCACTCATTATAGCACAGGAAATTCTGTGAATCAACTTATGAAAAGAGGTGATACCCATGGAAGTCCGCATCAACAAAGAAGTCCGAGACTACCAGGAAAGCGTATTCTTCGGCTTATCCCTGCGGCAGCTCATTTTCGCCCTGCTGGCCGTGCTGGTGGCCGTGGGAGTGTACTTCGGCCTGCGCAATATCGTGAGCAGCGGCGAGATCGGCTGGATCTGCGTCCTGGCGGCGTTCCCCTTCGCCCTGGGCGGGTTCTTTACCTACAACGGCATGACCTTTGAACAGTTCCTGCTGGCCTTCATCCGCTCGGAACTGCTGTATCCCAAAAAGTTGGTGTTCAAATCGGAAAATTTGTATGCCAAGGCCCTCGAAAATTCGTGCGCAAAGGAGGCACTGAGACTTGATTAAGACCCTGCAAAACGCACTCAAGCAGGACCGGGAGAGCTTCGACCTCCCCCGGTCCGTCCAGGACGCCATCCCCATCCGCCGCCTGTGGCCGGATGGGATTTTTCAATTCGGAAGCAAGTTCTCCAAGACCATCCGGTTCAGCGATATCAACTACGCCATCGCCTCTAAGGAGGACAAAACCTCCATGTTCCTGGGCTATTCGGAACTTTTGAACGCCCTGGACGCAGGCTCCGCCACCAAGCTCACCATCAACAACAAGCGCCTCAACCGCCAGGACTTCGAGCAGAAGATCCTGCTCCCCCGCCAGGACGACTACCTGGACGGCTACCGGGCGGAGTACAACGCCATGCTGATGGACAAGGTGACAGACTCCTCCAACAGCGTGGTCCAGGAGCGGTACGTCACCCTGTCTGTCCACCGCAAGAGCATTGAGGAGGCCCGCACCTTCTTCGACCGGGTCACCGCCGACGTGACCACCCGCCTCAATCACCTGGACTCCCACAGCGAGGAGCTGGACGCGGTGGAGCGGTTGCGGGTGCTCCACGACTTCTACCGCACCGGGGAGGAGACGGAGTTCCATGTGGACCTCCGGGACCTGATGCGCAAGGGCCACAGCTTCAAGGACGCCATCTGCCCGGACAGCCTGGAGTTCAAAAAGGACCACTTCATCATGGGCAACAAGTTCGGGCGGGTGCTGTTTTTGAAGGAGTACGCCAGCTACATCAAGGACAGCATGGTCAACGAGCTGACGTCGCTGAACCGCACGATGATGCTGTCCATCGACGTGATCCCGGTGCCCACCGACGAGGCCGTCCGGGAGATGCAGAGCCGTCTGCTCGGGGTCGAGACGAACGTCACAAATTGGCAGCGGCGGCAGAATAACAACAACAATTTTTCCGCGGTAGTTCCCTACGACCTGGAACAGCAACGCAAAGAGACCCGGGAGATGCTGGACGACCTCACCACCCGGGACCAGCGGATGATGTTCGCGGTGGTGACCCTGGTCCACCTGGCGGACTCCAAGGAGGAGCTGGACAGCGACACTGAGGCCCTCCAGGCCACCGCCCGGAAGCACCTGTGCCAGCTGGCCACCCTGAACTGGCAGCAGGCGGACGGGCTGGTGACCGCCCTGCCCCTGGGCTTGCGCCGGATCGACGCCCTGCGCACCCTGACCACCGAGGCGCTGGCGGTGCTCATGCCCTTCAAGGCCCAGGAGGTGCGGGACCGGGGCGGCGTATATTACGGGCAGAACACCATCAGCAAGAACCTCATCATCGCAAACCGGAAAGAACTGCTCAACGGTAACGGCTTTGTGCTGGGCGTGTCCGGCTCCGGCAAGTCCTTCACCGCCAAGGTGGAGCTGGTGAACGTGGCCCTGGCCACCAACGATGACATCATCGTCATAGATCCCGAAAAAGAATACGGGCCCATCGTTGAGGGCCTGGGCGGCGAGGTCATCGACATCTCCGCCACCTCCCGGAACCACATCAACGCCATGGACATGGAGCAGGGCTACGGTGACGGGGATAACCCCGTAGTCTTAAAATCTGAATTTTTGCTGTCTCTGTGCGAACAGCTGGTGGGCTCGGGCAAGCTCTCGGCGAAAGAGAAATCCATCATCGACCGCTGTACCGCCCAGTGCTATCATGAGTACATCCGGGGCGGGTGCAAGGGCGCGGCCCCCACCCTCCAGGACTTCCACGCGGAGCTGCTCCGCCAGCCCGAGCCGGAGGCCAAAGACGTGGCGCTGGCAATCGAGCTGTTCACCGAGGGCAGCCTGAACACCTTCGCCAAGCCGACGAACGTGGACACCGACGCCCGGATCATCTGCTACGACATCCGGGATCTGGGCAAACAGCTCCTGCCGGTGGGGATGCTGGTGGTGCTGGACAGCGTGTTCAACCGGGTGATCCGCAACCGGGCCCTGGGCCGGAACACCTGGATCTATATTGACGAAATTTACATCCTGTTTCAGCACGAATACAGCGCCAATTTTCTCTTCACCCTGTGGAAGCGGGTGCGGAAGTACGGGGCGCTGTGTACGGGAGCCACCCAGAATGTCGAGGATCTGCTCCAGTCCCACACCGCCCGGACCATGCTGGCCAACAGCGAGTTCCTGGTCATGCTGAACCAGGCCAGCACCGACCGGGCGGAGCTGGCCAGTCTGCTGAACATTTCGGAGAATCAGCTGTCCTACATCACCAATGTGGACGCAGGCCGGGGGCTCATCAAGTGCGGCAGCGCCATCGTGCCATTCGTCAACAGTTTTCCGAAAAATACGCATTTGTACCGCTTGATGAGCACCAAGTTTTCTGAGAACAACGCCGCCTAATCGTCTCTGTTATTTGTGTGCCAGGGGCACCAGGCCATGTGATCGTCCACCATCCCCACTGCCTGCATGAAAGAGTAGACGATGGTGGAACCCACGAATTTGAAGCCCCGCTTTTTCAAATCCTTGCTGATCTGGTCGGAGAGAGGGGTGGATACGGGCAGCTCCGCCATGCTGTGGGGTGTGTTGATAATGGGTGTACCGCCGACATAAGCCCAAATAAATTTGTCAAAGCTGCCGTACTCTTTTTGTATGGCAAGAAAGGCTTTTGCGTTGCCGATGGCGGCGTTGATCTTGCCCCGATGCCGGATGATCCCCGCATCTGCCATGAGCGATCCTACTTTTGCATCGTCATAAAGCGCCACTTTTTGAGGGTCAAAATCATCGAAGGCCGCCCGAAAAGCGTTTCGCTTTTTGAGGACCGTGATCCACGCCAGTCCGGCCTGCATCCCCTCCAAGATCAACATTTCAAACAGTTTATTGTCGTCGTGGAGCGGTCTGCCCCACTCGTTGTCATGGTAGTCGATGTAGATCTGATCCGGGCCTGCCCATTCACATCTGCGGATCTGTTCCATTTGTGTGTACCCCCTTTTTACTGCAGTTTATCATAAAATAATGAAAAAGCAAAGTAGAGGTGATGGTTTATCCCAAAAGTAAAAGAGAAAGCATCCACATCTAAAAAAGTAAAAGGAAAAGTCCAGGCCGCGCCGAAGGAGCTCCTCCGGCGCGGCCTGCTCACTGGGTCCGAAAAGCTGAAGGGCCAGCTCCGGGACGCCGCCGAGGGCGGGCGGCGGGAGGACACCGAGGCCGACCGTGCCCAAGACACCGCCCGGATGGGGGCCCGCCTGGCGATGGACAGGCTGGGGAGGCTGGCGCTGGGGAAGAAAAAAGCTCGGAGCTGGTCTGGGGAGAGTCGCCCGGATGCGGACGCTCCGGGGCCCATCGCGGATGATACCTGGCCCGCCACCCAGGCGGAGCCACCAGCCCCGTACAGAGGCGCGGAGCCTGTGCGGATCAAGACCCGGGAGGTCGCTTCGGAGGTTTCCGGCGTGGAACACTACGCTCCGCCCCAGCGGCCTGTGCCCCTGTCCAGCCAGCCCGTGGTCAAGACGAAGGACGCCTATCTCCATCGCCAAACGGTAGGCCAGGTCCAGGCTCGGCGGCAAACCGGGTCCGTCCCACGCGCCGGGGAGTTCATCCAGACCGAGTACCCCAGCCAGCCGACGATCCTGACAAAAGGCAGCCCCATTCGTCAGGAGGGCATGGTCTTGGAACGCCCTGGCCAAACCACCGCACTTGGGCAAATATCTGAAGATCCTCCGACGCATCCGCCCCAGGCGTTGGAGCGGGGCAGGCAGAGGTTTGTGCGGGAGCGGGCCCGTCAGGCGGCGGCACAGCGGAGAAACCAGAACGTGGGCGGCACAGTCTCCGCGCCGGTCGGGAGTCAAAGCGCCGTTGGTATGCCTTCCCCGGTTTTGCCATCCCGGCCCGTTCACACAGAGGGGCTTTTCAGCAGTGAAGCTGTTCGGGAAAGCCGGTCCGACGGGAAACGCACCGTCAAAACGGCCCGCTCGGGACGGGCCCCTGTCGGGAAGCCCGGACGGCAAAGGGTAAAATCGGCGGCGGGCGTCCCGGGACGGCCCGCCGAAGCGGCAGACCGCTCCGCCGGCGTGGCCCGGCAGACCGCCCGCGCCGTCTCTCAGGCCCGTCAGCGGGCTGTAAAGGCCGCGGGTGAGGCCAGACGGACGGCAGCGGCCGTGGACAGGCCCGTGGCCAAGGCCGCCGCGTCGGCCCTCCGTGGGGCCGTGTCGGGCATTCGGGGCGCCATGGCTCCGCTGGCCGCCGGCGGCGGGGCGGTGATCGCGGTGGTGCTGGTGCTGTGTCTGGTGGCGGCGCTGGTTATGTCGCCGATGGGCATCTTGTTCGGCGGCGAAGAAACGGGCGGGCAGACCATCGCCGACGCCGTCCGGGAGATCAATTTGGAATACGGCGCAAGGCTGGAGGAGATCAAGGCGGGCACATCCCACCACCGGGTGGAGCTCTCCGGCGCCCGCGCCCCGTGGCCCGATGTGCTGGCGGTGTACGCGGTAAAAACCACCTCCGACCCGGTCAACGGGCAGGAGGTGGTCACTATGACGGATGAGAAAAAGGAGCTGCTGAAGCAGGTCTTCTGGGATATGAACCAGCTCTCCAGCTTCACCAGCACCGTCCCCGGTGAGGGTGACGAGGAGGGTACGACCACCCTGCACATCACCGTCACTGCAAAGACCGCCGACGAGATGGCGGACACCTACGGATTTACTGCCGCCCAGCGCCAACAGCTGGCGGAACTTCTCTCGGAGGAGTACCGGGAGCTGTGGAATGCGGTGCTCTATGGGGTCGGCACTGGAAGCGGGGAGATCGTGGCCGTGGCGCTGTCCCAGGTGGGCAACGTGGGAGGCCAGCCCTACTGGAGCTGGTACGGGTTCAGCCACCGGGTGGATTGGTGCGCCATCTTTGTGAGCTGGTGCGCCGACCAGTGCGGGTACATCGACGCCGGGGTGATGCCCAAGTTTGCGGGCTGTGTGCAGGGCTCCCGTTGGTTCAAGGACCGGGGGCTGTGGCAGGATCGGAGCTACGAACCACAGCCGGGGGACATCATTTTCTTCGACTGGAACGACCCGGGTGGGTTCTCCGGGCCGCAGGACGGGGTGCCGGACCATGTGGGTATCGTGGAAAGGGTGGAGAACGGACGGGTATATACCGTGGAGGGGAATTCTGGGGATAAGTGCTGTCAGAGAAGTTATCCGGTGGGATATTATGAGATTTACGGGTATGGATCAAAAATAGCGCACAATACTTGTAGACTGATGACCTGAAACAGCCCAACGCTCGCACATTACCTTGGATTATCCGTCAAAATCTGTGCGGTAGAGCGTCCACCTTGTTTACGCTCCGTCGAACAAATTCAGAG
>CANOBV010000147.1 GCA_947564255.1 uncultured bacterium | reverse complement strand
CCGGTTTCGTTTCCGAGCAGGCCCATGCCGTCAAAGGGATGTATCTCTATTGCCCAGAGGATGCGGGGATTCCGCTGCCCCCGCCCCAGAAGGAAGCGGACAAGGTTCCGAAAAGAAAAGAGGCGGAGCGATGACGGAGGGGAACATCCCTGTTCGCAAATGGCAGGAACTGTTTCGGGCCGGAGCTTTTCACAAGGACGGTTATCGTGCCCCCTATCAGGCCGGATGGGACGACTTCTACGACCCGCTGAACAATAAGGGGCTGCAAAACCTCTCTAAGCTTGTTATGAGCATTACCCACCCGTTTGTCCTGGACAACTACCATGTATACTTCCTGCACCATACCCCCGCCATCGGGCCAATGTTCGGCTGTGTATATTTTGATCTGCTTGCGGATGAGCGGAGCAAAAAGTCCTTTCGCCTTTCACTGGACAGCCCTCACGAGCGGAAGAAGTGGGTGCTGGAGACAGGACGGTACGGGGATGGCGGACCGGAATTTGAGTGCGGCGATATCCGAAGGATGTCCCGCTACATCAACGATATGGCCCATGAACTGGAACAGGACATACAGCCGGCGTTTATCGCGGAAAAAGAGGCTGTCTCACTGTATGCCGGGATTTGCGGAGAACCCAGGGGCCTTTATATCTATCGGGAAGGAGACCATCGCTACAGCTATACTTCATTTCTGGATGGGCGGCAGCGGATGGTCATAGCGGTGGCCAGTCTGGAGGACGCGCCTGCCGGGTTTGCTTCGGAGCAGGCCCAGGTTGTCAAGGGGATGTATGTCTACTGCCCGGAGAACGCGGGGGCCTCACTGCCAGATCTGGCATCGAAAGCTATGAAAAGATATCGAAAAAGGAAGGAGCCTGAGAGATGAGCAAAGAATATCCCTCGCGGACGGCGGGGCCTCCCAAGCCCCTTTTGCCCCCAGCGGCGGAGGATGAGATCATGGACGTGCTGTCCGCCAATATGCGGATCAGCTCCGGGGAGATCGCCGCCATTTTGAAAAAACACGGTGTGTCCGGGGACGCGGAAGCCCTCCAGAACAGCTACCGGAAGCGGCTGGGCCAGCGGCTGATGTCCAGCATCCGGGATGAGAACGGCAGGCGGGAGGTGCTGGCCCGCGGCAGCGAGTACATCGTGATAGAGTGCTGCAGCGACCGGCAGGACCTCAAAGCCATCCGTTACCGTATCCGGCGCCAGATGAAGGGGCTGGACGTATCCTCCGGGAAGGTGCGGGGACGCATCCGTGTGCTGGATCACCTGCTCTCCCGGTTCAGAAAGGCGGGCTGACCATGGGCCTGAGAGATATGATCCGGGCCATCCGGGAGTACCCCGCCGCCCGCGCCGAGCTGGACACAGCCCGGTCTGAACTGCGGCAGGTACAGCAGGCGCTGGAACGCAGCGCCCAGGAGTGTGAGCGGCTCGAAGCCGATAAATCGAATATTTTCACGCGCCTGCGGTTTTCTGAAAAAAAGACGGCGGCGCTCCAGTCTGTGCTGGAGGCGTTCTGCCCGAAGCAGGCTTCCCTGGAGGGGATGAAACGGCTCTATGCGGCAATTTCCCCCAGCCTGGACCCCAGCGGCTTCACGCTGTACCGCGCCGCGAAAAAGCTGACAGGCATTGATATCCATACGTTTTTCCCCTATGAGGATAACCGGGGGATGTTTGAGGCCATGGATGGCCGCCAGCTCCTGAACTGCCTGACCGCCGCCCGGTTCGGCGCGGTGGAGTGGAAGGTCGTGGAAGGGACCGGCCATGAGAAAGCCGTGTTCCGGGAGGTGGATACCTCCACCCCCGAATATCGGGCGTTTGAAAAGCAGCTTTACACGAAGGCGCTGGAACGGATGGGTTTTCAGGATATGTTAGCGCCGGATCAGGCGACCATCTTTGAAAGCAAAGTGACAGAACTGAAGCTGTACAGCCCCCTGAGTGCGGAGCTGGAGGGGGAAGCGTCTGTGCAGGACTGGATCGATGAGCCGGACCCGCCCGAACCGCCGCCCCTGACCGGCGAGGACCTGTCTGCCCCGGCACTGCGCGCCGCGATCCTCAAGGGGATCGAAGATGAGCAGGCGCCGGAGGGGTCTGAGCGCGGCCTTATGATCTACTTTGACGGCTCGGATGCTGTGAATGAAAAAGTGATCTCGTTCTTTCCCTCCGTGGAGGAGGTGGACGGCTGGCTGTACGGCGTGGCCGTCTGTCAGGTCAGGGGTGAACTCAGCCCAAGTGAGCTGGAGGAGCTGAAAGAGTATTGCCTTTGCCAATACGCGGACGGGTGGGGCGAGGGTTTTGCCCAGAGGCCCCGCCACACGGAGTACGGCGACCTGTACGTCAGCTTCTATATCGACAACAGCACATACATCCTGACAAAAGCAGAATTGGAGACAGCGAGGGCGCCCAGCCATGCCCCTCACCAGCCGGAGCGGGGAGGTGGGGCCAGATGAGCGGCAGCATCACCGAGGTCAACAAGGAAACCTTCTGGGCGCTGATTGTCCAAGCGAAAGAGAGCCTGGGTGACCCCGCCAAATGGCTGAAGGAGCGGCTGATGGCCCTGGGGCCGGATCAGGCCGCGATGTTCAGCGCCATTGCCGGAGCGTACCGGGGGCTGGCCCATGAGTACGGCCTGTGGACCGCCGCCTCCGTCATAGACGAGCGGTACTGCTCAAACGAGGGCTTTGACGAGTTCAAGCTATGGCTGGTGGGCCAGGGCAAACAGGTGTATATGGCGGCGCTGGCCGACCCGGACTCCCTGGCCGATGTGCCGGATTGCCGGGACGCCCGGTTCGTGTCCCTGCCGAACATGGGCCGGACAGCTTATGAGGAACTCAAAGGTGGGGACGTCTCCCGTGCTGTCGGTGACTACGAGCACGCCGTGCTGTTCGAGGAATTGCGGCGGGATATCGTCTATGGCGAGGGTATTGGCTATCCCTACGACTGGGCGGACGTCCCGGCCTACCTGCCCCGGCTGTACGCCAAATGCTATACGGAGGAACAGCGGCGCAGATGTACCAGCGCCGCGCTGCGGGTGAACACCTGGAACCCGGAAAACGCCTACATCAAAGCGGCCCGGAAGGTGGTTCGGAAGGGCAAAAAAGGGAAAGGGGGCGAGGCGCGATGAGCGAGACTGTGGAACTGAGGCTGTACAGCCAGCTCCAGGTGGATATCATTGACCGGGACCGTTCCGGCCGCGTCATCCCTTTTCAGGCGGTATCCCATGAGCAGGCCGGGGAATATCTGGGGAAGATCATGAACGCCTTTCGGGAACTTCAGCCCCAGGAGGACGCCCGGAACGCTTTCACCGCACCGGATCAGGATTGGTCTGAGATATGCGAAAAGATCGTTTCCCTTACCCGCGGGGTGGAAGTGGTCAACGGTACGCTTTATGGCGTTTATACCTGCCGGAGCAGCGGAACGCTCACCCCTGATGAAGTAGAGGATCTGAAATGGCACTGCTGTGACCAGTGGGAGAACGGCTGGGGCGAGGGCTATGCCCACTGCCCCCGTGAGGGCGTCAGCCTGGGGCTGTACATCCACTTCTGGCAGGACAGCGGCGCGCCGCTGCTGTCCAGAGAACAGTTGCGGCAGAAGGAGCAGCAGCGGCCCGCCGTTATGGAGGGACAGTGCCAGCCCCCTGTCACAGAGATCACCCCGGACGCCTTCTGGACGTTGCTGGCCCAGGCAAAGACAGCCTGTGAGGGCAGCCAGAGAGCGGCGGTATACTGGCTGACGGAACGGCTGGCGGCCATGGGGCCGGAACAGGCGTTGAATTTCCACAGTATCATACACGGATATATGGAATTGGCGGACAAATACGGTCTGTGGAACGCGGCGACCCTCATCCATGAGGACGGCTGTTATATTGATGGGTTTGAGGATTTCCGCGCGTGGCTTATTTTTCAGGGCAGGGAAACTTATCTGTCGGCGCTGAAGGACCCGGACTCGCTGGCGGATGTGCCAGCCTGCATGGAGGAGGACTGCCGGTTTGCGGATCTCCCCTATGCCGGCAGCATGGCGTATGTACGGCTGACAGACCGCATGGCCTCCGATGATATTGCCCCCGCTGGCCACCAGCGCATGGTGGCAGAACTGCGGAAGGATATCGTGTACGGTGCGGAAATCGAGTACCCCCACGAGTGGTCTGAAGTGGCCGCCTACCTTCCCCGCCTGACCGCCCAGCACCTGACCCCGGAGGAACTGCGGGCCTGTGTCTGCCGGGGCCACCTCTGGAACCATAGTGACCCGGAAATTCAACGGCTGCGGGCGGCGATGCCTAAAAAGAAACGAACGAGATCTCGTAAAAAGAAAGAAGGTGACGCCAGATGAGCGGCAGCATCACCGAGGTCAACAAGGACACCTTCTGGGCGCTGATCGCCCAGGCGAAGGAGCATCCGGGCGGCCCCAGCGAGTGGCTGATGGAACGGCTGATGGATCTGGGGCCGGAGCAGGCGAAAAAGTTTGATGACATCGCCAGCGCCTACACCAGCTTGGCCTATCAGTACGGCCTGTGGACCGCCGCCTCCGTCATGGAACGCGGCGGCTGCACCGATGACGGCTTCATTGACTTCCGGGGCTGGCTGATCGCCCAGGGCCGGGAGGTGTACATGGCGGCGCTGGCCGACCCGGACTCCCTGGCGGACGCGACGGACTATCAGGACCAGCGCTTCGCTTGCCTCCCCCACATGGGGGATCGGGCCTATGAGGAACTCACGGGCCGGGAGATATACGAGGATTTTGACCCAGCCAGATATAGCGCGCTGAAAGCGGAACTGAAAAAAGACATCGTGTACGGCGAGGGGATCGGGTATCCCTACGGCTGGTGGGATGTCCCCGCCTACCTGCCCAAGCTGTGCGCCAAATATATGACGCCGGAGAAACTGACGCAATTGGCGGAGGGGCGGGTTGACACCTGGAACCTCTCCAGCCTGGAGGTCAGAGCAGCCCGCGCTAACGCCCAGAAAAGCAAAAAAATCAAGAAAGATCGGGGTGATTCCAGATGAGCGATACCATCACCATCGGAGTGGATCATGGCTACGCCGCCATGAAAACCGCCCACTGCGCCTTCCCCACCGGGCTGGTGGAGTACGACCATGAACCCTACACCCAGCAGGACGTGCTGGAATACGGCGGCAAATTCTATGTGGTGGGCAGCGGACGGCAGCCGCTCCAGAAGGACAAAACGGCCACTGAGGACTACTACCTGCTGACCCTCGCCGCCATCGCCAAAGAGCTGGCCCACCGGGGCGCGGAACCCACCGCCGCTGTCCATCTGGCGGCGGGCCTGCCCCTCACCAGCTTCGGGCGGGACAAGAAGAAGTTCCGGGGCTATCTGCTCCGAGACGGTCAGCCGGTGTCCTTCCGCTATGAGGGCATCGCCTACACCGTCACCATCGCGGAGGTGTCCCTGTTCCCCCAGGGCTACGCCGCCGTGCTGACCCAGCAGGAACTGCTGGACGAACCCTCCGTCATCGTGGCGGACATCGGGGGCTGGACGGTGGATCTGATGCGGCTGGACAACCGCACCCCCAACGCCGCCACCTGCCGGAGCCTGGAGCTGGGCATGATCCGCTGCCTGGACGAGATCGCGGAGCAGGTGCGCCGCGCCCTGGGCCTGTCCATGACGGCGGCACAGATCGAGGGCTGCCTCCGGGGCGAGGCGGGCAGCGCCGGCGAACAGGCCAGGGAGATCATCCACCGGGAGGCCGGGGCCTACGTCCGCCGCCTGCTGTCCGCCATCGCGGAGAGCGGCCTGGATGCCCGCGCCATGCCCGCCGTCTTCCTGGGCGGCGGGGCCGCCCTGCTGAAACGCCACGTTGGGGCCACAGACGGCCTTTGCCGCCCTCTTATCCTGGATGACGTATGTCTGAACGCCAAAGGCTACGAACGCCTTGTGGGCCAGTTGTCGGCCCGTGCTGCCCATGGCGGATAAGCGGCGGGTGAACCTCTCGCTCAACCTGTCCGCCCCCCACCAGCGGGAGGCGTGGGGCATCATCCGCGCCATCCCCGCTGGGCAGCGGACGGACGCTGTGTGCCGGATGATCTGCAAGGG
>CANOBV010000146.1 GCA_947564255.1 uncultured bacterium | reverse complement strand
CGCAGAGGGGACTGCGGTGGATGTTCACCGCCGGAGCCAGCCAGACGGAGATGTTATTCTCCTTCACCTCCGCGGCGGCGGCCTCGCCGGCTCTGGAAACCAAGTCTTCGTCCCAGGTTGCCGCCAGAAGCGTTGCGCAGGGCCAGGCGGTGGTGCACACACCCGCCTCCGGCTGGATCCGAAGGCCCGCAGGGCCGTCGGCTGTAGTGATGTTGGGCACGCCGTATTCCGGCAGGTTCCCAATGCCAAAGGTATTGGAAACACCTACGTTGGACTGGCCGCCCAGCAGATGGATGAGGTCCTCGTCACGGAGCTGGGCCATGAAAGCGTCCAGGGTCAGTTTTCCCTCCGCCACCTCAGACAGGGGCCGCACCCCCTCCGGGTAAGGCCGGGCCAGCCAGTACCGCCCTCTGGCCCGCGCTTCCGGGGCCACCGCCTCCAGGGTATTGGGATCCAGGGGAACAAGGGCGTTGGCATCCGTGTCTACCGCCGGGGCGGCAGGCAGATACTCCCAGGTCCCATCCGCTTGGAGACGCTTCGCCAGCTGGGACGGGGCCAGGACATTCCTGCACTGCCGGACGATTTCCGTCTCCGCCTGTTCCCAGGCAAAATCCAGCTTTTCCACGTCCCGGACACTGGTCCCCAGATACAGATCATAGCGGCCTTTTTCCAGCACCCAGGCGGAGGGGGCGATCTTTCCCAGGTCGTCAAAGCTGGCCATATCCGATACGGCAAAGGACAGCGTCACCGTTTCGCTCTCGCCGGGGCCCAGAAGTCCGGTTTTGCGGAACGCCGTCAGATTTCGGGAGGGCTTTTGCAGCAGCCCCTTGGGCGGGCAGAAATAGAGCTGGACCACTTCCTTCCCCGCCCGGTCCCCGATGTTGGTCACTTGGGTGCGGATCTGAATTATTCCGTTTTCCGCCCCGGCCTCCAGGACCTCCAGAGCAAAGCGGGTGTAGGACAGGCCGAAGCCGAAGGGATAGCAGACCCGCTCCGCCGCGCCCGGCAGGGTCTCGAAATACCGGTAGCCCACATAGACATCCTCGGCGTATTCCACATAGTCTGTGGAGTCGTGGAAATGCTCCGTGGATGGGTAGTCGTCCAGGTCCCGGGCAAAGGTGTCCGGCAGCTTGCCGCAGGGATTGGCCTTTCCGGCCAGCAGGGCGGCGATGGCGCTTCCGCCCTCCATACCGCCCTGATAGGCCAGCAGCACGGAGGAAATCCGGTCGTTCTCATAGAACCAGGAGACATCCATGACGCCGCCCGCGTTCAGCACCACGGCCACCCGGTCAAAGGCGGCACAGACCTGGTCCACCATGGCGCTCTCAGCGTCCGTCAGGTAATAATCCCCCTTGGGGAAGATCCTCTGGGCCCGCTGGGGCATAAGCACCTCGTCGGCCCACACATAGTCTTTGTTCTCGGGAATCACGGGAATCCGGTCCCAGCCCTCGCCGGAGAAGCGGCTGAGGACGATCACGGCGGTATCCGCATGTTCCCGCGCCGAGGACAGCAGTTCCACCGGAAGCTCCGGCTCCGCCATCAATCCGGGGATGTCCCCGGCGGCATAGCGCTCCGCGACATAAGCCCGGTAGTAGTCCGAAAGGGGTTCGTAGACGAAAACGCCCTCCTCTTTCAACCCGTCGCAGACATTGCGGACATATGCGCAGGTCACGTCGCCGCTGCCTCCTCCGCCTTTTACATAGTCGAAACTGCCCTTTCCGAACAGAGCCACCCGGCTGCCGGGGGCCAGGGGGAGCAGGCTGTTTCGGTTTTTCAGCAGCACCATGCCCTCCTGGGCGGCCTGCCGGGAGAGGGCGATGTGTTCCGGGCAGGCCGTCACGCGGCGTTCGCCGTCGAGGGGCAGATTGGGCTGATAGCGGGTGCGAATCCATTTTTCCATGTGCGGTCTCTCCTTGCCGTCGTTACTCCTTGACGCCGCCCAAGGTGACGCCTTCTACGATAAACTTCGACAAAAGCAGGTAGATGATAATGATGGGCACAATGGCGATGGTAATCATCATGTAGATTTTTCCCATGTCGAAGTTCATGTAGTCCGCGCCCCGAAGGGTGGCGATCATGATGGGCAGGGTCTGTTTGTTCTTGGAGGTAATCACCAGGGCGGGAATGAAGTAGTTGTTCCAGGAGCCCACGAAGGTGAAGATGGCCTGCACCGCGATGGCGGGCTTCATGATGGGCAGCACGATGCGGTTGAAGGTGCCGAACTCATGGGAACCGTCGATGCGGGCTGCCTCAATCAGCTCCTTGGGCAGGGAGGACTGCATATAGCTGTGCATGAAGTAGAACACGGCGGGGGAGGCGATGGAGGGGATAATCAGGGGAATCAGGGAGTCATCCAGCCCCATGCCGGTAATCAGCCGCAGGAAGCCCAGGGCCGTCACCTGGGTGGGCATGACCAGGATGGCCATGATGAAGGTGAAGGCGGCGCGCTTCAGCTTGAAGTCGTAGGCGTAGATGCCGTAGGCCGTCAGGGCGGAGAAGTAGGTCACGATGGCGGCGCAGCAGCCGGAGACAATCAAACTGTTCTGGATGCCCTTCAGGATGGGGATAGCCGGGTCGTTGATGACGCTTTTGAAGTTGGTGAGCAGGCTGGAGCCGGGCAGGGCGGAGAAGCCCAGCTGGAGCTGCGCGTGGGAGCGGGTGGCGTTGACAATCAGGATGTAGAAGAAGAACAGACACAGAAACGCCAGGATAATCAGCACCACATGGGCCAGAATGGTCCGTCCGCTGGATTTTTTGTTCTCCATTACGCTTTGCCCCCTTTCTTGGCGCGCTTGGCCGCGGACTTGGAGCCGTCCGGGTCGGAGTCGGTGTTCATCTTAAAGACGAACCAGCAGAGAATGGCGCTGATGATAAACAGGAAGACGGACAGCGCGCCGGCGATGCCGTAGTTTTTGGCCTGGAGGTGTTTATTCAGGTACATAATCAGCGTCATGGTGGTGCGGTCAGGGGCGCCCTTGCCGCCGGTGAGGATCTGGGGCACGTCGAACATCTGCAGGCCGCCGATGAGGGAGGTAATCAGGGTGTAGGTCAGCAGGGGCTTGATCTGGGGCAGGGTAATCTTGAAAAATTTCTGGAGGTGGGTGCAGCCGTCCAGCTCCGCCGCCTCAAAGATGGAGGGGTTGATGCCCATGATGGCCGCCATCAGCATAATGGTGGTGTTGCCGAACCACATGAGGAAGTTCATCAGGCCCACCAAGGTACGGGCGCCCAGGGTGGACTCCATGAACCGGATGGCCTCCCCGATCACGCCCATGTTGAGGAGGATGTTGTTGATGGGTCCCGCGTTGGAGAACAGGGCGAAGAACAGCATGGCAAACGCGGAGGCCATGATCAGGTTCGGCAGGTAGATGACCACCTTGAAAAACTGCTTGCCCCGGATCTTCAGCCGGGCGTCGGTGAACCAGGACGCCAGCACCAGGGCCACCACGATCTGGGGCACGAAGCCCAGGATCCACATGACGAAGGTGTTCCAGGCGTACTTGGGCAGGTCCGAGGAGAGCAGGGAGATGTAATTGCTGAGGCCCGTCCAGTTGGGGCCCACCGTCTTCAGGCCGAAGGCGTAGTACTCATAGAAGCTGTTGCGAATGGTGTCCGCCAGCGGAATCAGGGAAAAGATGGCGTAGGACAGGAAGAAGGGCAGGATGAACAGATAGCCCCATTTGGCGTAGCTGACGGTTTTGAGTTTCTTCTGGTTTTGCATAAGAGGTCCCCCTTTCACAGTATCAATGGTCTGCCGCTTTTACGGCCATTCCACGCCGCCGCCTACCAGCCAGGGGTAGCGTTCGGTGATGGACATCTCAAAATTGGCCTTGGCCTTCTCCAGGCTGATCTTGCCGTTGAAGTAGTCGCCGAAGGTGTTCTGGAATTCCTCGACACAGCCCTGGTCATAGGAGGAGATGTTGCTCAGGTCGATATTGGCGGCCACCTCGGACAGCACGCCCAAGTAATTCTGCCCGCCCAGCAGCTCAATGCCGAAGTCGGGGGACTGGGCCAGCTCCTCCATCAGGGGCTGGTCGTTGCTCATCTCGCCGTAGTTCATGGCCAGGGTGCGCAGAAGGTCCCGGTCGGCGGTCATGGTCAGCATGATATCCCTGACCTGGGAGGCGTTATCGGTGCCGTTGGCGGCCACCAGCCAGGTGCCGCCCCAGAAGAAGCTCTGGGGGCTGGGGCAGACGGCCCAATCCTGGGCGGCGGCGGTATCCTTCACGTTGGGGGCGATACACACATCCAGACCCCAGGCGGGGAGGAAGAAGCAGAACACCTTGGAGTCGGGGCCCATGTCCTTGTTCCACTCGTCGATCCACTGGCCGGTCACGTTGTGGTTGATGCCCTCCTGGGTGTCCTTCATGGAGCGCTCCACCCAGTTCATCATGTTCTGGTCCACCACCACGGTGGTGCCGTCCACCCAGGGGGCGGACACGTTGTTGGAGTACACCCGGTAGGTGTCGGCCCGGCCGGAGTACATGTAGTAGCCGGCGTCCTTCATCCGCTCCGCCGTCTCATAGAATTTATCCCAGTCGGAGACGGCGGCGGCCACGGTCTCCGGGTCGTCGGTGCCCAGAACGGCCTTAGCGATGGAGCGGCGGTAGACCAGCATCCCGGGGGTCGCCTGGTAGCTGAGGCCCCGGATCTCGCCGTCAGCCGTCCGCATGGCGTCCAAGGTGTAGCGGTACTGGTTGGCGATGTCCGCGTCCGTGATGCCAAGCTGGGAGATGGGCATGGCCACATTGGCCTCCGGGTCGATGTATTTCAGCGCGTAGTCGGCCTCCACCAGGTACATGTCCACCCGCTCATCGGCGGAGACACGGTCCTGCTTGAGCAGCGCCTCGTCCAGCTTCTGCTGGTAGACGCCGTCCTGAGTGGGGTTGATGACCCAGTGGATCTCCGTGCCGTCCTTCAGGAAGGTGACGGACTTGTCGTTGGACAGATGGTCGATCTCAGGATAGTTGGCGTTGAACTTCCCCTGGAACTCATCGTTCCACACGTAGATGTTGAGGATCTTGCCCTCCACGCCCGGCACAACATCCGAATCGCCGGGACTGGAGCCGCACCCGCTCAGAAGGCCAAGAATCATCGCGGCCATCAGAGCGGCATACCAAATTCTTCTCTTCACGATCGTTTCCTCCTATTTCCAATTTGATACAGCCGTCTGCTGTGATGCTCCCCTCATTATAAAGTGCCGCCGAAAAAGCGTATACAAAATTAAAGAAAGATATATCAAATTCATGCCGGACTTTAGGTATTTTACATATAATTTCCAGTTAGCCTGCGGAAAAATCTCCCGTCTTTCCTCTTGCCGAAATATCAAATCTATGATATATTCTAGCCCTGAAAGATATTGAAGGAGGTGTGCATATGAATGGAGCAAAGGCGTGGAAGCCTCTGGAGGCCGACGGGGAGCGGGAGGTCACCAGCCATCGGGAGCCCGGGGAGGAGTTTCTGTTTTACCGCTCCGTGGCGGAGGGAATGATCGACGCGGTACAGGAGAACTGCAGCCGGGGCGCCTTTGAGAACATGGAGGGCGTGGGGCAGCTCTCCGAGGACCCGGTGACCAATCTGCGCTATCACTTCGTAGTGACGGCAGCCATGCTGACCCGTTTCTGCATGGAGGGCGGCATGGCCATGGAGGAGGCCTTCGGGCTCAGTGACGAGTACATCCGCCGGATGGACTGCTGCAACAACATGGCGGAGATCGTCTACGTCCACGACCAGATGGCCCTGGACTATGTCTGCCGCATGCGGAACCTGAAAAAGCGCATCGCCTCTTCCAGGCAGGTGGCGGAGGCCATCGACTACATTTACGTCCACATCATGGACCGTATTACGATCCAGGAGCTGGCCTCCGCCATCTCCATCTCCCCGGCCCACCTGTCCCGCATTTTCAAGCAAGAGACCGGCATTTCCGTCAGCGAGTACATCCGCCAGAGGAAGATCGACATGGCGAAGAATCTCCTCCGCTTCAGCGACTACGACTTCGCGGACATCGCCGCCATGCTGTCCTACTCCTCCCAGAGCCATTTCATCCAGCATTTCC
>CANOBV010000145.1 GCA_947564255.1 uncultured bacterium | reverse complement strand
TTCCGATCTAGCCCGCGCCCCAGCCCGCGCCCCAGGCGGCCCCGCAGCCCGCGGTGTCTGCGTTCCAGAGCGTCCAGCCCGTGCCGCCCGCCCCGGCCCCTGCGCCGGTTCCTGCGGCGCAGCCCGTAACCCCGGCCCCGCAGCCCCTGCTGGACATCGACCCCCTGGCCGCCGCCATGGCGCAGCAGGAGGCCAAAGCCGAGCAGAAGGCGGCCAAATCCCTGTTCGAGAAGGCCCCGGTGTTCTGCTACGGCAGCGCCCGGGAGGACATCGCCGACCCCGGCATGACCTTTGAGGAGCTGCGTATCGCCAAGGCCGAGGATTTCCCCGAGCTGGCCGAGGGCAAGAAGGTGTCCTGGACGGTGGAGTACGGCAAGACCGTGAAGCCCATCACCGACCCCAAGGGGATCACCATCGCCTCCGTCAAGTCGGAGATCGAAAGATCCAAGGCGTTCCTGGACAACCTCAAGAAGGCCAAGGACAAGAACCTGGACTGCCTGGTGAAGCCCAAGGTCACCGCCCAGAGCAAGGGCATCGCCGCCTACAAGGGGGTGTTCCCCACGCTGGAGGAGGCCCGGGCGTCGGACAAGACCATCTGCACCATCCCCTGTGCGGACGGCAGGGTGTACGAGCTGCGGAAAAGCGAGCTGGGCGAGTTCATCGCCCCCAAGGAAAACGTGATCGACCTCCCTTCGGTTGTGGCCGGGTTTACCCCGGCCCTTCCGTTGGTGCCCATGGAGCTGCTGGCCCAGATCATCTCCTTCTTCCGCTGCTGCATGACCGGGCCGGAGGAATTTGAGGCGCTGGCCCACATCTATTGGGACAAACAGGAGGAGAAATTTGTGGCGCACATCCCGAAACAGCGGGTGACCAAGGCCCACATCGACGCCGACCTGACCCAGGAGGATCTGCCGGAGGACCGCTACCTGCACTACATCGACATACACAGCCACAACAGCATGGAGGCCAAGTTCTCCCGTGTGGACGATGAAGATGAGCGGGCCACCCGGATCTACATCGTGGTGGGCCGTCTGGACAAGTTCTTCCCAGACATCACGGTGCGGATGTCCTGCGGCGGCACCTACCTGACCCTGCCCCCCGGCTGCGTGCTGGAGAGCTTCGGCGCGGTGTTCCCCGCTGAGTGGCGCGCCCAGGTGACGCTGCTGCGCAGGGACACCCTGCCGGTACTGCATCCCCGGTCTGAGCATCTGCGGGTTCGGAGGATTGACTAATGAAGTTTTCCATGACCCGCCCGGTGAAGATCGTCATGCTGGGCGCGGGCGGCACCGGCGGGCACATCGCGCCCCACCTGTACCGGCTGCTGTACTCCCTGAAGCGTCCGGTGCGGTTCATCCTCTGCGACGGCGACGTGGTGGAGGCGAAGAACCTGGTGCGGCAGAATTTCACCCCCGCCGACCAGGGGGAGAACAAGGCCAGGGTGCTGGCGGAGCGGTACTTTTGAAACTGGACGTGTCACAGGCGGCGACACTGCTGCCCAAATCGGTCACCACCGCCATTGGCATGGACGTGGCGGCGACCCTGGGGGGCCTCCCGGCGCTGGTGGGGGCAGTGATTATCCTTACCAGCATCACCGGCAACTTGACCGCCCAGTGGCTGTGCAGGGCTTTGAAGATCACCGACCCCATCGCCAAAGGCATCGCCATCGGCTCAGCCTCCCACGCCATCGGAACGGCGAAGGCATTGGAGATGGGCCAGGTGGAGGGGGCCATGAGCAGTCTGGCGGTGGCGCTGGCCGGAGTTGTCACCGCCTTTTTAGCGCCGGTATTCGTGAATTTACTGTCCTAAACGCTCTGCTGGGCTGAATGGAGGTAAGACCGATGAATCAAAAACAGGAGCGGCTATTCAAAGAGCTTCCCGTCTGGCGGGACATCTTCACAATGGCGGTGCCAGCAGTCATCAATATTTTGGTCATGGTGCTCTATAACATGGCCGATATGTTCTTTGTGGCCCGCCTCCACGATGACGTCCAGGTGGCGTCCATTTCCATCGTGGCCCCGGCATTTACTATGATGATGGCCTTGGGCTCCATGGTAGGAGGTGGAGGTTGCGCCCTCATCGCCCGAACCATGGGAGAGGGAGATTCAGACCGGGTGAGCCTCTACTCCAGCCTGTGCTGCTGGGGGAGCGTCATGTTCGGCGTGATCTTCGCCGTAGTGGTCCTGTTTGGAAAGAATGCCATCCTCGGCTTCCTGGGGGCCAATGAGGAGATGTGGAGCTATGCCGGGACATACCTCTCCATCCTGGCCCTGGGAGCCCCGGTGATGATTTTCACTACCGCTTTCGGCAACATCGTCCGGGCGGAGGGGGCCGTGAAGGAGGGGATGGTGGGTAACCTGATCTCTACTGTCACCAACATGGTGCTGGACCCACTGTTCATTCTGGTGCTGCCCTTCGGCGTATCGGGGGCAGCGGTGGTAACAGTGCTGGGCAACCTGGCTGGAGCGGGTTACCTAATCCGATACGTCCAGAAAAAGAGTTCCAGCCTGAACCTGTCCCCCAAGCTGGCCGCTGCCGCGCCCTTCGAGCTGCGGCAAGTCGTTGCTATCGGTCTGCCCAATGGCACCAGCAGTTTCCTCACCAGCTTCGCTTCTGCTTTGACCAACAACCTAATGGTTCAGTATGGCACCCTGGCGGTGGCGGCCATGGCGGCAGCCAGCAAGTCCACCACCATCATCACCATGGTGCAGATGGGCATATGCGTGGGGGTTCAACCCCTGTTGGCCTACAGCTATGGGGCCAAGGATCTGACCAAACTGCGAGAAACTCTGGGTAAGCTGGCTATTCTCACCATGTCCGTAGGGCTGGCGGCCACACTGCTTTGTTTCTGCTTCAGCGCTCCTATCATTTTCGTGTTCCTCAAGCGTCCGGAGGCCTTGTCCCTGGGACAGGAAATCATCCGCATCCGGGTGCTCACCGGACCCTTCATCGGATTGTTTTACATCGGTTCCAACTTTCTGCAGGCATCCGGCAATGCGCCGCTGTCTATGCTGGTATCCTTGCTGCGGCAGGGGATATTCCTCATCCCCTTCTACGACCTGTGCGACGAGAACGGTATCGTAGCGTGGGCGGAGATCCCCTATATCACCCAGCACATGGAGGAAGGCAGGGATAACACCCTGACCCAGATGCGGGAACTGGTGACCCAGTGCTATAACCATCCGTCCATCGTATGCTGGGGGCTATCCAACGAGATCACCGCCAGCGGCGCGGTGACGGAGGATATGCTGGACAACCACCGGGCGCTGAACGGGCTGTGCCACCGTCTGGACCCCACCCGGCCCACCGCCATGGCCAACGTGTTC
The DNA here is from genome assembly GCA_947564255.1 of uncultured bacterium. Classification (GTDB taxonomy): domain Bacteria; phylum Bacillota; class Clostridia; order Oscillospirales; family Oscillospiraceae; genus Enterenecus. The sequence continues at coordinate 2,756 of CANOBV010000145.1, read as the reverse complement.
ATGCTGGAGACAGACAGTCCCATCCTGGATATCCCGGACGTGAACAGCTATAACCTGTACTTTGGGTGGTATTTGGGCGAGCTGGAGCAGAATGAGGCCTTCTTTGACGCCTACCACGCCAGATACCCGAACCGCCCCATGGGCTTCTCCGAGTACGGCGCGGACGCCAACCCCCAGTTCCAGACCGCCCGCCCGGAGCGGGGCGACTACTCCGAGCAGTACCAGTGCGTCTACCACGAGCACATTTTGAAGCTCATCGAGGCGCGGCCCTGGCTGTGGGCCACCCATGTGTGGAATCTGTTCGACTTCGCCGCCGATGGTTGAGACGAAGGCGGCAAGAAGGGCGAAAACCAAAAGGGCCTGGTGACCTTCGACCGCAAAATCAGGAAAGACGCATTCTATCTCTACAAGGCAGCGTGGAGCCGGGAACCCTTTGTTCACCTGTGCGAGAGCCGGTACGTCAACCGGGCGGAGGAGGTCACCAAGGTAAAGGTGTACTCCAACCAGCGGTCGGTCAGCCTGCTGGTGGACGGCAAGCCGTTCGCCACCCAAACGGGGAAAACCGTGTTTACCTTCCAGGTGCCCATCAGTGGAGAGCATACGCCCGCCAGGGGGACGCCGGGGACGGCAAAAGCACCTTTGTCCTCAACCTCGCCGCCATATTGAGCCGGGGCCAGCCCATGCCCTTCACGGACGGCACAGGCCAGCCTCCCATCAACATCATCTACCAGTCCAGCGAGGAATGGGAGGTGATACCCAACACCCATGAGGGCATTGTCACCCAGGCGCAGTTTGATACCGTCCAGCGGCTTATGACCAGCAGGCGGCGGGACAAGGGCGGGAGCGGCTTTGACAACATCTTTTCCGGGATACTGAAATGCGCCGACTGCGGCTACGCTATGCGGGCCATGAGCGCCAACCGCCGCAAGCGGCCCGATCCCATCGACTGTGTGCAGTATATGTGCAACAACTACGGCACCAACGGCACCGGGGGCTGTTCGGCTCACACCATCGAGGCCAGGGACTTGTTTGACGCTGTGCTGGCCGATATTCGCCATTACGCAAGGCTGGCGGTGGAGGGGGATGAAAAGCGGGTGCGCCAGCTTCAGCAGCAGCTATCCTCCATCGGGGCCACCGAGCAAAAGGCGCTGGAACGGGAGAAGCGCAAGCTGTCCAAGCGGCTGGGCGAGTTGGACAAGTTATTTTCAGCCCTGTATGAAGATAAGGTCATGGAGCGTATCACGGAGCGCAATTTTGACATGGTTTCCCGGAAGTACGAAACGGAACAGGCCCAGCTTTCGGCCCGGATAGAGGAAATCAACGCTTCACTGGCTGAAAAGGAAACCTCCGACAACGGGGTAACGGACTTCTTCTCCCTGATTGCCGGGTACGCCGACGCCGCCGAGCTGTCCGCCGCTATGGTCAACGCCCTGATTGAGAAAATCACGGTGGGAGAGCGTGTCCAGAAAGAGGACGGCACGATGGAGCAGACCATCAAAATCTACTACAAATTCGTTGGGGTTCTCTCCAACGAGTTACATATCAGGCCCACAAAACGCTATGCGGCCCCTCTCTCCCCCAGGCGGTGCCAATGCTGTGGGATGGAGTTCACGCCCGGTTCGGCGGCGGCAAAATATTGTAAGCCATGCGCCCAAAGGATACGCACCCGGCAGAGTACGGAAAGCACACGGCGCAGACGTGCCGCCGCCCGGAAAGCGGCATAGCAAATAGATTGTCCGCAAAGTCTGTCCGTCCGACCTGACCCAGCGCAAGGGCCGTATCGAGCGCCGGGGCAACAAAAATGAGAAGGTCCATGTGTACCGCTATGTCACCGAGGGCACCTTCGACGCCTACCTGTGGCAGACAGTGGAGAACAAGCAGAAGTTCATCTCGCAGATCATGACCTCCAAATCCCCGGTGCGCTCCTGCGAGGATGTGGACGAGGCGGCGCTGTCCTATGCCGAGATCAAGGCCCTGTGCGCCGGGGACCCCCGCATCAAGGAGCGTATGGAGCTGGATGTGGACGTGTCCAGGCTGAAGATCATGAAAGCGGCCCATCAAAGCAAGCAGTACGAGCTGGAGGACAACCTGATGAAGCATTTCCCGGAGCAGATCAGGCAGTACCAGGGCTACATTGAGGGGCTGAACGCCGACATGAAAACCCTGGCGGAGCATCCACATCCCACCATTATCAAGGAGATCCCCGTCCCCGCGCCCGCGGCGGAGGGGCAGGGCGAGGGGGCGGAACCTGCGGCACCCGCCGCCGTTACCAGGGAGGTCTCCCAGGGGTTTGCCGGAATGGTAATAAAGGGGACGGCCTATGAGGACCGGGAGGCGGCGGGGACGGCGCTGCTGGAAGCCTGCAAAGAGGTCAAGGACACGGAGCCGGTCCTGATCGGCAGCTATCGCGGGTTTTCCATGTCGGTGTGCGTCAGCCTGTTCAAGCATAAGCTGGCGCTGAAAGGCGAGATGACCCATGAGACCGACCTGAGCCTGGACATTCGCGGCAACCTGATCCGCATCGACCACGCGCTGGAAAAGATGCCGGAGCGGTTGGTGGCGATCCAGGCCCAGCTTGACAACCTGTTCGCCCAGCAGGAGGCGGCAAAGGGGGAGGTGGGCAAGCCCTTCCCCCAGGAGGACGAGCTGCGGGAGAAGTCCACCCGCCTCGCGGCGCTGGACGCCCTGCTGAACATCGACAGCGGGCACAGGCAGGAGGAACAGGCCATCGCCAAGTGCGCCCGCCCCTCGGTGCT
>CANOBV010000144.1 GCA_947564255.1 uncultured bacterium | reverse complement strand
TCTCCACGATGGCGGAGCCCTTGGTCAGGGTGCCGATGGGGCCGCCCTGGATGGCGTCGCCCGCGTCGACCAAGGTGACGTTGTCCTCGCCGTACTGGGCCTCCATCTCGGTTTTGTAGGCCGCCACGCCTGCGTAGCCGATGTTGGTGACCGCGTCGTCCTTTTTCACCTGGTCGATGCCGCAGTGGACATCGTTGGTGTGGAGAATGACGATCTTCTGTGCCTCTTCCGGGGCCTCGCTGGCCTCTGGGTCAGCAGACTCCTCCGGGTCGCCCTCTTCGGGCTTGGCGCTGTCGCTTGCCGTCGGTTCGTCGCTTGGAGTGGCCACATCGTCGTCCGCGAATGCGGGGACCATCAGGCTGAACACCATGACCAGCGACAGCAGCAGCGCCAGGATTTTGCTCTTTGCTTTCATTTGCTCACCTTTCCCTTCTACTTTGGTCCGGCTTACCAGATAAAGGCAGACCGGCCATATCTGTTATTATACAAATTTTTTTCAGCTTTTTCAACCATATTTACGCAGATTGTCCAAATTTCTCCCTGCCGGATTTTTGGGACAAAAAACAGCTCCGGTCCCGGGACCGAAGCCGTTTTTGTATTACTTTGTGACTCAGCTTTCGGTAACCACACAGCCAAAAGAGAATCCCTCAGCCTGAGGTGAGAGAGGACGCCTTTATTTTGCCGCCCAGCTGCCGGTGGCGGCGGCGGTGAGGTAGGCGTTGATGAAGCCGTCCAGGTCGCCGTCCATCACCCCGTTGACGTTGGAGGTCTCGAAAGCGGTGCGGTTGTCCTTCACCAGCTGGTAAGGCATGAACACATAGGAGCGGATCTGGCTGCCCCACTCGATTTTGAGCTGTACGCCCTTGATGTCGGAGATCTTGTCCAGGTGCTCCTGCTCTTTGATCTGCATCAGCTTGGAGCGCAGCATCTTCATACAGGTCTCCTCGTTCTGGAACTGGGAGCGCTCCGTCTGGCAGGACACCACGATGCCGGTGGGCTTGTGGATGAGCCGGACGGCGGAGGAGGTCTTGTTGATGTGCTGGCCGCCGGCGCCGGAGGAGCGGTACACCTGACGTTCGATGTCCTCGTCCCGTATGTCCACCTCCACGCTGTCGTCCAGCTCGGGCATGACCTCCACGGCGGCAAAGGAGGTCTGCCGCCGGGCGTTGGCGTCGAAGGGGGAGATGCGCACCAGCCGGTGGACGCCATGTTCGCTCTTCAGATAGCCGTAGGCGTTATCCCCCTCAATACGGATGGCGGCGGACTTGATGCCCGCCTCGTCTCCGTCCTGATAGTCCAGTACGGAATAGGAGAAGCCGTGTCGCTCCGCCCAGCGGGTGTACATGCGATAGAGCATCTGGGCCCAGTCCTGGGCCTCGGTGCCCCCCGCCCCGGCCTGGAGGGAGACGATGGCGGTGGAGTTGTCGTACTCTCCGGACAGCAGGGTGGACAGCCGCGCGGTTTCCATCTCTTTCACCAGGGCGTCAAAGCCCGCCTCTACCTCGGGGATGAGGGACTCGTCCTCCTCCTCGTTGCCCATCTCGCACAGGGTCATCAAATCGTCCCAGGCGCCCTCCCGCTTGGCCTGGGCGTTCACCTTGTCCTCCAGGTTGCTGATGCGCTTCTGCACCTTCTTGGCCTTTTCCACATTATCCCAGAAACCGTCGGCGGCGGACTGGGCATGGAGTTCGTCCAACTCCCGCCGGGCGCTGTCAAGGTCCAGGGCTTCCCCCAGCTTATCCAGCTCCGGCTTTAAATTGTTGAGCTTCACCCGGTATTCGTCAAATTGAAGCATGGTACTTTCATCCTTCCGCGGCACATGCCATATTTTCCATTTGATTATTATATAGGAGTCTTGCCGCGTTGTAAAGGGTGATTTATGTTCTGACGGCAGGGCTGCGGAGAAGATCCGCGAAAAAATCTTGACGGTTTTTTGACAATGCACTATACTGCAAACATTACGGGAAACTCTTTATGGAAAGAAAGGGAGAATAATTTATGGAGAACAACAGGCCCAGGGGCAGGGAGAAGCATGTGACCGGCTCCGGCAAAACGGTGCAAAAGCGGGGCGCAGGCCTGGGCACCGGCCCGGTGGGCAGCCCCAGCGGTCATTCAGGACGCGGACAACCGTCTGGTGGCGGGACAAGAAGCTCTGGAAACCGGGGCGGCGGTATGAAGCTGATCATTTTGCTGTTGGCCCTGCTGCTGGGCGGCGGGGGAGGGCTCACCGCCCTTTTGGGGAATCAGCCCGGCGTATCCCAGCCCCCATCCACAGGTCAGCAGCAACAGCAGCCGCAGGGGAGTGGAAGCACCGATTGGGCACAGCTGCTGAGCGGATTGGGGGGCGGCAGCGTTTCCGCCGGCTGGCAGGGTGAGGCTAACACAGGGCGGTTGGACGAGTCTGTAGCGCCCGGAGCCCGGGAAAAATATACCAGGCTGCTGGGGGGCGGCAGGGATACGGCTACCATCATGGTCTACATGTGCGGTACGGACCTGGAGTCCCGCAGCGGTATGGGTACTTCCGACCTACAGGAGATGCTGAACGCCAGATTTGGGCGTGCCGTCAATCTACTGGTATACACCGGGGGCTGCAAGGCATGGAAGAATAATGCCGTCAGCAGTTCCGCCAACCAGATATGGCAGATAAAGGATGGCCAGATGCTATGCCTGGAAAAGAATCTGGGCAGTGTGTCCATGACAGATCCTGCCGTCTTGTCCGAGTACATCCAGTGGTGCGCCGAACGGTTTCCGGCCAGCCGGTACGGGCTGATCCTCTGGGACCACGGCGGAGGCTCTGTCAGCGGCTACGGCTACGACGAAAAGTTTGCCGCCAGCGGTTCTATGGATCTGGCCGGGCTGGATAAGGCGCTGAAGGCCGCCGGAGTCCGCTTTGACTTCATCGGCTTTGACGCCTGCCTCATGGCTACGGCAGAGACGGCCCTGACCATGGCGCAGTACGCGGACTATCTCATCGCTTCAGAGGAAACCGAGCCGGGAGTCGGCTGGTATTACACAAACTGGCTCACAGCTCTGGGGGAGAATCCTTCCATGCCCACCGTTCAGATGGGGAGGGAGATTGTGGACAGCTTTGTGGAAACCTGCGCGCAAAAGTGCCGGGGACAGTCCACCACCCTGTCCGTGGTGGACCTGGCAGAGCTGGAGGCTGTACTGCCTGATGTGCTGGCGGACTTCTCCAAGTCCACGGCCAAATTGATCCAGGACAAACAGTATCAGGCCGTTTCCAATGCCCGCAGCGGCGCCCGGGAGTTCGCCCGGTCCAACCAGATCGACCAGGTGGACCTGGTGCATCTGGCGAAAAATCTGGGGACCCGGGAGGGAGAAGCGTTGGCTGAGGCTTTGCTGGGCGCGGTGAAATACAACCGAACCTCCTCCGATATGACCAACGCCTATGGACTGTCAATCTACTTTCCGTACCGGAAAACCTCCTGCGTGGACCGGGCGGTGTCCACTTACCGGCAAATTGGCATGGATGAGTCCTACAGCCGGTGTATCAGGCAGTTCGCCGGTCTGGCCGCCAGCGGGCAGGCCGCTTCCGGCGGCACAGCATCCCCGCTGCCCTCCCTACTGGGTAATTTGGGAGGCAGTTCCGGCGGTGGGGATATGGTTTCCGCGCTGCTGGAGGAATTTTTGAGCGGTGGATTTGGCCGGGTTTCCGGTCTGACGGAGGAAAATACTGATTTTCTGAGCGACCGCGCTATGAACGAGGAGGAAACCGTCCGTTATCTGGCTGAAAACCGTTTTCCAAAGGAAAATCTGGTGTGGCAGGCCGGGGAGGACGGCATACCGGTGCTGCGCCTGAACGAACAGCAATGGGGGCTGGTTCAGGAACTTGAGCTGAACATGTTCTATGACGATGGAGAGGGCTATATCGACCTGGGGCTGGATAATGTGTTTGAGTTCGATAGCTCCGGCGGTTTGCTGGGGGTGAACGAGGGCACATGGCTGGCAGTTAACGGCCAGCCGGTAGCTTACTACCACACCGCGACCATGGATGATGGGACCAGCTATATGATTATGGGCCGGGTGCCGGTGCTGCACAACGGTGCGCGGGCAGAGCTGATCCTGGTGTTTGACCGTGACCGGCCCCACGGGTTTGTGGCCGGAGTGCGGTCGGTCTACCTCAATGGAGAGACCGATACAGTGGCAAAGAGCGAGACCGGCCTGCAGCCCGGTGATACACTGGAATTTTTGTGCGATTATTACAGCTATGGCGGGGACTATCAGGACAGCTATCTGCTGGGAGAGCCGCTGGTGGTCACTGAAGAGGAGCTGACGGTCAGCGATGTGCCGCTGGAGGGCGTTACCCAGGCGGCTTACCGTTTTACAGACCTGTATGGTCAGCACCACTGGACGCCGACGCTTCCAGCCGGATAGCCTTCCATTCCCTCTTGGTTGGTGGAAGCAAAAGGGGCCTAACGCTCCGAATATCAGCTTCACCGGCGGGAGGTCATGGCGTGTCAGGCAAATAGGAAAAGTGCTGCAAAAAAGGGGGGGATGCAGCACCATGAACAATACGGAACGCAATACTTATGTAAAACGGCAGCTCACTGCCGCACTGCTGGAGCTGTTGAAGGAGAAGAATCTGCGGGATATCTCCATCAGCGAGATTGCCGGAGCCGCCGGGGTCCACCGGGTGTCCTTTTACCGAAATTTTAAAGAAAAAGAGGACATCCTGCGGGAACATATGAATGTGACCTATAAAGCCTGGGAGCGTGCTCAAGCTGGGAAAGCGGCGTCCGAACATGAGGCTACCGCCGACTTGTTTGCCTATATGGTGCAAAATGATGGATTCTACCGCCTTTTACACAACCAAGGCCTGTTTTATCTCTTTAAGGATGTGTTGCTGACCAATGTGGGACCTCGGCCGGAATTTCCCAATCATACGGCCTACGCCACGGCTTTTATTGCCAACGGCATCTATGGCTGGATTGCGGAATGGGTAGCCCGGGGGATGCAGGAGTCCCCGGAGGAAATGGCGAAGCTGCTGAAACAGCAGGCGTTTTGACGGTCGGCCTTATATTGAAAAGCTTCCAGCGGGATTTTCGGCAGCTGTCGAAAATCCAGCTGGAAACTTTTGGGAATGATTGACTGCGGGTGATGTGAAATCGATGCTACATTATGCGGTTTTTGTAACATTTTCAGGCGATATATTGACTTTTAGCGTGTAGGCGCTATAATTAGCACATTATCAGCGGAAGAAGAAATGTCATGAGGTGTGAGAGATGAAAAATTGCAATTTCGGTAATGTGGGCAGCGGGAAAAAACATCCTATTTTGAAGGTGTTGGGAATTATCTTTGCAATACTTGCAGCGGTAATTGTCTGTGTCTATATGTTTATATTGCAATATCCAACGCTGAAAGAAAACCCGACTGCCGGGAAATGGTATCGCGTTGCCGGCAGTGAGATGAAAACCTCTGAGGGTGGTGAATACCGCGCGTTTTTCAAAAAGGGCAGTGAAAACAAGGTAATGATATATTTTGCGGGTGGTGGGGTCAGTATCAACGAAGAAACAGCCAGAGATGACACCTATAATACCACAGAAGTTTCGATTGATATGCTGGCCAATCTCACGATGAACATGGGCGGTCTTGCCGCTGAGGTGGAGGGCAGCCCTTTTGAGAATTGGAGCGTCATCCTGTTTCCTTACGCGACGGGGGACTTTCACGCGGGCACAGGGGAATTCCACTACATTGACCGCGACGGGAAAGAGAAGATTCTCTATCATAACGGCTATGTGAACTACACACAAACTATGCGGAAGGTGATGGAACTTGCGGGTGTCAGCGACCCGGAAGCTGTTGTCGTAACCGGCTACAGCGCCGGGGGATTCGCCACAGCGCTTCTCTCCGACGATATATTTACAAATTACTTTCCAAACGCAAAAAGCAAAAATGTGTTGGTGGACGCTGCGCTGCTGCTGCATGATGACTGGCGTTCCATTGCGGCGGATGTCTGGCGGACGCCGGAAGAAATATCGGACAGGCTGACCGGAAACAACCTGACGCTGGACTGTCTGTCCGCGCTGCGTGAGAAGTATGGGGACGGCATTCATCTTTTGTTTGACTGCTCCACCAGGGATGGCGACCTGGCTAAGGTTCAAAATTATTTCGATACCGGTGTGATGGATGTCACAGAAAAAGAGGCGGACATTTATCAACACATACTCAAAGAGACCAT
>CANOBV010000143.1 GCA_947564255.1 uncultured bacterium | reverse complement strand
AAGCCCATCGACAAGGTGACCGACGAGGACATGGACCGCATCCTGGGCATCAACGCCAAGGGTACCATGTACTGCATGCGGGAGGCGCTGGCCGAGATGAAAAAAGCCAACTATGGTTCCATCGTCAACGTGGCCTCGGTGGCGGGCGTGATGGGCTGCGGCGGCGCGGCCTACGTGTCCTCCAAGGCGGCCATCGTGGGCGTCACCCGCCACACCGCCCTGCGCTTCGCGGGCACCGGCATCCGCTGCAACGCGGTGTGCCCCGGCTCCATCGCTACTCCCATGGTGGCCAACATGCGCCCCGACAACCAGGACCCGGACATGTTCGGCCAGATGGCCAAGCACTCCGACATGCGGGTGGGCGTGTGTATGCCCGACGACGTAGCCAACATCATCCTGTTCTTCGCCAGCGACGAGTCCCGTGCCATCACCGGCCAGGCCATCGTCTCCGACTTTGGCAGCACCCTGTAAACTGATTTGCGCAAAAAAGAGCGGCTTCCCATATGGAAAGCCGCTCTTTTTCTGCTGTCTCAAAGGGGCAGCTCCCGACCGCACTTGGGGCAGAACCGGAAATCGCCCTGGAGTCTGACTCCGCAATAAGGACAGAACCGACCGCCGCCCTCCGGACGCTGGGGTTTGGGCGCATCCCAAGGCTCTCCATCCTTCACCCAGCGCCGGCCGGGGTCGCCCTCCTCTCCGTCCTCCGTAATGTCGAACGCGGAGTAGCGGTCCTTTCCGGTGGCGTTTTTGTGGTGGTAGGCCGCCTGGGCGATGCCCATAACGACAAACAGTACCCCGAACAGAGGGAAAATCGCCCCGATCAGGCCAAATCCGCCGTCCGCCGTCATGGAAAAAGCGCAGATGGTCCAGAACACACCGAAGCAGACGGCGATGACGGAGCCCACAAAGCTCATGCCGGAGGGCCCCCGGCCCGGCTTGACGCTCTTCACAGCTTTTGCCCCCTTTCCAATATCCGCGGGACAGGAGCGGCCCCGCAGGGCCGCTCCTGTTCGTTATACTTCATACTTCCCGCTCAAAGATCAGGTCGATCTTGTCCAACGAGCCGTAACCCACCACCCGGGTGGGTACATATCCCACATACCGCCACCCCTTGGAGGCGTAACGGTCAATGATCTCCCGGTGCTCATCTCTGGCGCCCAGCGTTCCCCCGATTTTCACAGAGGCGTATTGATACTCGTACACGATTTATTTCTTAGGCGGGTTGGGCTCCACGGTGTCAAACACGCTCTTGGCGGCGGCGCACATACCGGCCAGCCCCTGGAGCTCGCTGGGGATGATGATCTTGGTGGCCCGGCCGTCGGCGGCCTTCTGGAAGGCTTCCAGGGCCTTGATCTTCAGCACGCCCTCGCCGGGGGCGGCCTCGTTGATGAGCTTGATGGCGTCGGCGGTGGCCTGCTGGACCTTCATGATGGCCTCGGACTCAGCCTCGGCGGCCAGAATCTTGGCGGTCTTCTCCGCCTCGGCCTCCATGATCTTGGCCTGCTTGGCCGCGTCGGCCCGGAGGATGGCGGACTGCTTTTCGCCCTCTGCCACCAGAATCTGGGACTGCTTCTGGCCCTCGGCCTGGAGGATGGCCTCACGGCGCTCGCGCTCGGCCCGCATCTGCTTCTCCATGGACTCCTGGATATCCCGGGGCGGCATGATGTTCTTCAGCTCCACACGGTTCACCTTGATGCCCCAGGGGTCGGTGGCCTCGTCCAGGATGGCCCGCATCTGGGTGTTGATATGGTCGCGGCTGGTGAGGGACTGGTCCAGCTCCAGGTCGCCGATGATGTTGCGCAGGGTGGTGGCGGTGAGGTTCTCAATGGCGCTCATGGGGTGCTCCACGCCGTAGGTGTACAGCTTGGGGTCGGTGATCTGGAAATAGAGCACGGTGTCGATCTGCATGGTGACATTGTCCTTGGTGATGACGGGCTGGGGGTCGAAATCCACCACCTGTTCCTTCAGGGACACGGTCTTGGCCACCCGCTCAATGAAGGGAACCTTCAGGTGCAGGCCCACTCCCCATACGGCGCGGAAAGCGCCCAGCCGCTCAATGACCACGGCCTTGGACTGCTGGACCACCTTGATATTGGCCGCCAGGATGGCCAACAGGATTACGATGATGAGCAGGACGATGATGGGGCCCACCAGGCCCTCCAGACCGATTGCTCCGGCCAGCGCGAATGTTTTCATTTGACTACCTCCTTAAATATAGTTCTTTTTTCTACGCAATCATTTTTTGCTGTCGTTGAAATAGATGATGAAGCCGCCCATGACGGCGATGGCCACCAGCAGGCCCAGATATCCGCCGCCGCCCACATTCCAGAATAGGGCCAGCGCAAGATACCCCACGCCCAGCGTGACGGCAGCGGCCAGCAGCGCTTTTTTCATGGCTGTGCCTCTTACCAGTTTCCGGATTCCCCTGTGGGGACGGGGGCGGCAATGGGCTCCACGAATACCTTGACCCCCTCGATGCGCAGCACCCGCACCATGGTCCCGGCGGAGATGGGCCCGCCGTCCTGGCTCCGGGCGGACCAGGTCATCCCCCGGACGACCACCGCACCCTTGCCGTGGACATTGTCGATGTCCTCCGTCACCTGGGCCTGGGCCCCGATGACCCGGTCGGCGTTGGTGGGCTCCACCTTGTCGTTCAAGTGCTTTTTGGCCAGGGGGCGCACCGCCGCCAGACACAGCAGACTCACCGCCAGAAACAGGGTGATCTGCACCCACAGCGGCCCGCCCAGCAGGGCGGCAATGAGGGCGAACAGCGCCCCGGCGGCAAACCAGATGGAGGTCAGTCCCACGGTGACGGCCTCGCTGGCGGCGAAGACGATCAGCAGCACCAGCCACATGATCATCAGTATGGATTGCATATCGGGCATAGCCTTCACTCCTTTCTCGCTTCCATTTAATTGTAGCACAAAATCTGACCGGGGAAAAGAAGTTTTTCTCGCTCCGGACTATATTATTGTTGCCAGCGCTTCCATTTTACATTATACTGTTTTTTGTAAAGCCCTTCCTCTCCCTTCGACATCATACTACACCTTCCATCAAATGTAAAGTCAAGGGATTTTTCAAAAAAACTTTTGAGATTTTTCCCCAGGTACTTCCGCCCAACCGGCGGGAGTGCCCAGAAGCAAGTCAAAGGTTTTTCAAAAAGCTTTTCCGCGGTATCCCCGCCCGCCGGGCGTGAACACCAAAAAGCAGGTCAAAGGTTTTTCAAAAAATTCTTTCGGAGCGTCTTATGGAACAAACATTACAGTTCGTCATACCCGCCCTCATGGGGGTGGAGAGCACAGTCTCCTATGAGTTGAAAAAATTGGGGCTGTCTGAGGTCAAAGCGGAAAACGGCCGGGTGCTGTGCCGGGGCCCTCTGGCCGACGTCCCCCGGCTGAATCTCAACCTGCGCTGCGGGGCCAGGGTGCTGCTCAGCCTGGGGAGCTTTCAGGCCCGCTCCTTCGAGGAGCTGTTTGAGGGCTGCGCCGCCCTGCCCTGGGAGGATTTCATCCCCCGGGAAGGCCGTTTCCCGGTGAAGGGTTACTCGGTGAGCTCCCAGCTCCACTCGGTGCCCGCCTGCCAATCCATTCTGAAAAAGGCACTGTGCAAAAGGCTCGGGTCAGCATATGGCCTGGAGATCCTGCCGGAAACCGGAACCTTATACCAGGTGCAGTTCTCCATTTTAAAGGATACAGTAACTCTAATGCTGGACACCTCCGGCGACAGCCTGTACAAGCGGGGCTACCGGGCCCAAAACATGGGCGCCCCCCTGCGGGAGACCCTGGCGGCGGCGCTGGTGTCTCTGTCCCGGTACAAGGGCCGGGACCCCTTCTGCGACCCCTTCTGCGGCTCGGGCACCATCCCCATCGAAGCGGCCCTCATCGCCAAGAACCGGGCTCCGGGCCTCAACCGCTCCTTTGCCGCCCAGCGGTGGAACTGGCTGCCCTCCAAGCTGTGGATGGACGCCGCAGAGGAGGCCATGGACCACGAGTTCCACGGCGCCTACGACATCTGGGGCGGGGACATCGACCCCGCCGCCGTGGAGCTGTCCCGGCACAACTCCCAGTTGGCCGGGGTGGAGGACACGGTACGCTTTGAGGCAGCGGACGCCGCTAAATTCCACCGGGACGAGCCCAGGGGGCGGGTGGTGACCAACCCGCCCTACGGGGAGCGGCTGCTGGAGAAAAAGGAGGCGGAGGACCTGTACCGGGCGTTCGGCAGGGCGGCGCGGACGCTGCCTCCCAGCTGGGAGGTGGATGTACTGTCCTCCCACACCGAGTTTGAGCGCTCCTTCGGACGGCCCGCCGACAAAAAGCGAAAACTGTATAACGGCATGATCAAGTGTGACCTATTTACGTACCTGTAGGAGTGCCCTTCCAGCGCGGCAAAGCCGCGCCCCAAAGCGGAGCCCAGCGCAGCGGGTCCGCTTTGGAGAGGACGAGCACCGAAATAGAGCGGATGCCCGCCGCAAGGCGGGCGGAGCGGAATGGAGTTTGTGAGGACGATATGAAACACATCTTCATCATCAACCCCTCGGCGGGAAAAAAGCGGAGCACTCAGGCCCTGGTGGACAACATTCAGGCCCTGGACCTTCCCTATGAGATCACATTCACCGGGGAACCGGGAGACGCCAGGCGGACCGCCCGGGAGGCGGCGGCATCCGGCGACCCTGTGCGCATCTACGCCTGCGGCGGAGACGGCACCCTCAACGAGGTGGTGAACGGCGCGGCGGGCTTTGACAATGCCGCTGTCACCAACGTGCCCACCGGCACGGGAAACGACTTTCTGAAGATTTTCGGCAGGGAGAACAAGAGCCGCTTCACCGACCTGAACGCCCTGTCAAAGGGCCCCCAGGCCGCCATGGACCTCATCGACTGCAATGGAATGCTGGGGCTGGACATCGTATGTGTGGGGCTGGATTCCCGCATCGCCGTGGACAAGGACAAATATAACAGCCTCCCCTTGGTCTCCGGCATGGGGGCCTACGTGCTGTCTCTGCTGGCCAATGTCATCTTCAAAAGCATCGCCCAGCCCACGGTGGTGGATTGCGGCGACCTCCATTTCAATGGGGAAACCACCATCGTATGCGTGTGCAGCGGGCGGTACTACGGCGGCGGCTTCATGCCGGTGGGAGACAATATGCCCGACGACGGTCTGCTGGAGACGCTGATCGTCCGCAAGGTGAGCCGGACCACTTTCTTCCGCCTGGTAAGTAAGTACGCCGCCGGGAAGTACCGGGACTACCCGGAGCTGATCTGGTACAGGCAGGGGCACCCTGTTATCATTCAGGGCCAAAAGGAACTGGTGGCGGTGGTGGACGGCGAACCGCTGCGGGCCAGGGAGCTGACCATCCGCTTGTCGGACAAAAAAATAAATTTCTTTTACCCAGAGGGATTGAATTACAGGCCCAGAACATAAACGCCCTCTGCTCCGCGGATGGCGGAAAATCTCTCCGCCATCCGGTGATTGCGGCTGCGGATACAGGCTCTGAAGCTGGTATTTCTCAAAATTGCCGATAAGGCATCCACCCCCTCCGGGGGCGGATGCCCAAATAAGCTTATCCTTCTCCGGCGAGCAGCAGTACAATGCACAGCGCCACAAGGCTTGTCCACTGCTTCATATACTGCCCTACCTGTGTGTAACGCCGAACCGAACCTGCAGCGCCAAGGCCGGGCCCGCCAGCATGGCCGGCGTAACAAACGGCCCGTAACGGCGTTTTTTCATGGAGTGTTCCCCCTCTTTGTCTTCGCGCGGCGCAGGGACATTCCATATAGTTTTCCATCGGTTTCACCCTACCAAATCCCCTGTCTAATGAGGCCGTCTGTGGCAATTTCGCGCACTTGCGCCAAAAATGCGGCCTTCTCTTCCGGGCTTTTGGGCTTGCGGGCGACAGTGTAGTTTTTACTCGTTCCCATTTTTCCCGGCCACTCAACAAACGCAGCCTCCTCAACCATCACCCGCTCCCCGTTCAAAACCACCTCCTGGAGGCCTTTCTGCCGCGTGATCTTGAGCTGATATTCTCTGCCGTTGATAACCTGTGCTTTATATTCAACAGTTGTCGTCATGGAATCGCCTCCTGCTTGATGGTATGCCGGACAGATTGTCCACTTTCATGATAAAATCAGGCTGCAAGCCGGAGTAGAATGCGGTCGGAGCAGGAGGGATGCAGAATTCATAACTAAGGCCTGTTTGAAAAATAAAGTCCGCCGGAAAGTGATAATATCTCTTCAAAATCATAAATTTGGCAACACTGTCC
>CANOBV010000142.1 GCA_947564255.1 uncultured bacterium | reverse complement strand
TCACAGGTTCAAGTCCTGTATCGTCCACCACAAATCCGCTTGAAACCGTTGGTTTCGGGCGGATTTTTCTTATTTTTTCTCACTTTTTGGATGCGTTTATTTTTCGCACTTTGGGCTTGACCACATAAATGACCACAGACAGAAAAATCTGCCCCAGGTTTTGTTCGGGGGCAGATTGGGCAATTCGGAACCTGCTTTTTGTTTTGCGCGGGACGCTCTACTGATTACGGCGTAGTAAATCTTCCCTCGTTCCTACGCGAGAAGATCCATTTTTCTTGTCCCCCGTGCTTGCTTTTGCGTAGCCAGCACCATGGCCGCTTCCCAGTTCCCCTCAGAAACCAATCGTCTGGCTTCCGCAATCTCCGCTTTCATCTGTTGAATCAGCCCGGCCAGCTTTTCCTCGCACTCGGTTTCGGTGCTGGCGTAGACACTGCGGGAGTGCTTCTTGCCATCGGGCCACTTGGGAGAAAATTTTCCCTCCCAGAGATGGTCGTTGATCTGTGTCACACAGCCTGTCCCCGGCTTTCGGATCTTGCCCTTGTAGGGCTCAAACGGGGCTTTTGGGGGAGGGTTCGGCGTCTGGGTGAGTAAACCCTTGCCGGAGCCGCTTGGCGGCTCACACTTGCCGATTCCTCGGTCAATTTTCACCGCCGCAGTCTGCCGCATGGTATCGGTGACATGGGTGTAGACATTCAGCGTGGTCTTGGCCGAGACGTGCCCAATGATGGCGGACAGGGTTTTCATATCCATCCCATTTTCCAATGCGGTGGTCACGAAAAGGTGGCGCAGATCGTGAAAGCGAACCTTTTTACACCCCGCGTGTTCCAGAATCGTCTGGAGGCGTTTCCGGACGGTAGCTGGGTCAAGGGGTAAGTCCTGCTTCGTTGGGGAGGGGAACATCCAGCGGGAATCCACTTGCTGACGGTGTTCTTCCAGCACTCCCAGCAGGGCGGGCGGCAGGATGATGGTACGCAGGGCCGCTTTCGTCTTGGGCGAGGACACCACCAGCTCACCGTTGGCCCGGTAGACTTGGCGCTGGATGCGGAGCGCCCCTGTCTTGAAGTCCAAATCGTCCCACTGGAGCGCCAGTACCTCTCCCCGGCGCAGACCCGTGGCAAGCTCCAGAAGAAACAACTCGTAGTATCCTTCTTCCTTCGCCTGAATCAGAAATCTCTGCATTTCCTCCCGGGATAAAAGCTGCATTTCTTTCGGGTTTTGGGGCGGCAGCTTACAGTCGGCGGCGGGGTTGACGCGGATCAGGCCGTCCGCTATGGCCCGGTTCAGCGCCGTGAGACACCGGGTGTGGCAGGCCCGCACCATGCGGTCGGAGAGGCCCTCGCCATAGGTTTCCGTGCGGTTCAGCCGCCCGCTTTTCTTCAGCTGGGCGTAGAATTGCTGGAGATCATTGGCTGTCAGTTCGGATAGTGGGATCTTTCCCAGAGCGGGGACGATGTGCCGATAAATGCTGTTTTCATAGTCAAGCTGCGACTTAGGCCGCAGTTTTGGCTTGGAGTAGTTCTGATACCAAAAGTCCAGCCACTCGCCGAAGGCCATATCCGGGCGCATATTTTCGTTTGGTTTTTCACCACAGGACTCTTTTAGCGCTTTCAGTTTCTCTAAGCAGGCTGTTTTCGTTTTTGCCAGTACATTTTTGGTAATGGGGAGGCCCTTGTCATCATAGTCCACCACCACCCGGCCTTCCCACCGGCCGTCCTTTCTCAGGTGGACGCTTCCGTCGCCCCGTTTTCTGCGCTTTGCCAAGGTTTCAACTCCTTTCCGAAAATGTCTTCCATAAAATTCCCTACGATCGCCGATGCCTGCCGCTGCATATCGCCGGTGACATGGGTATAGGTGTTCAGCGTGAACGCGGCGTCGGTGTGCCCCAGAATGCCGGAGAGCGTTTTCGCGTCCACGCCGGAAGCTAACGCATGGGTGGCAAAGGTATGACGCAATCCGTGGAACGGGATATTTTCCGAAATCCCTGCTTCACGCAGCAAGGATTGCAACCGCCGATAGGCCGCATCAGGAGGAATAGGCTGCTCTGGCTTGAGCGGATCGGGAAATACCCACTTGCCGGGAATCGCTTTCTGCCGCTTCCGCAACAGGTTCGCGGCGCTGTCCGGCAACAGGATTTTGCGCTTCCCCCGCCCGGTTTTTGTTTCCCCCGTTTCAAAACCGCCGCCTGTTTTTCTGTGCAGGGTGCGGCTGATTTGGAGCGTTCCCGCCCCGGCATCGAAGTCGTGCCATTGGAGCCCGCAGATTTCACCCCGGCGCAGGCCGGTGGTCAGCTCGGTGTAGAAGAAGTCATGCCAGAGAGGATCGGCGTTGATGGTTTCCATGAACCTGTCCAGTTCTTTGTCAGTGAGGACACGCTTGGCAGGGCTGTCCGCCTTGGGCAGCGTCAGCCCCTCGGTGGGATTGCGCGGAATGATATGGGCGCGAACCGCGTCCGCCATAGCCCGGTGGAGCATGGTGTGAATACGGCGGATGGTGCTGGCGGAGAGGGCGCGGCCATGCTGGGGATGCTCACGGACGCGGCCCTCCTTTTTCAGCTTTGTGTACATCCGTTGGATGTCCGCCGCCGTGATCGAGTTTATCTTTTTGTTCCCCAGACGGGGCTTGATATACCGTTCGGCGTACATACGATAGCTGCCCATCGTACTATCCCGAAGGCGTAGGGCTGCGTACTCGTCCAGCCAGCGATCCAGCCACTGGGCCAGCGTCATGCGGCTGTCCTCGCACAGCTCCACGCCCCGGAAAGTTTCAATATCTTGGTGCAGCTTGGCCAAGAGGGCCTTTTGCGTGGGTGCGAGGACATACTGGAAAATGGAATCGCCGTCCGCCTTGTGCCCCACTACGATCCGCCCCTCCCAGCGGCCGTCCTCCCGTTTGCGCACCATGCCGTCACCGGATGGCCGGCGCTTACTCATGTGGTTCAACTCCTTCCTGATCGTGTTTGAGGCGGCTTAGCTGCTCCCATTCCTGCTGGTAGGAGTAACTGCCGTCTGAGGCCAGCTCCATCGCGATTCCCCAGGCCAGACGGAAACCGGCGATAAAGCTGTCCAGTGCTGTTCCCTCCTGTGCCGCTGTGTGGGCATCCACCAGCCGGAGCAGCTTCTTTCGGCCTTCTTTGTCCAGCAGGGCGGCAACCCGTTGACGCTTTGCTTCAAGCTCCCGGCGCTGCGGGTCGGCTTTTGCCTTGGAATTGAACCTGTCCTCCAATGCTCTCATGTAGTCGTACATCGTGTATCCCTCCTTCGCAGCGACACACCATACCACATGATGGTGGAGATAGCTATGGCAAACAGGAAGAATTATCAATCCAGACATATCTTTTTGCCTGCTCTGGCCTCTTGCGGAAATAGGCAAAAACGAGTAAACTATAGAAAATGCCGAATGAAGTGCCTGTTGATGGGTGCACCTGAGATATAGGAGGGAGAAACGATGCGGAACACGCAAAAAGCCCCAAAGAAGGGGATACGCTTCCTGCTGATGGGATTGGGCGGTATCCTCGCGGCACTGCTCCTTGCGGTGGCTGCCCTGCTTATAATCCCGTTGACAGAGCGGGTGGACGCCGCCCCTGTGGCCGGATCCGCCGACTGGATGGCGAGGCTGCCGGACGACGCGCCCCTGGGCGGGCTGTCCATCCCCGGAACCCATGATGCGGGGACGCAGTATGTGCAGCTTGGCTTCTTCTCAAAGTGCCAGGCCCGGAGCATTGGCCAGCAGCTTGAGGACGGCTTCCGCTATCTTGATATCCGCCTCGCCGTCAGCGGGGACGGGCTCGGTCTGCACCACGGCTTCTGCGAATGCAGAACCGGCGCCGCACCCTGGTCCGGCCGGCTCATGCTGGAGGATGTGCTGGAGGATTGCTATGCCTTTCTCTCTGCCCATCCCACTGAGACCGTGATTTTTGCGGTCAAGCAGGAACACGGGGACGAAAGCGTGGCGGAGTTTCAGCGCGTCCTTGACCGTTACATCCAGGAGGATGCCGGGCGCTGGTATCTTGGCAGTGAGCTGCCCTCCTTGGGGGAAGCCCGCGGCAGGCTCGTTCTCCTGCGCCGGTATGACGACGAGGCGGGGCTTGGTGAGGATGCCGGTGTCCCGCTCATCTGGCCGAATCAGAACGGCTATGACGACCCCGCAAGGGCGTTTTCCTCTGAGGGCTGCTCTGTGGGCAGCCTGACCCTCGCCGTGCAGGATCGCTATGAATATGACGAAGATGAGAAGTGGGCCGCGTTCTGCGCCGAGACGGGCGATCCTGACGCGGTGGCGCTGCGGTTCCTCAGCACCAAGGGGCATATGAAGTTCGGACACCCGTATCGTTACGCCAGGGAACTCAACCCCCGGCTGCTTGCGCTTTGCGAGGGCCAGGATGTATCCCTGGGCTGGACGGTGATCGACTTTGGCAATGCCCAACTCGCCGCGGCGATCTATGAACAGAATTTCTGATCGCTGCGAGGCGTAGATTTTGCGTGGGGTCACATGGCCGGGCCGATATAGCCCTGCTCCTCATGGTCATCCGGCTTGTGGCCCATGGCAACTTTTTTCTCCATAAGCTGCCGGAACCGCTTGCGGTCAATGTGTATCCCAGGCGGTGCGGGCGGCGGGGTGTCCCGGATGATCTGTGCCAAGCAGCACAGGAGCCGGGCCGTACAAAGGAGGAGGGACGGATCGCGATCCGGCTCCATATGGTCGAGAAAGAATTGGGCGTACTCATGGCCTTGTTCTGCCGCCTGGGTAAACCAATATTTCGCCACGACATCGTCTTGTTCCTCGTCCTGTCTCAGAAGATACAGCTTGCCCAAGAGGTACTGGGCCTGTGAGAAACCCTGTTCTGCGGCATCGGCAAGATACGCTACCGATTTGTCAATATTCTTTTCCCCCTGGACACCCTGGAGATAGAGCTTGCCCAGTTGATAGCTGGCAAACTGACTTCCGTTTTCTGTGGCCTGCTCAAACCAGGGGATCGCTTCGCTAATTCGGCCTTGCTGATACAAGAGCTTTGCCAGGGAGTACTGTGCGCCGCTGTGCCCCGCATCGGCGGCGCGGCGGAACCACACCTCTGCTTTTTCATCGTCTGGAATGACGCCCAGGCCGTCCCGCCACACCCGGCCAAGCTGAAAGGCAATAGCAATAGAACCGATATCCTCCCAGTCCTGTTCCAACGCTTCTATCACAGAGCGTTTGTCCTCATTGGAGATATCGGGGTCGCGGAACCGGGAGTTGTCCGGCGGCTCGTCCCGCATCCGCTCATCCTCGAAGGTGAGCACACCCAGACGCAGATTTTCAGCCTCCTGGATGACCATATTTTTGATGGACTTGAACTCCTTCTGCTGGGACAACGGCAGGTGCTGGCGGGGCGTGTCCTTGTAGTAGCTCTCCAGCTCGTCGCGCAGACGGTTCCACCCCTCAAAACACTCAGCCACCTGCGGTACTTTTGCAAGCTCATCCACGATGGCATCTACCTGTGCTTTCAGTGATTTCTTCAAATAGCCGTACTGCTTTTTGCCCTTTACATCCTTCAGCTTGTCCGCCAGCTGAACCATCTGCATCTCAATAATCGGGCTGTCGCAGATCGCGTTCTCCATCTGATACACCAGCTCACGCAGGGACGTGCGGGCCTGGGCGGTGAGCTCTTTGTACGAGATATCCTTCCACTGGTACAGCGAGTACAGCGCGTCCTGGAATATGCTGTTAGTCAGCACAGAGCGCATGGCCTTGATGCCCTCTTTGGTGAGGAAGCCCTGCTTGGGATCGTCGGCCCAGACCGTCATGTGGATGTGCGGATGCTCGCCTTCATCATGATATGCGGCGTACCAGCGGAACTGCTCAGGCGGGATCTTCATGGCGGTGGCCAGCTCCACCTGGTGGGCTTTGAGAAGCGTCCGCCAGCTTGCGGCGTTGTCGTAGCCCAGCCGCGCGGCGTCCTCCCGCTTCAGGGAGTAGATCAGCGTCCACACCGGGCCATCGTGCTGTGCCGCTTCCTCCATCACCGCGTCCAAATCCACAGGCTGGCTGCTGAACAGGCCGTGGCCATCATGCCGTTCCGCACCGGGCCGCATGGCCATGTACTCCACGTACCCCTCCGGCCCCAGCAGCTTCTCCACGCCATCCCGGGTGGCGATGTAACCGATATACCCTCCGGCCTTTCCCGGCTTGATGAAGCCGCTCTTTTGGATCAGTTTGGGCACGGATCACAGCCCCTTCTGGCGGTGGAGCGCGTCCTCGAAGCTGATCTCGCCATTGGTCTGCTTTGCGTTCTGGACGCACTGGCCGCGGAGGTGTTCAAGGGCGTCCCGGTCGTATTCGCCCAGGGCGGCGAGGATGTTGGCGTTCAAGTCCAACTCCACCGTCAGCTTGA
>CANOBV010000141.1 GCA_947564255.1 uncultured bacterium | reverse complement strand
GGGCCCGGGCGATGGCCACCCGCTGCTGCTCGCCGCCGGACAGCTGGGCGGGGAAATTGTCCAGCCGGTCCCCAAGCCCCACGTGCTCCAGCACATCCCTGGCGTCCAGGGGGTCCCGGCAGATCTGGGCGGCCAGCTCCACGTTCTCCAGCGCCGTCAGGTTCTGCACCAGGTTGTAGAATTGGAACACAAAGCCGATGTCATGCCGCCGGTAGGCGGTGAGCTGCTTGGCGTTATAACCGCTGACCACCGCGCCGTCCACGGTGATGACGCCGCCGGAGCAGGCGTCCATGCCTCCCAGCATATTGAGCACGGTGGTCTTGCCCGCCCCCGAGGGGCCCACGATGATGGTGAACTCCCCCTTGTCCACGGTGAAGTCCACCCCGTCCACCGCTTTGATAGTGACCTCGCCCATCTGATACTCTTTTTTCACATTTTCAAAGGATATGTAGCTCATAGGGTCCCTCCGTCCACCCCCGCGCGGTCCGGCGGGGCGCTGTTTCCTGCACTGTCTTGTATCTTATACTTTTTTCCGAAAGAGCGCAACCGTTACCGGCCAAAATTCAAGGTTTTTTCACAAGCGTCCTGTCAACTGGGGCAGAATGTGGAAAAAACGCCTCTCCGGAGACTGGTTGCGGTTGACTAACCGCCCGTCGGGGGAGTACAATACGCCCACTGATAGGGGAGTAGTCGGCGGCGAAAGCCGCGGCCCGGTCAACATACTGGCGGATTGACCGCCTGGCCGGGCATAAGGGGTCCTCTCGGAAGCGGTGTTCAGCTTTCGTGGGGAGAGGAGAAGCAAGGAAGCGGAATTGATCGGACTTTGCTTCGACGACGATGAGACTTATCCGCGATGGGTGCGGGTAGTCTCTTTTTTTATTCTCCCGCATACCTTCAACTAAAGAAAAAGAAGGGATGATGTATCATGGGATTTGCCGAGCTGTTTATCCTGGCCGTGGGCCTGTCCATGGACGCCTTTGCTGTGTCCGTCTGCAAGGGCCTGTCCATCCGGGGGCTGATGCCCCGCCACGCCGTCATTGTAGGGCTGTGGTTCGGGGGGTTCCAGGCGCTGATGCCCCTCGTCGGCTGGCTGTTGGGGGCGGCTTTCGCGGATATGATCGCCGCTGTGGACCACTGGATCGCCTTCGTCCTGCTCTGCCTCATCGGCGGCAACATGCTCCGGGAAGCGCTGGGCCGCGGCGAGGAGGAATGCGACCCCTCCCTGGCCCCTCTGGCCATGCTGCTTCTGGCGGTGGCCACCTCCATCGACGCGCTGGCGGTGGGGGTCACCTTCGCTTTTCTCCGGGTGGACATACTCCCCGCCATCGCGCTTATCGGAGTGTGTACCTTTGTCATCTCCGCCATCGGGGTGAAGGTGGGCAATGTGTTTGGCGTTCGCTACAAGTCCAAGGCGGAACTGTTTGGCGGGGTGGTACTGATACTCATCGGGGCAAAAATTCTGCTGGAACACCTGGAGCTGCTGCCATTTTGAGCGACAGAAGGCATAGGGACTTCCCCGCCGTCATTAATTTAGGGCGTCCGCCGTTGAGCGGACGCCCTTTTATGTGGCGTGTTACAGGCTGTCGGTGAAAAACCTGGCTGTAAAGTGATATGTTATCTGGCCGCCCCACCCTTCTCGATGCCCCACAGAGAGGCGGCTCCGCGGCGGCAGCGGGGTCTGGAACAGCTCGGCTTCATGCTTTTCACCCCGCATCCCTAAATCAGGTCCAGCTTTTCAAATGCCCAATAGAGGCCGTCCTCCTCCACCGGGGGACAGACAAGACCGGCGACCTCCTTCAAACCCGCGCTCCCATTCCCCATGCAGACGGAGACTCCGGCGGTTTGAAGCAGCTCCAGATCGTTCATACTGTCGCCAAAGGCCACGGTGTCCTCCATCGGAACGTCCAGGTATTGGCACAGCCGCCGGACCGCCAGCCCCTTGTTGAACGCCTTGTTCATCAGCTCGCCGTTGACGATGCCGCAGGCGTCCGTATCCTGTATGCAGAAGTGAAATTCGTCCTGGAGCGCCTCCATGGGGCGGCGCAGCCGTTCCAGCCCTCGGCTCATGAAAACCAGCCCGTAAATGGGTTCGCCGTCATACTCCGCCATGGGACGGATGTCCAGCTCGCTCTCCAGCTGAATCCGCCAGCGCAGCAGCTCGCTGTTGGCCTGAGAGTGGGCGTTTTCCGCCAAAAACTCCTTGAAGCCCTCGTCGGTGTAGCTGTGGTGCCTGCTCCCGATGGTGCGGTAAATTCCGCTCTCCGCAAAAACGGAGAGCACCCGCTCCTGCTGTTCCGGCGTCATGGGGCAGTCATAGACCATTTTCCCGCCGTACTCGATGCAGCCGCCGGCGCTGCTGATCACCCCGTCGAAATGGTATTGCAGCAGCGGCGACAGCATGACGTGATTCCGCCCGGAACACAGCACCGCCTTGTGCCCCTTCGCCTGGGCGCGGCGGACCGCCTCCAGCGCGGAGGGGGGCGGCGCATTTTTTCCCGGCTCCGTCAAGGTACCGTCAATGTCCAAAAAAATCAGCTTTCGTTCCATGGTGACCTCCTGTCCGCGTTATGGCCTTGTTCGCCAACTGATTTGTGCTCGCGTTCATTATTGGGTCAATTATAAAAAGAGCAATTTGGTCTGTCAATACTTCAAAGGATAGTTTCCAAATGTAAAAAGGATTTTCGTCCTTTTTACCGATTTTTTATCGCGCTTTTTTACGAATCTCACGATTGACAGACGGGACCCTTTGTGTTAACTTTTTAATTACAACGATGAACGCGCGTACATTACGGAAATTGAACGAGAATACTTTTTATTGAGGAGGCATCCACATGACTTACGATTACGCAAAAATCGCCAGGGAAGTTATCGCGGCGGTGGGCGGGGCCGAAAATATCCGGTCCGCCGCCCACTGCGCCACCCGGCTGCGCCTGATCGTGGCGGACCGGGACAAGGCCGACGACGAGAAGGTGGGCGAGATCGACGCCGTGAAGGGCACGTTCTTCACCGCCGGGCAGTACCAGATCATTTTCGGCACCGGCCACGTGAACCGGGTCTATGAGCAGGTCGTCCAGCTGGGCATCGCCGAGACCACGGCCAGCGAGGCCAAAGAGGCCAAAATGGAGGGCAAGAACCAGCTGCAAAAGGCCATCCGCACCTTTGGCGACGTGTTCGTCCCCGTCATACCCGCCCTGGTGGCCACCGGCTTGTTCCTGGGCCTCAAGGGCGCGCTGTTCAACAACAACTTCCTGGCCCTGTTCGGCCTGACCAACGCCGATATCCCCCAGACCCTCCAGGTGCTGGTGGAGGTCCTCTCCGGCACCACCTTCGCCTTCCTGCCCGCCATCGTGTGCTGGTCCACCTTCCGGGTGTTCGGCGGCTCGCCGGTGCTGGGGCTCATCCTGGGC
Organism: uncultured bacterium; assembly: GCA_947564255.1. Lineage (GTDB taxonomy): Bacteria > Bacillota > Clostridia > Oscillospirales > Oscillospiraceae > Enterenecus. The sequence goes on along the minus strand of CANOBV010000141.1, from coordinate 2,978 downwards.
CTTATGCTGGTGAACGGCGCCCTGCCCAACGCCTACTCGGTGGCCGACCCCTCCAGCGGCGTAGTCCCCCTGATGCTGTTCGGCTTCATCCCCATCGTGGGCTACCAGGGGAGCATTCTCCCCGCTTTCGTGGCCGGCGTGATCGGCAGCAAGCTGGAAAAGAAGCTGCGCAAGACCGTGCCCCCTATCTTTGACTTCATGATTACCCCGTTTTTGGTGCTGCTCATCATGCTGGTGCTCTCCCTGCTGGTTATCGGCCCCCTCCTCCACCAGCTGGAGAACGTGCTGCTGGTCATCGTGGAGGCGGCGCTGGGCCTGCCCCTGGGCCTGGGCGGTATGATCGTAGGCTTCTTCTGGTCCATCATCACCCTCACCGGCGTTCACCACATCTTCAACATGCTGGAGATCAGCCTGTTGTCCAACACCGGCTTCAATCCCTTCAACGCCATTTTGTGCATGTGCGGCTTCTCCTCCGCCGGAGTGTGTCTCGCCATCTCCCTCAAGGCCAGGAAGAAGGAGATCCGCGCCATCGGCCCCAGCGCCACCGCCTCCGCCCTGCTGGGCATCGGCGAGCCCGCCCTGTTCGGCGTCATCCTGCGCTACGGCCTGAAGCCCTTCCTGCTCAGCTGCTCCATCAACGGCGTGGCGGGCATGATCGCCATGCTCCTGGGAATGCAGGGCACCGGCAACGGCATCACCACCATCCCCGGCATTCTGCTGTACATCTACTCCCCCACCCAGCTCATCATGTACGTGGTGCTGGCTGCCGCTGTGTTCGCCACCGCCTTCAGCCTGACCTGGATGTTCGCCGTCCCGCCGGAGGTCATGGAGGCGGACGCCCCCAAGAAACAGGCGGAGCCCGCCCCCACTCCCGCCCCGGCGGCTTTCCCGGAGATCGTGGGCTCCGTGGCGAAGGGCGCCTTCGTCCCCATGGAGGAGCTTCCCGACCCCACCTTCTCCCAGGGCGTGCTGGGCTTCTGCTGCGGCGTCACCCCCGTGGACGGCAAGGTCTATGCCCCCGTGGACGGGGTAATCAGCCAGCTGGCCGACACCCTCCACGCCATCGGCATCGAGGCTGGCGGCGCGGAGCTGCTCATCCACGTGGGAGTGGACACGGTGGAGATGAAGGGGGACGGCTTCACCGCCCACGTCAAGGAGGGCCAGACGGTGAAAAAGGGCGACCTGCTGCTCACCGTGGACTTGGCCAAGGTGGAGGCGGCGGGCCATCCCACCACCATCATGGTGGCCGTCACCAACTCCGACGACCTGATGTCCGTGGAGGCCAAAGGCTCCGGCGCTCTCCAGCCGGGAGACGCCCTGATGGCCCTCCGAGCCTGAGATGTGCATACTCTCCTCTTCTTTTTCTTCAGGGCGCACAGTCCCACAGCGGGCTGTGCGCCCGGCCTTTAGGTGCCGCACTTGACGAGTGCGCCAAAATCCGATAGAATGATACTCAGGAAAGGTGGGGATACCATGGCAAGCATGCAGGATATTGCCGACAAGGCGGGAGTCTCTCGGGTCACAGTTTCCCGCGTACTGTCCAACCACCCCTCCGTCAAGGCAGAGACGCGGAAAAAGGTCCTCTACTGGGTCAAGGAGTTGGACTATGAGCCCAATCTGATCGCCCAGAGCCTGGCGGGAAACGGGACGAACCTCATCGGACTGCTGGTGCCTGAGATTGCCTATCCCTTTTTCAGCGAAATCATTGAGGCCATTGAAAATGAAGCCTTTTACGCCGGCTACAGTGTGATTATCTGCAACACCCGCCGCAGTTTGGAGCGGGAGAAGAACATCCTCAAGGAGCTGAAGCAGCGCAGGGTGGAGGGCGTGATTGCCGTTCCCGTGTCCCCAGAGCACAGCGCCGCCGCTTATCAGCGGTTTCAGCGCCCCACCGTGATGATTACCAAACAGGTGGAGGGGTTCAGCTGCGTCTATATCTCCCACTATGCCGGGGGACAGCAGCTGGCAAAGCATTTTCTCAACGTGGGCTTTCAGAGGATCGGATACATCGGGCCTACGAAGGACTCCACCTCGGCGCTGAAGTACGCCGGGTTTCAAAACTACCTGGCCTCCAACCGGGTCCGGCTTACCGATGTGATCGACTGCCCCGCACCCGAGAACATGAACGCCAGCGAGGTCTATCAGCGGGTCAAGCGGCACGCCGCCGGGCCGGGGCTGCGCTGCGAGGCCTATCTGGCCAACGACGATATCACGGCCTGCGAGGCCATCGCGGCGTTTCGGGAGCTGGGCTACGCGGTGCCGAAGGACATCGCCGTCGCCAGCTTTGACAACTCCCTGCTGGCAAAGGAGATCAGCCCCAAGCTTACCGCCCTGGCCCAGCCCCTGGAGGAAATCGGGCGCAAGGCGGTGGAGGCTCTGCTGGAGCAGATCAACAACGGAGCCCCGGCCCGTATGTACGAGCTGGAATCCCGGATCATCGTGCGGGAATCTACCATCCATTTTGTGCCCGTCCAGAGCTCAGGCAGTTGACGGACATATCGTCCCATAAAGTGTGTTTTGAGTTGTCCTTAAGAGAATTTGGGGATGCTGGGACACGCAGATGCGGGACTCCGCGGTGACGTCACCCCCAAACCAGGAGAAATTTACAACCATTAAAATATAAGGATTGCAGGTCCCTGATGACCCTGCTTGATCCAAACAACTGACGGCAATTCATTCAGGTTGGGCAGGGCAGTTCAAAAATTTGAGAAAAAGGTATTGACAAATTCCATAGTGTTTGGTATTATCTATCTTGCGCCAAGGGTAGTGCAAAAAATGTGGGGGTATAGCTCAGCTGGGAGCCCGAGCAACGCGCTTGCGTACCCCCAAAAGAGCACCAAACCTCGACCTACTTCTACAATTTAACAATGACTTCCCCAAAATTCCATATCTGGAAATATATGGGGGTATAGCTCAGCTGGGAGCCCGAGCAACGCACTTGCTTACCCCCAAATGAGTACCAAATCTCGACCTACTTC
>CANOBV010000140.1 GCA_947564255.1 uncultured bacterium | reverse complement strand
GATTGCACCAGTGTTACCAAAGAGAAGGGCTGCCAGCGTGGATGAAAAAAGATATGTCTGAACTGATAATTCTCGCCATTTGCAGTGGATATTCCCACGGAGGTATGGTACGTCGTTGCGAAAGGAGGCGGTTCCGAATGGCAAAACGGAGGGCCAACGGAGAAGGGAACATCTGCAAACGCAGTGACGGACGCTGGGAGGGGCGGTACACGGCGGGCCGCGACCCGGACACTGGCAAAACGGTTTACAAAAACGTCCTGGCCAAGACCCAGAAGGAGTGCAAGGAGAAGCTGAAGCGGGCTGTTGAGGCAAACGCCAAGGTGGACGCCGTCCGGGCCGAGCAGTACACCGTGGGCCAGTGGATGGATGTGTGGTTTGAAAACTGCGCCAAAATTGAAGTGAGGCCATCCTCCCACAAGGCTTACCGGGGCTATATCGACAACCACATCAAGCCCAGCATAGGAAAAGTTCCGCTGAACAAATTGTCTTCCCTGGATTTACAGAAGCTCTACAAAAAGCTACTGAGCGGCGGCAGAGTTGAGCGAATTGAGTCCAAAAACAAGCCCAAGGGTCTCAGCACCAAAACGGTGCGGAACATCAACCAGGTGATCTCCTCCGCCATGGATTTCGCCATCGACCAAAAGCTGATCAGCGCCCATCCTACGGACGGTTGCGCTCTGCCCAAACTTGAGCACCAGGAGAAGAAAACTCTTCCCGCCGAGCAACTGGCATCCTTCCTCCATGAAGCCAAGGAGAGCGGTGTGTTTGAGCGGTACTACATCGAACTGGCCACGGGCCTGCGCCGGGGTGAGCTGCTGGGCCTCAAATGGGAGGACATAGATCTGGAAGGCGGTACGATCCAGGTGCGCCGCCAGATTGCCCGGATCAACGGCGAAGTGGTGGAGGCCCCGCTCAAGACAAAGAACTCCTATCGCAGTGTTTCCATCAGAGAGGACGCAGTGGAAATTCTCAGAGAGCAGAGGGAGAAAACCAACAGTGAGTATGTGTTCCCGTCCCCCACAGGCGGGCCCAATCTCACCGGACAGCGTACTCCATATGCTCCACCAGGTGCTGAAGCGGGCCGGACTGCCCCAGATTTGATTCCACGATATGAGACATACGTTCGCTACGGTGGCGCTGCAAAATGGAGTGGACATCAAGACGGTGAGCGGGATGCTGGGCCACTACAGTGCCGGGTTCACACTGGATACCTACGCCCACGTGACCACCCAGGCCCAGAGCCAGGCGGCGGATACCATGGCGAATATCCTCTCTGATGCTATCTGATCCTTTCTGAACATTGCGTCGTATGGGTCGAAACCTGTGTCTTGCAGAAAATCAAAAATTTCACCGTCCCAAAAAGTGAGCGAAAGAAAAGAAAATCCTCCGATTTCCAAGGAAATCGGAGGATTTATGGTTGCGGGGGCCGGATTTGAACCGACGACCTTCGGGTTGTGAGCTGCGGTCAGAGGTGCTGGCGGCGGCTTTTTAGTGCTTTTGGGGCGTGTTCACTCCAGAAAAGGATGCTTTCCAGCACTGCTCCCTCCATTGCCTCCACCCGCTCCTTTCCCATTCTGGGTCGGAATCTGGGTCAGAGCGGATTTCAAACCCAAAGCGAACCGTTATTGTTGTCCCTTGCCCCACCGCACTGTCTATCTCAACCTTAGCATGATGGAGCAGGGCGGCGTGCTTCACAATGGAAAGGCCCAGCCCGGTGCCGCCGGAAGCCTTCGAACGGCTCTTATCCACCCGGAAGAACCGCTCAAACACCCTGGCCTGATACTCCGGCGGTATGCCGATGCCAGTGTCCTTGACGGAAACAGTTGGCCCCCGTTCCCCGTTGGAAACGGCAATTTCCACGCTGCCGTTTTCCACATTGTATTTGATTGCGTTGTCGCACAGATTATTGAGCATTTTCTGCAAAATACCGCGCACCGCGCTGATTTGGACCGCTTCCCCGGAAGCGGAAAGCCTGACATTTTTTTGTCCTGCGCTGCCCTGGAAAAAAATCACCGTGTTTTTCGCGATTTCCAGCAGATCCACCGTCTCCCACTCCATCGCCGCGCCCTCATCTAGTCGGGAAAGATGGATGATATCCTCCACCAGCGCCACCAGACGGGCGGCTTCTCTATAGATCACTTCGGAAAATTGGGCGATGTCCTCCTGCTTGACCATCCCGTTTTTCAGCAGCTCCGCACTGCCCAGGATGGATTGCAGCGGCGTTTTCAGCTCATGGGACACGTTGGCGGTAAATTCCCGGCGGCTGCGCTCGGCGGACGCCTGTTCCGTCACGTCAAAGGCCAGCAGTACGGTTCCAAGCACAGCCCCGTCCGACTCGATCCGGCTGACGTCGAACTGTACCTCCCGACCATTTTTTTCTGCCCTGACTTCTCCATGTCCGTTCTCCAAAGCGGACAGGATGGCTTGGCTCAATTCGTGGCCGCGATCCACCGTCAAAAAGTCCCTTCTGACGCAAGAGCGGTCCGTACCAAACAGCCTTTGCGCCGCCGGGTTGATGCTCAGAATCGCCCCCTTCTGGTCAAGCACCACCAGCCCCTCGTTCATGCTCCCGGTGATCTGCTCAAATTCATCGGTCTTGGCCCGCAACGCCCGCACCTGGGCGTTGATTTGGCCGCGCTGCTGCTGGATACGCCGCAGTAGAGGGGTCAGTTCCTCGTAGGCGTCATTTTCCAGAGGGTGATCCAGATCCAGGGCGTTGAGAGGCTGGACGATCCTTTTGGCCATGCGATGGGCCAGGACGGCGGACAGGATGACGGCGATGACCGCCACCAACAGGATCGGTTGGAGCATCACCAGTACCAGCGTAAGCTCAGTCGCCTGGCTAACAGAAATGCGCAGTACAGTCCCATTGTTCAGCGCCTTGGCATAGTACAGCGTCCGCTCCGTCAGCGTGTCGGAGTAGCGGACACTGCTGCTCTCCCCCGCTGCAAACGCCTCCCGGATCTCCGCGCGGCTCCCGTGGTTCTCCATGCTCTCCGCAGGCTCGACAGTATCGAATAGAACAGTTCCATCTGACGCCACCCAGGTCAATCGGTACTCCGGCATCCAGGTGTAGCGGTAGTCACGGGCCGTCAGCTTTTCCAGATAGCTCTGCCCGCTCTCCTCCACCGCGTAGGCCGCCAGCCGGAGCTCATCCTTGAGCTGGTTGGCCTGTACCGCGCCAAAATAGTCATACAGACAGCCCAATATGATGACAAAAGCAGCCAGCAGCACCCCCGCCGCTATCATCAGGGTAGAACGGAAAATCTTCTTGCTCATGGCTCTGCCTCCCATCGGTAGCCTACGCTGCGGACAGTCTCGATCATCGCGCCATAACGGCCCAGCTTTTGCCGGAGCGTTCGGATGTGCATATCCACCGTCCGCGTCTCGCCGGAGTATTCCCCGCCCCAGACGTTGGCCAGGAGTTTTTCCCTTGTGAACGCCACACCGGGGGAGGACAGGAACAGGCACAGCAGTTCAAACTCTTTGAAGGTGAGGGTGAGCCGTTCCCCGTCCGCCGTAACAGTGTGCTCCGCCAGATCGATCACCAGATCGCCTGCCGCCAGAATCTCCCGGCTCTGCCTGGGCCGGCACCGGCGCAGCACCGCCTTGACGCGGGACACCATCTCCATCATGCCGAAGGGTTTGACCAGATAATCGTCCGCGCCCAAGTCCAGGCTCTGAATTTTATCGTACTCCGCGCCCTTGGCAGTTGCCATGATAATGGGGATATCGCAGGTGGGATCGGAGGCTTTCATCTGCTTAAGCAGCTCCACGCCGCTGATCCCCGGCAGCATTACGTCCAGGATCACAAGCTCCGGCCTCTCCGCCCGCAGCGCTTCCAGAAACGAATCGCCGTCTCCGAAACCCCTGGCCTCAAACCCGGCGGAAGCAAGCGTGTAAAGCTCCAGGCTCTGGATGCTCTCATCATCTTCCACACAATAGATCATGAATCATGCTCCTCTCAGTTCAGGCCCATATCGCCATTGCCAGCGTCCCAAGCACCATAAATGCCAGCCCAATGGCCGCTTTGAGGGTTAGCTTTTCCCGGAACACCGCACAAGAAAAGGCCACAGTCACAAGGATGCTCAGTTTGTCGATGGGAACCACCACACTGACAATGCCGTTCTGGATGGCGTAGTAGTAGCACAGCCAGGACGCGCCCGTGGCAAGGCCGGACAAGGCAATGAAAAGCAGTTCCCGCCGGTCGATCCCCCAAACTTGCCCCTGCTTTCTTTTGAGAAAGACGATCAGCCATGCCATGATCAGCACAACGCCTGTCCGAATCGCCGTGCCCAGGTTGGATTCCACACCTGTAATGCCGATTTTCGCGAGGATGGAGGTGAGAGCGGCAAAGACCGCCGAGGCGAAGGCATAGGGCAGCCATATCCCATCCGCTCTTGCCCCGCCTGCTTCCTTTCGTTCGATCATCAGAAATATCCCCAGGGCGAGGAGGGCGGCTCCAATCAGCTTGACCGTTAGATGCTCCCGCTCCCCCAGCAGGAAAATCGCCAGCAGGACGGAGAGAATGGTGCTGGACTTGTCGATGGGGACGACTTTATTCACATCACCCGCAGACAACGCCTTGAAATAGCACAGCCAGGAGGCCCCGGTGGCCAGTCCGGACAAAACCAGAAAAATAAGGGATTTCCCGCTGATCTGCGTGGCCATCCCGGCGGAGCCCACGAGAAATACCATGACCCACGAAAACAGCAGCACCACCACGGTCCGCAGCGCCGTCGCCACATCGGAATCCGTCTTTTTGATGCCGCACTTGGCCAGGATCGCCGTCAGCCCGGCAAAGAGCGCGGACAGCGCCGCCATAATGAGCCACATAGAATCTCCCCCTTTTTCAACAATTCTACCATAGGAGCCGCCGTCAATCAACGCTGCCCATTTCCCCCATCCGCAACGGAGATGGAATACTTTCGCGTATATTCCGCATACCGCTCCTGAAATTCCTCGCTGCCGCTGCGGGCATCCCGGAGGGACTGGTGCAGGTTTAGGTTATCGTGGGCCGCGTCGATCACGCACCCGGCGATGTTGGAACAGTGGTCCGCCGTACGCTCCAGGTTGGTCAGCAGATCCAGCCACGCGAAGCCAGCGTCAATGGTGCAGTCGCCTTTTTGCAGGCGGAGGATGTGCCGCGTCCGCAGCTGCTCTTTCAGCTGGTCGATGACCTGCTCCAAAGGCTCCACCTTGGCGGCGGCGGTCAGATCGTCCTGGAGGAACGCCGAGAGAGACAGGTCCAAAATATCGCTGACCGCTGCGGAGATGGCGGCAAGCTCCGTTTCTGCGGCGGCGGTAAGCCGCAGACCCTTGTTTTGCAATTCCTCCGCCGATTCCAGGATGTTGACCGCGTGATCGGCGATCCGCTCAAAATCACTGAGCATTTTCAGCAACTTTGCGGCCTCCCGGCTGTCCGCTTCACTGATCCGCCTTGTGCTCAAATTGACAAGGTAGGTGCCCAGCATATCCTCATAGCGGTCGGTCTTGTCCTCCCTCTCCCGAATAGAGGCGGCCAGCTCCGGCGAAAAGTCCCGAAGGGAAGCCAGCGCGTCCTTCAGGGAAGCGGCGGCGGTCTCCGCCATATCGGCAGCTACCGCGTGGCAGCGTTCCAGAGCGATGGAAGGGGTGGCAAACAGGCGCTCATCCAGTTCCTCAAATACTTCCGGCTGCCTGGAATCGGGGACAAGGGCAATGACCAACCGCTCCAAGAAGCCAGACAGGGGCAGCATGAGCAGGGTGCATAGTACGTTAAAAACCGAGTGGGCCACGGCAATACCCAGCCGGGAAGCTGGATCATCCAGAAGGAGGGGATGGAGGAGCGCTTTCAGCAGGCAGAACGCGGTCAGCCACACCGCCGTCCCGATGATGTTGAAGGAGAGGTGGACCAGCGCGGCCCGCTTGGCGTTCTTATTGGCCCCCACGGAGGAGAGCATGGCGGTGACGCAGGTGCCGATGTTCTGGCCCATGATGATGGGGATGGCCGCGCCGTAGGACACCTGCCCGGTGACGGCCAGCGCCTGCAAAATACCCACCGAGGCGGAACTGGACTGGATGATTGCGGTGAGGACCGCTCCGGCCAGCACGCCAAGAATAGGATTTTGAAACACGAGGAACATCTGCTGAAAGGCCGGAACGTCCCGCAGGCCGGACACCGCGCCGGACATGGTCTCCATACCGAACATCAATGTGGCGAAGCCCAGCAGGATCATGCCGGTGTCCTTTTTTTTCGCCCCCTTGCAGAACATATACAGGATAATGCCGATGAGCGCCAGTACAGGGGTGAAGGAGGAGGGTTTCAGGAGCTTGACAAAGAGGTTCCCGCTGTCGATCCCGGCGAGGCTCAAGATCCAGGCCGTGACGGTGGTGCCGATGTTGGCGCCCA
>CANOBV010000139.1 GCA_947564255.1 uncultured bacterium | reverse complement strand
TAACCACTGCTTCCAGCACATAGCCGTTCTGATCGCAGGCGGTGTGGGCCTCGTACGCAAACTGCCGTTGGTGCTTCCCCTTCACAAATACGCCGCAGTCCGAGTCTGTGGTGCTTTTCGTCACCGTTTTGAAACCCGCCTTTTTCCGCCGGGCCAGCTTCTTTTTCGAGGTGTTGTCCCGCTTCTTTTTGGCGGGTCCAGGAGGATCACCGTCATCATCGAAGGGCTTTTTCCCATGGGCTTCCCGGTCCGCGTTGATCTCAGCCAGCAGTTCTTCCTGATACCGCTTGGCCGCCGCCGGCACCTCCTGCTTGATCTTCTTGTTCAGATTCGCGCTGGCCTTGATATGCGTTCCATCCACAAATACCGCCGTCGGGGTCAGCGCCCCCGCGCCCCCGCCTCATCCAAAATCCACCGCTGAATCTACTTTCCGCAGCAGATGCTCCTGCGGTACCAGGCTTTCCGTATCCACCATTTCTATCACGCCGCGCTCATTTTTTCCACGCTCCAACATATCTCCTCACCCCTTGCGTCCTATCTTATCATCTTTATGCGAAAAAGTCTGCACTTCGGCAGACTTTTTCGACAGGCTGCGAGGGCCGCTATCGTGGCCCATAATGTCAGCTCCTCATATTCCTCGCAAAACCACGCATACTACATTCTAAGAGGTGATGTGCCGTGGAATCCATTTGGGAAAAAAATATCCAACTTCCAACATTTGAGCCCCTGCGCCGGGACATCCGCACCGACGTATTGGTGATCGGCGGCGGGCTGGCGGGGCTGCTGTGTGCCCATGAACTCACACGAGCCGGACTGCGGTGTATTGTGGCGGAGGCTGGGCACATCTGCGGCGGCACCACCAAAAATACCACCGCCAAACTCACCGCTCAGCACGGCCTAGTCTACCACAAGCTGCTCAAGAAATTTGGTCTGGAGCGGACCCGGGCATATTTGGAGGCCAACCTGGCGGCGCTTGACCGCATTCGTGAGCTCTGCCAGGACATCCCCTGCGACTTTGAGGAGATGTCCAACTATGTCTATTCTCTGAACAACCTCAAAGAGCTGGAGCAAGAACTGAACGCGCTGAATAAGCTGGGCCATCCCACCGCCCTTGTAAAGGAGATTCCCCTGCCGCTCCGGACAGTGGGGGCGATACGGTTTGACTGTCAGGCCCAATTTCATCCTCTGAAATTCGCCGCCGCCATCGCGGAAAGCCTTCCCATTTTTGAGCACACTCGGGTGCTGGAAGTGAAAGTCGGCCAAGCCGTTACCGAACACGGGACCATCAATGCGAATCACATCGTAGTGGCTACCCATTTCCCCTTTTTGAATAAATTCGGCGCATACTGGCTGAAAATGTACCAGAGCAGGTCCTACGTGTTGGCTTTGGAAAATGGACCAGACCTGAGTGGAATGTATGTAGACGCAAGCGGCACAGGGTTGTCCTTCCGCAATTACGGCAACCTGCTTCTGCTGGGCGGCGGCGGCCACCGTACAGGCAAACCGGGAGACGGATGGTCCGGATTAGAAGATTTTGCCAGCCATCACTATCGTCATACCCGGCCCGTAGCCTGTTGGGCTGCTCAGGACTGTATGACCCTGGACAGTGCGCCCTATATTGGTCTGTATTCCCCCCGCCTGCCCCGATTGTACGTCATCACCGGGTTCAACAAATGGGGGATGACCTCCTCAATGCTGGCCGCTACCTTGGTCTCCGACCTGATTTTGGATCGGGACAACCCTTACTTGACGGCTTTTTCTCCCTCGCGGTCTGTATTCCATCCACAGTTGGCCGTCAATGCCGGGGAAAGTGTCCTGCACCTGCTCACCCCTGCCCGGCCTCGGTGCCCCCATATGGGATGTGCTCTGAAATATAACCCCCAGGAACACAGCTGGGATTGCCCCTGCCACGGCTCTCGTTTCGCCGACGACGGAGCGCTGCTGGACGGCCCCGCTACCGGAGGTCTGGTCCATGACCATTCGCAACATTCGAGATAATGGCAATACCTTTTGACGGATGTTGGGCATGCCTTGTCTCACCAACCAATTTCATCCACTATTCCCATGTTGGGATAACGTTCTTTCAACCAGCTGTCTGGGTATGTATCATCTAAGAATTGGATTAACACGCCGGAGGCAGGCACGCCGCTCCGCCGCTGCTCCATCCGGCACAGAGCAGCGGCGGACAGCAGAGTGCTGCATGCCAAAAAGAGCGCCACTGTCTTGGCCATCCGTCTACCCTGCTGCCGGGGAATACGGTCAATCAATACACACAATACCGGAAATACAATCCGCACCCAAATCAGCGCAGCCAGTCCCCAGAACAGACAGAACACCAGATTCACCCGGCCGTTCAGGTTGAAGGGCAGATGGCGGTAATCCCAGAAGCAGGCCCCGAACAGCGCCTCCTGGAGCCAGGAACATATGTATTCATAGGCGCCGCCCAGCACTGTTCCTGTCAACACAATTCGGGCTGTACTTTGGCCGTCCATATGATGAAAAGCCAGCGTGAGCAATACCGCTCCCAATCCCCAAACCAAGCTGAACGGTCCGTATAGCAAACTGCTGCGGCTAATGAGTTCTCCCCGAGTGATCAGCCAGAAAACCACCTCAATCAAATCGCCCACCACTCCAGCAATGAGAAACAGCCAAAATATTCGATAACCCGTGAGCGGCTTGGCAGCAGCTTCCCTTGCCTCTTCCCTGCCGCGGTCTCTGGTTTTTTCGGCAGCCGTCCTTTCCATCACATCACCGCCTCCTATTCGTATGAACACAGCATATCATTGCCGACCGGCAAAAATGCGAAAGGATTTCTAAATTTTTCATGAAGAAAGCCTGTCCCTTTCTGTAAAGGAGACAGGCTTTTCACAGCAGACTTTACCTTACGCGCCGTCCCTCTCGGAGCGGACTTTGCCCTGCATGGAGTCCCCGCAAAGCTGTACTTTGCCCTGACGTCAGCCGGGAGGCCAAGTCATATCGCGGCCCGCCAGCACGTGGAAATGGAGGTGTGGAACGGACTGGCCCGCTTGGGAACCGCAGTTGGACACCACCCGGAAGTCGGTGACGCCCAGCTCTTTCGTCACTTTGGCGATGACCTCAAAGCACCGGCTCACCACCAGGGAATTGGCGCCGTTGATCTCCCCGCAGGAACCGATATGCACTTTTGGAATAACTAGAAAATGGGTGGGTGCCTGGGGGTCGATGTCGTGGAAGGCCACGCATTTTTCGTCCTTGTAAATGATCTTAGAGGGAATTTCCCCCTTGACGATTTTACAGAACAGACAATCGGGATTTTGTGTCTGAAACATGAGTCAATCTCCTTTACTGGTTTGGAACAACGGCGAAGAACTCCAACGGCTCGCCGCTGTCGTTGATGAGGGCGTGGCTGTGGCCCTTGGGGCAGTAATGGCACTGCCCCGCCTTCACAGGCTCCTCGCCATCGTCATACTTCACCTTGCCCGTACCGGACAAAATATAGATGATCTCGCTGCTGGTCTCGTGGGTGTGATAGCCGATGGAGGAGCCGGGGTCCAAAACACCTTTCAAAATCTTGCCCAGCTCGTCCACACGCATCTGGGCATGAATAGTCCCATCTCCCCCCAAGAAATTGGGGATATGGGTGGTCTCCATGGCGGAATAGTCCAAAATCATGACATTCTCTCCCTTCAAACAGGCTTGAATTGGTTGGTCTCGGGGTCATAGGCATAGCCCGCCCCGGCCAGCTTTTCGGTCAGCTCCTGTTCGTCCGCCTCCAGCCCGCCGCACAGGGCGGACAGGCTGGAGTACTCGTCCCGGAGCTTGGTGTTCACAACACTCAGCAGAATATAGGGGTCTTGGGGCAGCATAGGTTCCTCCTTGACGGCTTCTATGGTTGCAACGGCCGTACCTTGAATGATTTCTTCTTCCGGGCGCTCATAGCCCACCGCGTCATAATATTCCTCGGAAAAATTCAATATTGCCGGGTCAAATTTTTTTTGCATGGCTTTAACTTTCTTAAAAGGATCAACAGGGGTCAGGTCAAATTCCTTTACAATGACAGACAGGGCCTTGTCCTTTTCCGCGAAAAACTTTGCCATATACTCGTTTCCCCGGGCGGCGGCGTCTTCCGCCGCCAGCTCCTCATACTGCTTTCGGTCCATCCAAAAAATCTGGCTCAGGGGGTTGGCGTCCTGGCAATAGAGAACAAAGGAGAGAAATTCCCGGAAATCGCCGGCCACGGGGAGCACATAGGTCCCTCGCTCCCCCATAGATGGGTCTACGCAGAACACCCGCTCATCTCCGGGCAGAAGGATGAAGTGGACGCCGTCACAGCCGATGCGGCCCACAAATTCCGCGTCCGTGGGGGTGCAGAAGTAGGCGAAATCCTCCGCCCCGCTCTGGAGCAGCCCAATGGAGTCAAAGTTGATATCCAGCGCCCGGAAGCGCCGCAGATCGTCTCTGGTCATATTTTATCATCACTTTTCAAGGGAATACCTTTCGTTATCGGGCCGAAACACACGATGTCTCGCCCGGCGGTGAAGCGGTTTAAAAGTTCTTCTTCGGTTCCTTTTTCTTTTAAGAAAAAGGAACTCACAGGCCCAGCTTCATGGCCACCACGTTGTCCACCATGGCCAAGGCATTATCAAGCATCAGCACGTCCTTGCCGCCCTTCCCCACGGGGCAGGTTCCGCGGGGGCCCCTTTGGATTTGACATGCTCGGGCGAAATGAATTCGCCCTGCGCGAATTCTCCGCTTCGCTGCGAATTCACGCGCCTTGCGGCGCGGCTCGCTCGCGCTCGCTGGGCGGCGGCTCATACGCCTAACTTCATGGCTACCACGTTGTCCACCATGGCCAAAGCGTTGTCCAGCATGAGCACGTCCTTGCCGCCGCCCATGGCGGAGTCGGGCTTGCCGCCGCCGGAACCCCCGGCGATGGCGCACACCTGCTTGATGATGTCCCCGGCCTTGACGCCCTTCTTGACGGCCTCCTTGCCGCAGGCGCACAGGAAGGTGATCTTGCCGTCGTTGACGCTGGCCAGCACCGCCACCACGCAGGGGTCCTTTTCCCGGAGCAGGTCCCCCATCTGGCGCAGGCGGGCGCCGTCGGCGTCGGGCACCGTGGCGGTGAGCACCTTCAGCCCGCCCAGTTCGTGGGCCCCGAACATGATGCGGTCGGTCTCCCCCGCCGCCTCCTTGGCCTTGAACTTCTCCACCAGCTGATGGAGGTTTTTGATCTCGCCCATGACGGCCTCGGCCTTCTCCCGCAGCTCGCCGGGCTTGGCCTTCAGCACCGCCGCCGCCTGGTTGATGCGCTCCTGCACCTCGCCGTAGAAGGCCAGCGTTTCCCGGCCGGTGGTGGCCTCGATGCGGCGCACGCCGCTGGCCACAGAGAACTCGCTCTTGATGCGGAAGGCCCCGGCCATGGCGGTGTTGGGCAGATGGGTGCCGCCGCAGAACTCCACGGAGAAGCCGTCCCCCATGTCCACCACCCGGACGGTGTCGCCGTACTTTTCGCCGAACAGGGCGATGGCCCCCCGCTGTTTGGCCTCCTCGATGGGCAGCACCTCGGTATTGACGGCGTAGCCCGCCAGAATGGCGTCGTTGACGATCCGGGACACCGCCGCCACCTGCTCCGCCGTCATGGCCTCGAAGTGGGTGAAGTCGAAGCGCAGGCGGTCGCGCTCCACCAGGGAACCGGCCTGGTGGACATGGTCGCCCAGCACTTCCCGCAGGGCTTTGTCCAGCAGGTGGGTGGCGGTGTGGGCGCGCTTGATGGCGTTGCGGTACTCCTCGTCAATGCCGGCCTCTACAGTATCTCCCACCTTGAGAACGCCCTCAATCATCTTGCCGTAGTGCATATATTTGCCGCCCTTGTTCTTCTGCACGTCGGTGACTGCGAAGCAAACCTTGTCGGCAAAGATCATACCCCGGTCGGCTATCTGGCCTCCCATCTCAGCGTAGAAGGGGGTCTTGTCCAGCACCACGATGCCCTCCACGCCGGGCATCAGCTCCTCGGCCAGCTCGTTCTCCACCACCAGGGCCACCACCTTGGCGTCCTGGATGGCGGTGTGTTCGTAGCCCACAAACTCCGTCTCGGGCACGTCCTTGCCGAACTCCACCCCGGCCCAGCCCAGGTCGCCCAGGGCCTCCCGGGCCTTCCGGGCCCGCTGGCGCTGCTCCTCCATCTGCTTGTGGAACTCCCCCTCGTCCAGGGTCATGCCCTGCTCCTCCACCATCTCCAGAGTGAGGTCCACGGGGAAGCCGTAGGTGTCGTAGAGCTTAAAGGCATCCGCCCCAGAGAAGGTTTTTTCCTGTTTTTCCTGATGGCCGCGGAGCATGTCAGAGAAAATTTTCAGGCCGCCGTCGATGGTCTTGGCGAAGTTCTCCTCCTCCACACGGATGACCTTGGTGATATAGTCCTGCCGCTCCCGGAGCTCGGGGTAGTGGCCCTCGTTCTCATGGACGACGGTGTCGCACACGGTGTACAGGAAGGGCTCGTTGACCCCCAGCAGCTTGCCGTGGC
>CANOBV010000138.1 GCA_947564255.1 uncultured bacterium | reverse complement strand
GTGGCCAACGTGTGGCGGCTGGGGGTGCAGGACTACCTGCTCAAGCCCTACCGGCCCACCTGGCTGGTGGCGGCGGCGGAGGTGATGATGCTGTGGAGCGCCAAGCCCGCCGGTGAGTGGGAAAAGGAGCACCGGGAGAAGTACCTCAAGCAGGCCGCGGAACACATGCAGGGGTTCCGCTATAAAAAATGCATCAACACCACAAAAGATTACCTTGATTCTCTCTACCAGGAAACGGATGATATAGATGTGGTCCGGTTCAGCGTGCTGTCCTTTGCCGAGGGGCTGGCGCGGATGGGCGGAGCCCTGGGCCCCGCGGCCCAGCTGAAGCTGACGCCCATGCTGGAGCGCTTCCGGCTCCGCTTTGACCAGCAGGGCCGCAAGCACGACGCGTTCCTGGTGCTGGAAAAGATGTGGGGCGCCATTTTCGACGCCATTGATGAGGACCGGTGCTATGCGGTCAGCGACGAGCAGCGGGTGCTCAACTACGTGGACCGAAACGTGAAGGAGGGCATCGGGCTGGACGAGGCGGCGGAGTACGCCAACATGAGCTCCAGCTATTTCAGCAAATTCTTCAAGCGCATCACCGGAGTCAACTTCATCACTTACATGATGGACGGCAAAATCAGCGCCGCCAAGAGCATGCTCACCGAGACGGACATGCCGGTGATCAACATCGCCTACGAGCTGTCTTACAGCGAGACCAACTATTTCGGGAAGGCGTTCAAAAAGAAGGTGGGGCTCACCCCCACGGAGTACCGGGAGCGGCACCAGCAAAACCGGGGGGCCTTTACGGGGGGCGGAGGAGCTCCGCATTAAGGCCGCCTTGAAAACCTTAAGGAGGTCATTATGCAGGAATTCAACGTCAGTACCAGGGTGTATTTTGGGCAGGGCGCTTTGGAGCGCCTGAGGCAGGTGGAGGGCAAACGGGTGCTCATCGTCACCGACCGCTTTATGAACCAGCTGGGGGTGCCCGAGCGGGTGGCCTCCTTCCTCACCCGCTGTACGGTGAGCGTGTTCGACGGCGTGGTGCCCGACCCCCCGATTGAAGTCGTGACGGCGGGGGTGGAGGCGTTCCGGGACTGCGAGGCCCAGGCGGTAATCGCCGTAGGCGGCGGCTCTACCATCGACGCGGCCAAGGCCATCCGGGAGGTGGCCAAAAAGGTGCTGGACGTGGACACGGACAAGATGGAGTGCTTTGCCGTCCCCACCACCAGCGGCACCGGGTCGGAGGTGACGGACTACGCGGTCATCACCGACCGGGAAAAGGGGCTGAAGTACCCCTTGAGCAGCCGGTCTTTGCGGCCCATGGTGGCCATTCTGGACCCGGAGCTCACGGTATCGGCTCCGGCCTCCGTCACCGCCGACGCGGGGATGGACGTGCTCACCCACGCCCTGGAAGCCTATGTGTCCACCGGCTGCAATGATTTCTCCGACGCCATGTGCGAAAAGGCGGTGTCCCTGGTGTTCCGGTTCCTGCCTCTGGCGGTGGCCGACGGGAACGACCTGCTGGCCCGGGAGAAGATGCACAACGCCTCCTGCATGGCGGGATTGGCCTTCAACTCCGCCGGACTGGGGCTGAACCACGGCATGGCCCACGCCATCGGCGGCAAGCTCCACATCGCCCACGGGCGAATCAACGCCATGCTGCTGCCCAAAATTCTGGCCTTCAACGCGGACCTGACCACGGTACACAAGGGGGAGTACTGCGTGGCGGCCCGGAAATACCAGCGCATGGCCAAGGTGCTGGACCTGCCCGCCCCCAACGTGCGCCTGGGTGTCACCAACCTCATCCACGAGGTGGAGAAACTCAACCGGAAGATTAAAATTCCCGCCACCCTGAAAGAGCATGGAGCGGATTTGGCCAAGGTCAAGGAGCTGAGGGAGGAGCTGGTGGCCGCCGCTTTGGCCGACGCCACCACCGCCACCAACCCACGCCCGGCGGATGCCGCCCAGGTGGAAAAAATTCTGGCCCAGATTATGGGATAAAGTGAATAGATTTTTCCTGGGAAAGACAGAAAAAGACAAAAACTGAAAACTTTTGGGTCAACCACCCCGCCGTGTGAAGCGCATCCGCACGGCGGGGTTTGCGGCGTTTTGAGGCAAAAACTTGGCGGAAACGTTGAAAATAAATGGAGAGGCAAAATTTTTGTTTATGAAGAATGGACAAAAAAATACCAGCTGGGGTCAAGAAAATATTGCCTTCTCTTCTGTATAATGTAACATGGTAGGCCCACGTGCGCCGCGGCTGTCCGGCTGCGGCAGAATGCGCTGCGGGCCATAAAAATCAAAGGAGGCAGCAAGTATGCAGAAGGAAGCTCTGGGCATGGTCGAAACGAAGGGCCTGGTTGGCGCCATCGAGGCCGCCGACGCTATGGTGAAGTCCGCTAACGTGGCTCTGGTGGGGTACGAGAAGATCGGCTCCGGCCTGGTCACCGTGATGGTTCGCGGCGATGTGGGCGCGGTCAAGGCGTCCGTGGACGCCGGCTCCGTGGCCGCCGAGAAGGTGGGCGAGGTCGTCTCCGTCCATGTCATTCCCCGTCCCCATACCGACGTGGAGAAGATCCTGCCCCACATGGAGTAATTTCCAAAATCCGGCGACATCCCTGCGCTACAGTTTCCACATAACAAACAATCACTTCTAAAATGGAGGTAAAACACATGGATGAATTGGTCAGCAAGGTCATGGACGAGGTCATGAAGAAGATCGGCTCCTCCGCCCCCGCTGAGGAAAAGTGCGATTGCGCCGCCCCCCAGTGCAACCTGACTGAGTTCGTTGGCACCGCCATTGGCCACACCATCGGCCTGGTTATTGCCAACCTGGACCACCAGGTCCACGACGCCCTGAAGATCGACCCCAAGTACCGCGCCATCGGCATCATCTCCGACCGCACCGGCGCCGGCCCCCAGATTTTCGCCGCCGACGAGGCTGTGAAGGCCACCAACACGGAATGCCTGCTGGTGGAGTGCCCCCGCGATACCGAGGGCGGCGGCGGCCACGGCTGCCTGATTGTCTTCGGCGCTGAGGACGTCTCCGACGCCCGCCGGGCCGTGGAAGTGGCCCTGCGCGAGACCGAGGTCCACTTCGGTGACGTGTACGGCAATAGCGCCGGCCATCTGGAGTTCCAGTATACCGCCCGCGCCAGCTACGTGCTGAACAAGGTCTGGAACGCCCCTCTGGGCAAGGCCATGGGCATCATCTCCTGCGCCCCCGCCGGCATCGGCATCCTGGCTGCGGACGCCGCGGTGAAGGCGGCCAACGTGGAGGTCCTGAGCGTGGCGACCCCCGGCAACGGCGGCACCAGCTACTCCAACGAGGTCAACACCTTCTTCTATGGCGACTCCGGCGCCGTGAAGCAGGCCCTCATCGCCGCCCGCGATATCGGTATGCAGGCCCTGAGGACTCTGGAGCCCAGCGAGGAGCTGAAGTCCTCCACCACCCCCTACATCATTTAATATAAGCCGGGAAGGAGCATAAGCTATGAAATCTAAGCGTTTTGAAGCTCTGGCAGCCCGCCCGGTCAACCAGGACGGGTACGTGCAGGAGTGGCCTGAGGTCGGCTTGATCGCCATGAACAGCCCCTTCGACCCCAAGCCCAGCATCAAGATTGAGAATGGCCGCGTGGTGGAGATGGACGGCAAGGCCCGCGCCGACTTCGACATGCTGGACACCTTCATCGCCGACCACGCCATCCGGCTGGGCAACGCGGAGAAGGCCATGGCCATGGATTCCCTGGAGATCGCCCGCAAGATCGTGGACATCAACGTGTCCCGGGACGAGATCCTGGACATCACCCTGTCCGTCACCCCCGCCAAGCTGACGGAGATCGTGGGCAAGCTGACCATCGTGGAGATCATGATGGGCATGACCAAGATGCGCGCCCGCCTGATGCCCGCCAACCAGTGCCACGTCACCAACGTGAAGGACAACCCCATCCAGATCGCGGCCGACGCCGCCGAGGCCGCCGTGCGCGGCTTCGCCGAGATGGAGACCACCGTGGGCATCGCCCGCTACGCCCCCTTCAACGCCATGGCCCTGTTCGTGGGCGCCCAGGCCGGCCGTCCCGGCATCATGACCCAGTGCGCCCTGGAAGAGGCCACTGAGCTCCAGCTGGGTATGCGCGGCTTCACCACCTACGCCGAGACCATCTCCGTGTACGGCACCGAGCCCGTGTTCATGGACGGCGACGACACCCCCTACTCCAAGGCGTTCCTGGCCAGCTGCTACGCCAGCCGCGGCCTGAAGATGCGCTTCACCTCCGGCACCGGTTCCGAGGTCCAGATGGGCTACGCCGAGGGCAAGTCCATGCTGTACCTGGAGGCCCGCTGCCTGGCCGTCACCAAGGGCGCCGGCGTGCAGGGTACCCAGAACGGCTCCGTCTCCTGCGTGGGCGTTCCCGCCGGCGTCCCCGGCGGCATCCGCGCCATCGCCGCTGAGAACCTGATCGCCATGTTGCTGGACCTGGAGTCCACCACCTCCAACGACCAGACCTTCACCCACTCCGACCTGCGCCGGGTGGCCCGCAGCGTGCCCCAGCTGTTCTCCGGCACCGACTACATCTGCTCCGGCTACTCCGCCACCCCCAACTACGACAACATGTTCGCCGGCTCCAACTGGGACGCCGACGACTACGACGACTGGAACATCATCCAGCGCGATATGCGCATTGACGGCGGTCTGCAGCCCGTCAAGGAAGAGGACGTCATCAAGGCCCGCAACAAGGCCGCCCGCGCCCTCCAGGGGATGTTCCGCGAGCTGGGCCTGCCTCCCATCACCGACGAGGAAGTGGAGGCCGCCACCTACGCCCGGGGCTCCGAGGATATGCCCAACCGCAACGTCAACGAGGACCTGAAGGCCATCGAGGACATGATGGCCCGGAAGGTCACCGGCGTGGACTTCGTCAAGGCGCTGGACAAGGCCGGCTTCCCCGACGTGGCCCAGAACATCTACAACATGCTCCGCCAGAAGGTGGCCGGCGACTACCTGCACACCGCCTCCATCTTCGACAAGGACTTCCACGTCTACTCCGGCGTGAACGCCCCCAACGACTACCATGGGCCCATGACCGGCTATCAGCTGAGCGAGGAGCGCTGGGAGCAGATCAAGAACATCCCCAACGCCATCCGGCCGGAAGACATCTAATCAGAGGGAGGGTCGAACTATGAATTTTGACGAAAATATGCTCCGCAGTGTGATCGAAGAGGTCCTCAAGGAGATGGGCTCCGCCTCGACCGCTCCCGCGGCCAAGGCCGCTCCCGCCGCCAGCACCCTGTCCGCCGGCGAGATGAGCCTGGCCGACACCGGTGAGGCCGCCAAGGGCGTGGCTCCCGACGAGGTGGTCATCGGCCTGGCCCCCGCTTTCGGCGTGTACCAGCACGAGACCATCATCCATCAGCCCCACAGCAAGGTGCTGCGCGAGATCATCGCCGGCATCGAGGAGGAGGGCATGAAGTGGCGCCTGATCCGGGTGTTCCGCACCTCCGACGTGTCTTTTATCGCCCATGACGCCGCCGAGTACTCCGGCTCCGGCATCGGCATCGGCATCCAGTCCAAGGGGACCACGGTGATCCATCAGAAGGACCTGCCCCCCCTGAGCAATCTGGAGCTGTTCTCTCAGGCGCCGCTGATCGAGATGGACACCTTCCGTCAGATCGGCAAGAACGCCGCCAAGTACGCCAAGGGCGAGGCCCCCACCCCCGTCACCGTGCGCAACGACCAGATGGCCCGCCCCACCTATCAGGCCATCGCCGCTCTGCTCCACATCAAGGAGACCGAGCACTGCGACCGGGATAAGAAGCCTCAGGCCGTCACCGTTTCTTTCAAGTAAAGGGAGGCAGGAATATGGATCAGGAAGCTTTAATGAGACAGATCGTGGAGCAGGTCATGAGCGCCATGAACAAGGGCGTTTCCGCTCCCTCTACCCCCGCCGGCGGCAAGATGACCGCCGCCAACTACCCCCTGGCCGAGAAGGAAGTCGACAAGATCAAGACTCCCACCGGCAAGCCCTTCAGCAGCCTGAGCTATGACAAGGTGATCAGCGGCGAGCTGACCTCCGACGATATGCGTATCGCCCCCGAGACCCTGGAGTACCAGGCTCAGGTGGCCGAGTCCGTCAACCGCGAGGCCTTCGCGGGCAACCTGCGCCGGGCCGCCGAGCTCATCGCCGTTCCCGACGAGCGCCTGCTGGAAATCTACAACGCCCTGCGTCCCTATCGCTCCACCAAGCAGGAGCTGATTGACATCGCCAACGAGCTGGACGGCAAGTACGGCGCCAAGACCGCCGCCGGGCTGGTGCGGGAGGCCGCCGAGGTCTACGAGAAGCGCGACCGTCTGAAGAAGTTCTGAGAAACCGGAAAGTCAGGAGGCACCGCACATGAAGATCGTTGCAGGCATTGACATCGGCAACGCGACAACGGAAACCGCTCTGGCCAGACTGGACGGCGGCAAGCTGGAATTTTTGGCCAGCGGCACGGTGCCCACCACAGGCATCAAAGGGACCCGGCAGAACATCAACGGCATCTTCCACTCCCTGACCAACGCCCTGGAAA
>CANOBV010000137.1 GCA_947564255.1 uncultured bacterium | reverse complement strand
TCAAAAGAAGAAATGGGTCATCCTTTATAACTACGTCATCGGGAGAGGGCGCTGAAGTATCAGCAAACTGAATACCGCGCTCACTGAGCCGCTCCAAAGAATTCTCGCGACTGGAACTGAATGCAGCCGTTTCTTCCTCTTGGGTGCTTACAAACTCGCCCTGCTTGAGCTTGTCCATGCAGTATTTCTCCTTCTCTGTATAGTGCCAATATGATAGGTTCTATCAAGGGGTGAGTCCACACTGTTCAAGGCCGCTCCGAATGGGGCGGCCTTTTATCTGTGAAAAAGTCAGATGATTCAAAGATTTTGCCATAGCAATTTCATTGACGATATTGTAAAATAGAGTAAATCCCAACGAAAATGAAGAAAGAGAGATGCTTATGCAAATGACTACCATCCCCGCCCCGCTGTTCCGCGACCCCATTTATGACGGCGCTTCCGACCCGGTGATGATTTGGAACCGGGCTGAAAAGTGCTGGTGGCTCATCTACACCCAGCGGCGGGCCACTGAGGTTGCTGTGGGCGTGTCCAACGTGTTCGGCAGCGCCCTGGGCGTAGCCAGCTCCTTTGACGGGCAATACTGGACCTACCGGGGCACCATCCCCGGCCTGGACCTGGACCCGGGCCACAACACCTTCTGGGCCCCGGAGGTGGTCTGGCTCCAAGGGCAGTACCATATGTACGTCACCTATATCCAGGGCATCCAGTTCGACTGGGACCACGGCTATCAGCCCCCTAAGCTGGCCCACTTCGTTTCGGACGATTTGTGGCACTGGGAGTTTGAGAGCTTCTCGGAGGTGTCAAAGCGCCCGGTCATTGACGCCTGTGTTCATGAGATTGCCCCTGGTCAGTTCAAGATGTGGTTCAAGGAAGACAACAACACCTACGCCGCTGTTAGCAGCGACCTGTGCAGCTGGACCCCGGTGGGCTGTGAAATCAATGACGTGCAGCACGAGGGGCCTAACGTGTTCACCCTGGGTGGCAAAAATTGGATGATCACCGATATGTGGAAGGGCCTGGCGGTGTACTCCACCCAGGACTTCACCCACTGGACCCGTCAGCCGGAGAACATTCTCGACAAGCCCAGCACCCGCCCCAGCGACCAGTTGGTGGGCCACCACGCCGATGTGCTGGTGAACAACGGCCGGGCCTACATCATTTACTTTACCCATGAGGCCGAGGGCTCCTGGTTCACCCGCCTGCAGGCCGCCGAGCTTTTGGTGGAGGACGAGAAGCTGGTCTGCCACAGAAATTCACCCCAAAGCTGGGATTTGATTCCCGAAACCTAAGGAGAAACCCATGAGAAAATTTGAGATGAACTTTGCAAGCTGGCACCTCGACCGGGGCCAACGCGAAAACGAAACCTACACCTGCCCGCCCGAGGGCCTGTTCCTCATGTCCGAGGGCGTGCCCGGTTCGCCTTTCCCAGGCTGGGACGATCCTGAAAACCATTACCTGGTGCTGGACCTGGAGTGCCTGGAGCGCCACTCCACCGCCTTCGACCTGTGCCTTTGGGAGCAGGGCAACACCGGCGAGTTCGATATGCGCATCATGTTCGGCATTTTGCCCGGGGTGCGCACCACTGTCGCCCTGCCCCTGGAACTGCTGAACAGTCAGAAACTGTTCCCCGAGCGGGGCCCCGGCTGCCTGAAGCTGGGCGTGTTCGGCAAGCCGGTGGAGCGTGGGCGGGTCTACAAGGTGGCGCTGACCACCACGCCCATGCACGGGGCCCAGAAGATCAACATATACGGGGCCTATCTCTGCGATGAAAAGCCGGAAATCACCCTGAGCCCCCGGCCCCTCATGGACGAGCTGGGTCAGTGGGACGGATGGGATTGGCCCGGCAAGACCGTCAGCCGCGCTCAGTGCGATATCGACCTGCGGATGATGGCTGAGAACGCTCCCGCCCAGAACCCAGACCCGGAGCTGGACAGGTGGGGTGGCTGGAAGCTGAAACCGTTGACCAAGACCGGCTTCTTCCACGCGGAGAAGGTGGACGGCCGCTGGTGGCTTGTTGACCCCGATGGCAACGCGTTCCTCTCCACTGGCGTGGACTGTGTTGGCCCCGGCGTGGACACCCGAGTGGACGTGATGCGGGAGTTCATCCCCCGCCTGCCCCCGGAAACGGAAGACTTCGCCCCAGCCCGAAGCCGCCGGGGGCCCACGGAGTTTGCCAACTTCGGCATCGCTAATCTGATTCACGCCTTCGGGGTGAACTGGTGGGAGAGCTGGGCAAAAATAGCGAAAAACTATCTGGTGGAGCAGGGCTTCAACACGGTGGGCAACTGGTCTCAGCCGGAGTTTATCCGCTTTGCCGGTATGCCATATGTGCTGCCCATGGCCGGGTTCCCCACCACAGAAGACAAGATTTTCCGGGATTTCCCGGACGTGTTCGCGCCGGAGTATGAGGAGAACAGCCGGGAATTTGCCAAGCAGCTGGAGCCCCTGCGGGAGGACAGAAATCTCATTGGCTACTTCCTGCGCAACGAGCCGGAGTGGGCCTTCGTCTACGACCTGTGCATTGCCGAGGAACTGCTGGCCTGCCAAAAGCCCCTGGTGAGCAAGTTTGCCCTGCGGGACTGGCTCAAGGAGCGGTACGCCACTGCTGGTGACTGGGCCGCAGCCTGGAATCGGAGCTTTGCTGATTTTGACGACGTGCTGAAACCCATGCACCGGGCCTGCGGCTATTCGGAGCAGGCCAACGCCGACCTGCGGGCTTTCTCCGAGGAGATGATTCGCCGGTATGTGGCTTTGCCCTCTCAGTATTGCCGCAAGGCCGCGCCGAACCACATGAGCCTTGGCATGCGTTATGCCTATATCACCGACAAATCCCTGCTTGCCGGGTATGAGAACTTCGATGTGTTCTCCATCAACAGCTATCAAGCCAGCCCGGTGGAGCAGGTCGAGCAGGTGGGAAAACTGCTGGACAAGCCGGTGATGGTGGGCGAGTTCCACCACGGCGCCCTGGACAGGGGGCTCTCCGCGACTGGGATTCGCGGAGTGGCAAGCCAAACAGAGCGGGGCGTGGCCTATCAGTATTACATAGAGCAGGGCGCGGCCAGCAAGTATTTTGTGGGGGCCCACTACTTCCAGTTCAACGACCAGAGCTGCTTGGGGCGATTTGACGGGGAGAACTACCAGATCGGGCTGGTGGATGTGTGCATGAGGAAGTACCCGGAGATCGCCGCCAGCATCCGGGAGTGCCACAGCCGCATTTATGCCGTGGCGAATGGGCAGCTACAGCCATTTTCACAGAGGCCAGTGGAGATCCCGGCGCTGCATTATTAAGGAGGCCATTGCCCGGCGGGTGGAGAACTGCAAGGTGGATGGCAAGGACGCGGCAGGACAGCGATATTCCTTGGACTATCTGGGATGCGGAGGATGATTCGGGTATCGCTTTGAGAAAGAGTAGGGCATGAGAATATACATATTTAGAAAGGAACTTGCAGTCATGAGAAAAATAGTCATTAACACTTTAGAGAGGAAAGGCACCATCAACAAAAATATTTACGGCAACTTCTCCGAGCACCTGGGCCGGTGTATCTACAACGGCCTGTTTGTGGGGGAGGACAGCGCCATCCCCAACGTGAACGGGATGCGCACCGACGTGGTGGAGGCTCTAAAGAATATCCGTCTGCCCGTGCTGCGCTGGCCGGGAGGGTGCTTTGCGGACGAGTACCACTGGAAGGACGGCGTCGGCCCTAAGGAGAGCCGCAAGCGCATGGTGAACACCCACTGGGGCGGGGTGGTGGAGGACAACTCCTTCGGCACCCATGAATTTATGGAACTGTGTAGGCAGGTGGGCTGCGAGCCCTATGTCAACGGCAATGTGGGCAGCGGCACGGTGCAGGAGCTGAGCGAATGGGTGGAGTACATGACCTTCGACGGCGTATCGCCCACGGCTGAGCTTCGGGAGAAGAACGGCCAAAAGGAGCCCTGGAAGCTGAAATATCTGGGGGTGGGCAATGAGAGCTGGGGCTGCGGGGGCAATATGCGGCCGGAGTATTACGCCGACCTCTACCGCCGCTACCAGACCTATTGCCGGAACTACGGGGACAATCAGCTATTCAAAATAGCCTGCGGCCCCAACGCCGGGGACTATGCCTGGACGGAAAAGGTAATGGAGATCGCGGGAAACTATATGGACGGGCTTTCCCTCCATTATTATACGCTTCCCACCGGCGACTGGAGCGATAAAGGCGCCGCCACGGGCTTTTCAAAGGACGAGTATTACGCCACCCTGAAGGCGGCGAATTACATGGAGGAACTGGTCACAAAGCATAGTCAGATCATGGACAAATACGACCCAGCCCATAAGGTGGGGCTTATCGTGGACGAGTGGGGCGCCTGGTACAATGTGGAGCCCGGCACCAACCCCGGATTCCTCTACCAGCAGAACACCATGCGTGACGCCATGGTGGCGGCGCTGACCTTGAACATTTTCAACCGTCACTGTGACCGGGTGGTGATGGCCAATATCGCCCAGCTGGTGAACGTGCTCCAGGCGGTCATTCTGACTGAGGGCGATAAGATGGTGCTCACGCCGACCTATCATGTTTTTGACTTGTATCAGCACCATCAGAATGCCACTTTGCTCGGCAGCTTTGTGGAAACCCAGGAGGTGGAGGGTATCGCTGACCTGACGGTTTCCGCCTCTGAGGATAGCGATGGTACAGTCCACATCACGGCAGCCAACCTGAACGCCGGCGCCGACTGCCCAGTGGAGGCAGAGCTTCTGGGCAAAGAGGCCGCCAACGTCACAGGCCGTGTGCTGACAGGGAACATGGGAGATTACAACGACTTCGACCACCCAAACGATGTGGGTATCGCCGAGCTGACCGGTATATCTCTGGAGAACGGCAAGGTACGGTTTACTCTGCCCGCCTGCTCCGTGGCGGCTTTCACGGTAAAATGAGTCAGCCAAACTGCAAGCGCTGTCTTTTGAACGAGCTGGACGGCGAATATTTCAAGTCCATCTATCAGTATATTGACAATATCCCCCTGGAGCAGAAGGCCCCCACCGAGGAATACAGCCGGCGGCTGGCAGTCTGCAAAAGCTGTGATGACCTGCAAAACGGCATGTGCGCCCAGTGCGGCTGCTTTGCAGAAGTTCGGGCCGCCAAGCTGCGGCAGGTCTGCCCCTGGGGGAAATGGTGAAGAAAGGTCGCACAAAATGAATAAAAACACATTCGCGCCCACCCCGCCCATGGGGTGGAACAGCTACGATTATTACGACACCACCGTCAACGAGGAACAGGTTAAGGCCAACGCCCGGGTGTTGGCTGAAAAGCTCAGATCCTACGGCTGGGAATATGTGGTGGTTGACATTGAATGGTACTCCCACAAGGCCGGGTCCATGCGGGACCAGTTCCAGTACATCCCCTTCGCGCCGGTAGAGATGGATGAGTTCTCCCGATTGCTGCCCGACCCGGAGCGGTTCTCCAGCTCGGCAAACGGTCAGGGCTTTAAGCCCTTAGCGGACTATATTCACCGTCTGGGGCTGAAGTTTGGCATCCACATCATGCGGGGCATTCCACGCATTGCCGCCCATCACCATACCAAGATATTGGGCACTGACGTCACCGCCGACATGGTGGCCGACCCCAGTTCCATCTGCCGCTGGAACCCGGATATGTACGGCGTGCGGAACACCCCGGCTGGGCAGGCGTACTACGACTCTATCATCCAGATGTACGCAGATTGGGGCGTGGACTTCATCAAGTGCGACGACATCTGCAATGTGGACAACTGGGTAGAACATAGTTCCCGGGCATACGAGCGCAAGCATGAAGTTGAAATGCTCCACCGGGCCATTGAGAAGTCTGGGCGGGAGATCGTGCTGTCCATGTCCCCCGGCCCGGCGCTGATAGAGCAGGCTTGGCACTATAAGAAGTACGCGAATATGTGGCGCATCACCGACGATTTCTGGGACGACTGGAAGGCCCTCAAGGCCATGTTCTACCGCTGTGAGCTATGGCAGGATCACGTTGGCCCCGGCTGCTTCCCGGATTGTGATATGCTGCCTCTCGGCAAAATCGGCGGGGGCTTCGGCAAAGGCGAGTGGGACACCCACTTCACCCGGGACGAGCAGCGCACCATGATGACCCTCTGGTGCCTGTTTGGGTCGCCCCTTATGCTGGGGGCGGAGCTGACTAAGCTGGATGACTGGACGTTGTCGCTGCTGACAAACCGGGAAGTTCTGGCCATGCTGACCCCGGCGTGTAAGCCCAATCAGCTATATAGGACGGAGGAACAGGCGGTGTGGACGGCGCACAATGAGGCAACCGGGCAGCATTATTTGGCGCTGTTCAATCTGGGGGAACGGGGTACAGAGTTCCATCTGGATTTGGGCGAGGTATTTCCCGGCGCGACAGAGGGCCGGGAGCTGTGGACGGAGAAAGCTGCCAACATCCACGAGGGTGTGATTTCCTGTTTGGTTGCGCCCCACGCCTGCGCGGTGTATGAAGTGAAATAATTAAGATGGAAAGGAAGATGGAAGTGGACCACAAACACACATACTTAGGCATAGAACTGGGCTCCACCCGTATCAAGGCGGTGCTGGTGGGCGAGGACT
>CANOBV010000136.1 GCA_947564255.1 uncultured bacterium | reverse complement strand
CGTGGCGGGCCTCCTCGCCGTAGCAGATGATCTTAGACATATCGCATTACCTCCAAATATTTGAGATGTGTTAACAAAAATGGTTTGAATTATTCGACAATCGCCAAAATATCGTTCTGGCGGACGATGGTGTACTCCTCGCCGTCATTCCCCACGAAACTTCGTTTCGCGGGGGACTCTTTGGGATTTCATATGCGGCTGCCGGAAATGAATTCCGTCAGCCTCCGGCGCTTACGCGCCGCCCCATCTCACGATGGGGCCCCAGGTGGACGGCTTCCGGCGTGCTTTTCTAGAAGTTACTCCACAATCGCCAAAATATCGTTCTGGCGGACGATGGTGTACTCCTCGCCGTCTACCTTGACCTCGGTGCCGGAATACTTGCTGGTGAGCACCTTGTCGCCCACCTTCACGGTCATGACGACCTCCTTGCCGTCCACCGTGCCGCCGGGGCCCACGGCCACCACCTCGGCCATCTCGGGCTTCTCCTTGGCGTTGGCGGTGAGGATGATACCGCCCTTGGTCTTCTCCTCGGCCTCCAGGGCCTTGAGAATCACGCGGTCAGACAGGGGTTTGAGATTCATAACAGGGTTCCTCCTTATTTTATAGTTTACGTATTCACTGTATTTACGCTGCGCCTGTTCACAACGGCTCCGCGCCATGTTGTTAGCACTCTTTTTCCTCGAGTGCTAACCACGAGTATGATAATACCCTCTTTGCCGGAAAAAATCAACCCCTCATTTCAAATTTTTTGGGTTTACCGCTAAAAATTCACTCCTCGTTCACAATCTACCGGGCAGAGTGCTAAGTTTCGACCCCTTATGTCCGCCGCACCTGTAAAAATGCACAAAGAGGCCGCCGATATTTCGGCGGCCTCTGGTCTATTTTTCTTCCAGGAGCTTGGTGAGCTCCGCCATAAAGGTATTGATGTCCTTGAACTGGCGGTACACAGAGGCAAAACGGACGTAGGAAACTTCATCCACTCCCTTGAGCTTTTCCATCACCAGTTCGCCGATTTCGGTGCTTGGCACCTCCCGCTCCATCTCATTTTGCAGGGTCTGCTCAATTTCGCCGGCCAGCCGCTCCAGCGTGGACGTGGGCACGGAGCGCTTTTCACAGGATTTGAGCATACTGTTCAGCAGCTTGTTTTTGTCAAACGCCTGACGGCTCCCATCCCGTTTGATCACCATCAGAGGCAGGCTCTCCATAATTTCGTAGGTGGTGAAGCGCTTCCGGCAAGACAGACACTCCCTGCGGCGGCGGATGCTGCTTCCCTCGTCGGCGGGGCGGGAGTCCACCACCTTGCTCTCCAAATGGGCACAGTACGGACACTTCATTGCGGCATCCATCCTTTCAGGTTGAAATCGGCGGGCTCTATGTATATGGAAATCAACTGTCAATATTATAACACAGAGTATCATAAAAGGGTACTCCTTTTTAAAAAATTTTTCCAGTTCGTATAACTGCGGGATAAGCGTGGCATACTGCCCTGTGTGAGGTGATAATCATGGAAAACCGCAATTACAACAACTCTGAAAACAAGAACCAGCAGAACAGCCAGAATAAGAACCAGCAGAACGGCCAGAACAAGAACCAGCAGAATTCCGAGAACAAGAAGAACACCAACAACCCCGAGAACCGCAGCAACAACCGGGGCTGGTAAGTCCGGCGGGAGCGGAGGACGTCTGCGTCCTCCGCTCTCCGTTTTAAAAAGGAGGAAGCGCCGTGAAACACGAGAAACCCGATGAACGGGAACTGGCGGCCCGGGACCCCCGCTACCGTCCTCCCCCGTACGAGGACCTGTCCGACTTGGTAAAGGGGCGGCAGCAGGCCGGACCCCAGTCAACACCCCCCAGAGCGGGATTTGAGCTGGACGACTGGCAGGACCTGGACCTGTTCCACTCTCCGGAGCTGTAAAGCGCTGCAGCCGCAGGCCGAAGGTGCAGTTTTAAGCGCCGGATTGCCGCCAAATCGGAAAAGAAAACACGCCACGTCGGGAGCCATTTCTTCACGAAATGGCTCCCGACGGCATTTTCATGGCGCCTGCCACGCCCCGGCCGCTGCCGGCAGCGGTTCGCTCCAGCTGAAAAACTTTCAAGCCGGCGGATCATTTTTTGCGTGACAAGCGCGGGGAAAAGAGATATACTGTGTGCGTCCAATAAACGCATGACAGCCTGCCATTGGAAAAACCGCCCGTTAAAGCTGTCAACACTCATGTGACAGGAGGTGCCGCGGCAAATGCCGTACGTCATTTCTTTTCTCGAGGGCATCATTACGTTCATCTCACCCTGTCTGCTGCCCATGCTTCCCATCTATATCTCCTATTTCGCGGGCGGCGGAGCACGCAGTATCAAAAGAACCCTGGCCGGTGCCGCCGGATTTGTCGTTGGCTTCACCATTGTCTTTACCGCCATGGGCACGCTTGCCGGAACGCTCGGCAGCTTTTTGAAAGAGCATCAAACCGCCGTCAATCTGGTTTCCGGCCTGGTGGTGGTCCTTTTTGGGCTGAACTTTCTGGGCGTGTTTCGGCTGAACCTGTTTCGGGGCGCACACGGCCCGGCGGACACCCGTGAGATGGGCTTTTTCTCCGCCATGCTGTTCGGCGTAATCTTCTCGCTGGGCTGGACGCCCTGTGTGGGCGCGTTTTTGGGCTCCGCCCTGATGCTGGCCTCCCAGCAGGGCAGCACTCTTATGGGAACGCTGATGCTGCTGGCGTATTCTCTGGGTCTGGGGATTCCGTTCCTCCTCAGCGCAGTGCTCATCGACAAGCTGAAATCCACATTTGACTGGATCAAACGCAACTACCGGGCCGTCAACGCGGTCTGCGGGGGATTTTTGGTGGTCATCGGCATACTGATGGCCGGCGGAATGCTGGAGCGGCTGCTGGGCCTGCTCAGTTAAGGAGGAGACGCCATGAAACGAAACCGGTCTTTGTTTTTCATCATCCTGGGCTTTGTTCTGGTACTGGGCGGGGCCTATATCCTTTATACCATTCTTGGCCGGACCGGGGCCCCCGGCCAGCTGGCGGGCGTGGCAAGCGCCCCGCCGCAGGAGACCGCGCAGGGCGCGGAGGATACCCCGGCGCCGGAAAAAGTGCTTGCCCCTGATTTCACGGCGTATACTCTGGCGGGCGAGGCCGTACGCCTGTCCGATTACCGGGGCAAGCCCGTGGTGCTCAATTTCTGGGCCAGCTGGTGCGGCCCCTGCCGGAGTGAAATGCCGGATTTCAACGGCGCTTTCCAGGAGCTCGGCGGGGAGGTCCATTTCCTCATGGTCAATATGACCTCCGGCCGGGAGACATTGGAAAGCGCGTCCGCGTTTATTCAGGAGCAGGACTGGTCCTTCCCCGTTCTGTACGATACGGCCCAGGACGCGGCGAAAGCCTACGGCGTATACTCTCTGCCCACCACCTTTTTCATCGACGCGGAGGGCTGCGGCGTCGCCCGGGCCGTCGGCGCCCTTGACCGGGAGACGCTCTACCGGGGAATCAGCATGATTCTGCCCCAGTAAGAACCCCGGACGCGCTCTTGCGCCAAAGTCCAAAATCTCCGGCCCTCCAGGCAGAAAAGCCTCCGAAAGGGCTTGCGTCCGGCGGAAAAGAATGGTACATTATTTCATAGAAAAAGATTTTTTATGCGAGGAGATTGATGCGCCGTGAAAGACCAGCCCAGTGCCGCCCCGGTGCCCAGCGCGATGTCCTGCTATGTCAACCGTGAACTGTCCTGGCTCCAGTTCAACCGCCGGGTGCTGGAGGAGGCGGAGGACCCCGCCAACCCCCTGTGCGAGCGGCTGAATTTCGCCTCCATCTTCCAAAGCAACCTGGACGAGTTCTACATGGTCCGGGTGGGGATGCTCATGGACACCGCCCACCTGGGCGCCGTGGACGACAAGACCGGGCAGACCAGCGCCCAGCAGGCCGCCGCCGTGCTGGACCGGACCCGGGAATATCTTGCGGACCGGGACCGGATCTGCAAGAACCTGCTCCGGGAGCTGGCGGACCAAGGGGCGGAGCTGTGCCGGTTCCATTCTCTGCCGGACAAAACCCAGTCTTTTTTGGAAAAATACTTCACCTCCAACGTACTGCCCCTGCTGTCCCCCCAGATCATCGGGCGCAAGCAGCCCTTCCCCTTTTTGCGCAACAAGGCCATCTACGCCGTGGCCATTCTCAAAACCAAAAGCGGCGGCGAACGCATGGGCATCGTCCCCTGTGGGGAGGGAGTTCTGCGCCGTCTGGTCCCCATGCCGGGGGATGGGCTGCGGTTCATTTTGGTGGAGGAGCTCATCGCCAGCTTTCTGCCCAAGATCTTCGCCCACTACAAGGTGGAGGGCACCGTGCTCATCCGCTTGGTGCGCAGCGCCGACATCCATGTGGACGACGCCTCGTCGGAGATGAGCGACATGCTGGCAGAGGAATACCGCAAGAGCATGGAAAAGATGATCCGCCGCCGCAAGCGCCTGCGCCCGGTGAAGCTGGACTATCAGGGCAAGCTCACCGACTCCGTCCGGGACAGCCTGTGCCGCTGTCTGGACCTGTCCAAAAAGCACCTCTTTGCCAGCGAGATCCCCCTGGACCTGTCCTTTATGGGGGCCCTGCGGGATATGCTCCGGGATAAAACAGAGCTGTTCTACCCCCGCCGGGTGCCTCAGAACTCCCCCAACGTGGACCCCCTGGTCCCCATGACGGAACAGATCCGGAACCATGACCTGATGCTCAGCTATCCCTATGAGAGCGTGCGGCCCCTGCTGCGGCTCCTCCAGGAGGCGGGCCAGGACCCGGACGTGGTGTCCATCAAAATGACCCTCTACCGGGTGGCCCACAACAGCAAAATTGTGGAGGCCCTGGTGGACGCCGCCGAGAACGGCAAGGAGGTTGTGGCCCTGGTGGAGCTCCGGGCCAGGTTCGACGAGGAGAACAACATCGGCTGGTCCCGGGTGCTGGAGCGGGCGGGCTGCCGGGTGATCTACGGCCTGGACGGGCTGAAGGTCCACTCCAAGCTGCTGCTCATCACCCGGATGCACGAAGGGCAGGTGGAGTATATCACCCAGGTGGGCACGGGGAACTATAACGAGGACACCGTGCGGCTGTACACCGATTTCGCCCTCATGACCGCCAATCCCGAGCTCGGCGCAGACGCCGCCCAGGTGTTCAACGCCCTGTCCATGGGTGAGGTGGTGGAGGACAGCCGTCAGCTCATGGTGGCCCCCGCCTGCCTGCGGAATAAAATCATCGCCCTCATTGACGAGGAGACCGCCCAGGCCAGGGCGGGCGCCCCCGCCTATCTGGGCTTCAAGCTCAACGGCCTCACCGACAAGCTGCTCATCGACAAGCTCATCGAGGCCTCCCAGGCCGGGGTGAAAATCGACCTGGTGATCCGGGGCATCTGCTGCCTGGTGGGCGGCGTCCCAGGCTTCACCGAGAACATCCGGGTGGTGAGCATCGTGGGCCGCTACCTGGAGCACGCCCGCATTTATATATTCGGCACGGGGGAGCGCCGCCGGGTGTACATCTCCTCCGCCGACTTCATGACCCGCAACACCACCCGCCGGGTGGAGGTGGCCGCGCCGGTCTATGACCCGGACCTGCGCTCCCATCTGGAGCAGGTGTTCCAGGACCAGCTGCGGGACACCGCCAAGGGCCGGATTCAGCAGCCGGACGGAGCTTATGTCCGGGCCCAGGGGGAGCTGTTCAACTCCCAGGAGTGGTTCTGCGACCAGGCCGGCTGCGGCGCGTGGGCCCTGCCTGGACGCGCCAAAACGCCCCCCGCTCCCCCGCGGCCCGAGAAAAAGCAGCCCGGCCCTGCCCCGGCAGCTCCCAAGGTTCGTTCTCCCAAGCCTTTGCCCGCCAAGGGGGCCCCGGCGCCCCAAAAACGGCCCGCTGTCAAAATTCAGGCCCGCCGCTCCGGCCTGTTCGGCCGCATCTTTGGGCGGGATTAGGCCTTCTTATCGCGTCTCACCAGCCGGAACGGCTTAAATATATGGTTGGAAAGGAAGCATCATCATGAAACGAATCGGTATGCTCACCAGCGGCGGCGACTGCCAAGCCCTCAACGCCACCATGCGCGGCGTGGCCAAGGGCCTCTACAACATCTACGGCAACGGCGTGGAGATCATCGGCTTCATCGACGGCTACAAGGGACTGATGTATGAGGATTACAAAAAGCTGACCCCCATCGACTTCACCGGCCTGCTCACCCGGGGCGGCACCTTCCTGGGCTCCAGCCGCCAGCCCTTCAAGCTGATGCGCACCCCCGACGAGAACGGCCTGGACAAGGTGGAGGCCATGAAATACACCTACCGCCGCCTGCGGCTGGACTGCCTGGTGGTGCTGGGGGGCAACGGCAGCCAGAAGACCGCCAACCTGCTCAGCGAGGAGGGGCTGAACGTCATCGGCCTGCCCAAGACCATCGACAACGACCTGTGGGGCACCGACACCACCTTCGGCTTCCAGTCCGCCATCGGCATCGCCACCGACGTCATCGACTGCATCCACACCACCGCCGCCTCCCACAACCGGGTGTTCATGGTGGAGGTCATGGGCCACAAGGCGGGCTGGCTGACCCTGAACGCGGGCATGGCCGGCGGCGC
>CANOBV010000135.1 GCA_947564255.1 uncultured bacterium | reverse complement strand
TGATGGATATATTCCGCCTATCCGGGCTTTCCAAGAGAGCAAAGGCGGGCAGAATTTTGTTTATGATAGCAACCGCTATACTTATGTTGTTTGGGTATAGTCTTTTCGCGGCGGAAATCATGTGGGCCGCTTCCTATGCCCTTTCAGGCGGAGCACTGCTCTTGTTTTTGTATGCCTGGGCAAGGACGGCGGCGCAGGCAAACTGATTGTTGGGTGTTGACGGAACACAGCTTGCATTTTTCCCACCCGAGTGATATTATATGGTTAAACTAAAAGGAACGAGGTGCGGCCATGATCGCGTCGGATCGGCAGTTTCACATTAATTGCAAACAGGGCGACGTGGGGCGGTATTGTCTTCTCCCCGGTGACCCGGGGCGGTGTGAGAAAATTGCCCGACATTTTGACAACCCCGTCCACGTGATGACCAATCGAGAATACGTCACCTACACCGGAACACTTCTGGGAGAAAAGGTGAGCGTCACCTCCACCGGCATCGGCGGGCCCTCTGCCTCCATCGCCATGGAGGAATTGGCCAACCTGGGGGCGGATACCTTCGTCCGGGTAGGCACCTGCGGCGGCATCAAACTGGAGGTGTCCAGCGGTGACATCGTCGTGGCCACCGGAGCTGTACGCATGGAGGGCACCAGCCGGGAATATGCCCCCGTTGAGTTTCCTGCCGTGGCGGATTTTGAGGTGCTCACCGCCCTGGTAGACGCGGCCAAGGCCTCAGGCCGACGCTGGCACGCAGGGGTGGTGCAGTGCAAAGACTCCTTCTATGGGCAGCACGCACCGGAACGAATGCCGGTGGCCGGCGAGCTGCAAAGCAAGTGGGAGGCGTGGAAGCGGCTGGGTGTGCTGGCCTCTGAGATGGAAAGCGCAGCGCTGTTCACTGTGGCGGCCTACCGGGGCGTACGGTGCGGCTCCGCTTTTCACGTAATCTGGAACCAAGAGCGCAATGCCGCCGGACTGGACCAGACCCGAGACGAGGACACCGAGTCCGCTATCCGGGTGGGCATTGAGGCGGTGAAACTGCTCATCCAAAGAGATCGGGCGTCGGGCCGATAAGGGAGTCATAAAACTCCGCCCGATTCTCAGAAGCGGGGCCACGCCGGCACTGTTCGGGCTGAGTGTTGTCACTGACGGTATTGAGCGCCATCAACGCCAGATTGCTTCGCATCAGGTCGAACAGGGAAGCCAAAATAGCCAGCTCGTCCGCCGTTTTCCCCTGTCCAATGTAAATGGCCAGGGCCGCAGCCACCGCCACCAGATCTCCGCCCTGTGCCTGAGAATGGTTAAAATTACGGCATGGCACACACGAGCCCCCCTTTGTTCCAGTATATGCTGAAAAGAGAAAACAGGCAATAAAAAAAGCTGAAACTGGAGATTAGGCTTCAAAGTCAAAGAAATCCCGCGCCCGCTCCGGCAGTTCCATATCCAAAAACTCATCCACCAGCCAAAGGCTGTACTCCTCCGCTTTCTGAGCGGAATAGAGTTCATAGAGGTCCAGGTTATAGGTCAGGTTGATCAACTGCTCCGCGCTGCCAGCGTATTCCCCATGTTTCACGGCGGCAATGAATTTCCCCATATCCCCCAGGTCAAGGCCATTTAAACGGCTGGCGAGGTAGTTCAGCTCGTCGCTATGGGGGTACTCGCCCAGATTGGCAATGGTAGCCGTGAAGTGTAGCCGGACAGGTCAATTTCGTCCTTCATGCGGCCGAAGAAGCTCTCCTGGGGCAATACATTCATAAGGAACCACGCCAAACCCGTTGAAAACACACACTTTTTGAACAGTCACCCAATGAGAACGGAAACTTTCGACAAGAAAATAGCAGGCATGAAAAAACGCCGTCCACCCGGACGGCTTCAGCCTGTCGAAAAAGTCTGCCGAAGGGCAGACTTTTTCATGTAAAGATGGTAAAATAGGAAGCAAGGAGTGAGAAGAGATGTTGGAGCGAGGAAAAAATGAGCGCGGCGTGATAGAAATGGTGGATACGGAAAGCCTGGTACCGAAGGAGCATCTGCTTCGAAAAGTAGATACAGCGGTGGATTTTGAG
Source organism: uncultured bacterium (assembly GCA_947564255.1). Classification (GTDB taxonomy): domain Bacteria; phylum Bacillota; class Clostridia; order Oscillospirales; family Oscillospiraceae; genus Enterenecus. The sequence continues at coordinate 4,565 of CANOBV010000135.1, read as the reverse complement.
AAGGTGTATGAGATCGTGGAGCCGCTGTACAGTGAGGACGAGGGGCGGCGGAGCATCGACCCGGTGGTGCTGTTCAAGCTGGTGCTGCTCCAGCATCTGGATGGGAACGGATCGCTGCGGGGGACGCTTCGCAGGGCACAGACAGATGTGGCATGCCGCTGGTTTCTGAGATACACGCTGAGCGAGGAGCTGCCGCACTTTTCCACGGTGAGCTATAACTTCCGGCATCGCTTCACGCAGGAGACAATAGAAGCGGTATTTCGGTGGATATTGGATGAGATGGGGGGCGCGGGGGCGCTGACCCCGACGGCGGTATTTGTGGATGGAACGCACATCAAGGCCAGCGCGAATCTGAACAAGAAGATCAAGCAGGAGGTGCCGGCGGCGGCAAAGCGGTATCAAAAAGGAACTGCTGGCGGAGATCAACGCAGACCGGGAGGCCCACGAGAAAAAGCCCCCTGTTTCCGGCCTGGAGAAAAAGCCGGCGCCTGTTGCTAACGGGGGCAAGAAGCTATCCGGCCCCACGGCTGGCGGCAGCGGCAAAAAGTCCCCCGCCCCTAAACCCAAAAAATCCGGCCCGGCGAGGTAGGCTACAGCCACTTCGCCGAGCGCATGGTTTAGAACAGCGCCGGCCGCATGGAGGGGGTCATCAAGGACGTACTGGGTTTAGGAAAGGAAAACATAAGGGAAAATCACACAGAAAAACCCGCCTACCCCCTGTATTTACAAGGGTAGGCGGGTTTTTTGATTGCAACTTCAGGTTGTAAAACTGTTTTTTACAATTTTTCCTCAAATCCGTCCCCGCTGGGCATCATACTCCGACAAGAACGCCAGGGCGTATTCCACATCCGAAGGGGTGTCAATATAATCCAGTCCCCGCTTCTGCCGGGTTTCTGCCCCCTTGCCGGTGATAAGAATAACAGACGGCTGGTCGCAGCTCAGCACCGCCTGCCGAATGGCCTCCCCCCGGTTTGGTTGGATCTCGCAGACACAAGCCACATGGGAGGCGATTTCTTTACAAATGGACAAGGTATCCTCCTCGCCGGAGTCCTCCTCGGTGAGCACCACCAGGTCGGAATTTTGCCCGGCCACCTCTCCCAGGTCTCGGCGGCGGTCAAAGGCCTTTTTTCCCGGGCAGCCAAATACGGTAACAATACGCCGCCCAGGATACTCCTGCTTCACCGAGCGGAACAGTGCCTCAAAACTCATCCGATTGTGGGCATAGTCCACGATAGCGGTGATGTTTCCCAGGGCGTTGGAATACACCTCCATCCGCCCCGGTACCCGGGCCTTGGCGAGGCCGGTCCGGACGGCCTCCAATGGAATGCCCAGTCCCCGGCACAGCGCGGTGGCGGCCAGGGCGTTGTCCACATTGAACAGCCCCGGCATAGTAAGCTTGTACTGGCCGCTGAGCTGGGCGGCATCCACCTGGAACAAGAGCTCCTCCCCTACCTTGCGCACGTCATACCCGTAGACGGAGGCGGAGGGATTCTGCCGGGAGAAGGTTAGCACAGCAGGACAGGCGTTTTGAGCGGCGGACAACGCCTGCGCACCATGCTCACAGTCCAGGTTGACGCAGGACAAATCCGCCTGGGAAAAAATCTTCAGCTTGGACTGAAAATAGTCGTCAAAATCCGGGTGTTCAATGGGGGAGATGTGGTCCGTGCCGATGTTCAGATAGGCGGCGGCGGCGAACCGGGTTCCCACGGTACGGTGATATTTCAGAGCCTGGGAAGACACTTCCATCACAAGGTACTCCATTCCCGAGGCCAAGGCGTGGGCGAAATGCTTTTGCAGCTCCAGGGGCTCGGGGGTGGTAAGATGGGACTCAAACCGCTCCACTCCGTCCCAGGTGTCAATGGAGGAGATGATGCCGCAGGTCTGACCTTTGGAGGCCAGATACTCATCCAGGATATATTTGAGGTAGTAGGCGGTGGACGACTTGCCCTTGGTGCCGGTGATACCCACCACCTTCAGCCTTTGGGACGGGTCGTTGTAATATTTGACCGCCAGCGGCGCCATCACCTGCCGTATGTCTTTGACCAAAATGCAGGGCAGGCCTACGCCGGGATAGAGGACCTCGCTGACATAGGCGAAAGCCCCCCTCCGGGCGGCATCGGTTAGATAGTCCGCCTTAAAATGAGCTCCCTTGCAGATAAACAGTGTGCCGGAGGCGGCCTCTTTGGAGTTGTAAGACACCAGTTCCACCGTTCGGGTCAGGTCCAGTTCAGAGGGCAGGGGCGCGGCCAGCTGGCCCAGCTTGTCCAACAGTTGACAGTAGTCCCCCAGGGGATACAGCTTCAAATCCATAGTTGACCGCCTCCTAAATCGTCCTTAGGGGATAGCCGCATATCTCCACCGCCCGCTCCGCCATCACCATCATGGCGTCCAGGTAAAATGGGGGAAGAGGATGGTAGGTGGAGAACACCGACAGCTCGGTGCAGGCCAGAATGGCACAGTCACATCCCATCTGCCGAACGGCTCGATCGATTTTAGCGAATTTGTCCCGGCTGCCCGTCTCCCCCTGCTTGATCTCGTCGTAAATGATGGACATGACCAGCCGTTGAGTGTCCGGGTCAGGGGCCACTGCCTCCAGTCCAAGGGCAGCGCACTCTTTTTGGTACAGTCCTGTCTGGATGGTGCCATCGGTGCCCAGAATGCCCGGGCGCTTTTTGCCCTGCCGGGCCAGCGCCCTGGCGGTTTCCCGGAGCATGTGGATGATGGGCACGCCGATCTCCCCTTGGAGGCGGTCGGCGAAGTAGTGGGAGGTGTTGCAGGGGATGGCCAGCGCCGTACAGCCGCAGGCCTCCAGCATTTTCGCGTCCTTCAGCAGCCGTTGGTACAGCGCTTCGGTGTCGCCGGACAAGATGGCGGCGGTGCGGTCGGGAATACCGGTGTCGGACAGAATGACGGCTGGCAGGTGGTCCTGGTCCCGGGCCGCGTCGGTGCGGTCCAGCACGAATTGGTAGAACACCTGAGTGGCCTGGGGCCCCATGCCGCCCAGCACACCTAAACGTTGCTCAAACATAGTCTCTCCTTAATTTTCAGCGGGTCTCTTGCAGTATTTGTTAAACCGCACCCAGTTGCCGATGTGGTTTTTCCAAATGCGCCAGATACGCTTAGGGGTGTAGTCCGGACGATACTCCATGGAATGGTGGTCCGCCCCGGACTGGAACAGAACCTTCATCTCGTCGTGGTAGCGCCGGGGGATAAATTTATAAGCCAGTCCCCGGGGAATCATGCGCCAGATGGAGCGGTTGTTGGTGATGGTCAGAGGCATATCCCGGCCCTCAATGAGGTCGCCCACCAGGTACTGGGCGATGTTGTGCCCCGACCCGGTGACATAGTAATTGCTGCGCCCCTGCCGGGTGTTGATCTCAAAGGCCTTGTACTTCCCGTCCCGGCGGTCGTACTTGATGTCGAAATTGGAGAAGCCCACATAGCCCAGATCCTCCAGCATCCCCCGGATCTTGTCGCACAGCCCCCGGTCATGCTCGGTAATGATAACGGCGTGGTTGCCGATGCCGTGAGGAGAGTGCTCCTCCAGCAGCACGTGGCCCAGGCACATCAGTTTGACCTTCCCGTGCCGGTCGGAATAGTTGGTGAGCACCCGCATATAGGTGTCGTCGCCGGGAATGAACTCCTGCAAAATCATCTTGCCGGGGTAACCCGCGGCGTACACCTCGTCCAGGGCGGCCAGCAGCTCTTCCCGGCTCTGGCAGATGTACACCTTTTTCAGCTCCCGGTGCCCGGTGGCCCAGTAGGCCACCCCGTCGGCGGGTTTGGCCACAAAAGGCGGCTCCCAGGGCAGGGTAAAGTTGTGGCCCATGGAAGCGTCATAGACGAAGGTGGCGGGGCGGTCGATGCCGTACCGGTCGCACAGGGCGTAGAACTGTTCTTTGTCGGTGAGCTTGTCCAGCATCTCCCCGCTGATATAGTTGCACACCGCGTTGGGGGGGAATTGGTCCTTCAGGTGGGCGGCCAGCTTTACATAGCTGTCCCCGCAGCCGATGACGATGACCGTTTTGTCCCCGCACTCCGCCGCCACGTTTTTCACGTTTTGGAGAAACGCCTCCGGCTCCTCATTCTCCAGGCAGGCGCGGTAGTCGATGATGGCGCTGTAGGCGCAGGGGAAGGTGGCGGCGAACTTGCCGAAAGCGATGCTCTTAACGCCGTAGGCCTCGTGAAAGGCCCGGGCCACGCTGTATACGTTGATATCGCCGCCGAATAAAAGCGGCTGGAATGTAACATCAGACACTTGAAATCAGGCTCCTTTGTACAATAAACAGCCGAACGGTCCTCCCCAGAGGCGCGCTCTTTGGATACTTTCTCTCGCGTGAGAGAAAGTATCCCGCTGGAGGCCGTCTCCGCTGGCAGGGGACCTATCCTCCCACCCGGCGGGCGAGAAATACCCCCGGTATTTGAGACAATTTGTTGATGACCCCCGTCAGCTCCTTCTGGTCCTTGACGGCCAGCTCCAGGTTGATCATGGCGTAGCCGTCGGGCTGACTCCGGGCGGACAGGTTGTTCACCTTCACCTTGACGGCGGACAGGGCCATGGCCAC
>CANOBV010000134.1 GCA_947564255.1 uncultured bacterium | reverse complement strand
AGCTGCACCTGCTTGTCGTCCCGGATGGCCCGGATGCTCATGGCCTCCCCCTCCAGCTCCTGGAGCAGGGCGGACACTTCCTCAATAGTATCCACCTCGGTGGAGTTGATGTGGGTGATGATGTCCCCCTCTTTCAGCCCGCAGGCTTTGGCAGGGTTCACATTGCCCTGGTCGGTGGCGATGTCGGAGGTGCCAACCACCACCACGCCGTCGGAAAAAAGCTTGATGCCCACTGCCCGGCCCACCGGCACCACCTTGGGCGCGCCGGCAAAGGCCGCCGTGGGCCACATCGTCAGCACCGCCGCCAGCAGCAGACCCAGCACCCGCAGGACCGCCGCCCCCATAAATGGTCTTGCTTCTTCATTCAAATCCATTCACCGCCTTTTGAGATACCCGGTTTAGTCCCAATTCCCGCCCCTGCGGGGCGGGAATTTAGTTGACCGGGCCTTTTGAGATACCCGGTTTAGTCCCAATTCCCGCCCCTGCGGGGCGGGAATTTAGTTGACCGGGCCTTTTGAGATACCCGGTTTTGTCCCAATTCCCGCCCCTGCGGGGCGGAAAATTAGTTGGCCGGGCCTTTTGAGATACCCGGTTTTGCTCTAATTTCCATCTCCGCGGGGCGGAAATTAGCTGGCCGGGCTCTTGGGCATCCGGTCTCATTTGATATGGCACCGGGCGTTTTAAAATCGGCGGGAATCCGGACAGCTGTGAAATGACGCCTCCACAGCCGCTCTAATACCCGCCCTCTTAATATGGCGGCGGAGATCAGTTTTCACCGTGGGAAAGTCAGGCGGGTTTGACAGGACGGCGGGCCGTATCCGCGGCGCGGCTGGGCTTTCCCTTTTTATACCGGAAAAATCATGCGCGGCTGGGTGAATTTGGACAAGACTCGACAAAATATGCACAAGAAATAAGGCCGGAACAAACATAGTCTGCCCAGCGTACCGCATACCCTATAGAAAAAAGCGAGGTGTGACCATGGAAAAATCTGCTATAAAATTGTTTTTATGCTATCTGGCCGCGGCGGCAGCCGGTGTGCTGCTCCACTTTCTCTTCGCATGGTTCCCCTGTCCGGTGACGGCCTTGGTCTCTCCGGTGCGGGAAAGCGTGTGGGAACATGTAAAGCTGCTCTATTTCCCGCTCCTCGCCGCAGCGCTGCTGGTGGGTCGGGGCGGCGGGGCCGGCCGCACCCCCTGGCTGCTGAGCCTCACCGCCGCCTGCGCCATTATGCTGGGCACAGGGTGGCTCTATCACATCGTTCTGCGTGGAGAGAGCCTGTATGCGGACATGGCGCTGTACTTTGTCCTGCTGGCGCTGGGATTTCTTTTGCCCAGGGTGCTGTGGCCCCTGGGCGAGTGGCCGGGGACGGACAAGGCCGCCGTGGTTCTCGCCGCCATACTGGGCGCGCTTATCCTGTGGTTCACCTTTTTCCCGCCGGAGGCGGCGCTGTTCGCCGACCTGAGCGGGGCGGTTCGCACGTTTTTGACGATTCCGGTGTAACGCCGCAGGGGCCGCCCAGCCGCGCTCCCTGCGGCGCTTGAAACAGCTTTGCGGGGACCTTATCAACGAATTTGCCCCGTGCCCTTGACGATATACTTATAGGTGCACAGCTCCGCCAGCCCCATGGGCCCCCGGGCGTGGAGCCGCTGGGTGGATATGCCCATCTCGCACCCCAGGCCGAACACCCCCCCGTCGGTGAACCGGGTGGAGGCATTCCAGTACACGGCGGCGGAGTCCACCAGGGCGGTGAAGCGGCGGGCCGCGTCCTCATTGGCGGTGACAATGGCCTCGGAGTGACCGGTGGAATGGGCGGCGATGTGGGCGCAGGCCTCATCCACGCTGTCCACCACCTTGACAGCCAGAATGTAGTCCAAAAACTCCGTGTCAAAATCACGCTCACCGGCGGGGGTTCCGCCGATGACAGACGCGGCCGCTTCATCCAGCCGAAGCTCCACCCGGGGCAGGCCTTGTCTGCCCCGCTGTTCCACCAGCAGCTCCTTCAGCCGGGGCAGGAACAGTTCGGCGATATCCCGGTGGACCAGGCACGCTTCGGCGGCATTGCACACGCTGGGCCGGGAGCACTTGGCGTTTTCCAGGATGGACAGGGCCATGTCCAGGTCCGCGTCCTTGTCCACGTAGACGTGGCAGATGCCCGTGCCCGTCTCAATAACGGGGACAGTGGCGTTGTCCACGCAGGCCCGGATGAGTCCCGCTCCTCCCCGGGGGATGAGCAGGTCCACCAGCCCGGACGCGGTCATCAGCTCGTTGGCGGACTGCCGGGTGATATCCTCCACCAGTGCCAGGGCGTCCTGGGGCAGTCCTGCGGCAGACAGGCCCTTTCGCAGAGCGGCCACAATGGCGGCGGCGGAGCGGTGGGCCTCCTTGCCGCAGCGCAGAACACAGGCGGAGCCCGCCTTCAGAGCCAGCGCCGCCGCGTCGGAAGTCACATTGGGGCGGCTCTCATAGATAATGGCGATAACCCCCATGGGGACGGCGGTCTTTTCAATGACCAGCCCGTTGGGGCGTTTTTCCCGGCGAAGCACCGCACCCACCGGGTCGGGGAGCTGGGCTACCTCCCGCACGCCCTGGGCCATGCCGAAGATGCGCTCTTCGTTGAGGGCCAGCCGGTCCAGCATTACGTCGGACACCACGCCCTTGGCCTCGATGAGGTCCAAGCCGTTGGCGGTGAGGATGGACTGGCTGTTGTCCATCAGCGCGTCCGCCATAGCTTCCAGCGCCCGGTTTTTGACCGCCGTATCCGCCAGGGCCATGGCCCCCTTGGCCTTTTTGGCCCGCTGTAAAATCTCCATTGTGGTCATTGGTCTCTCCCCTTTCTGCTGCCGGTTGAATCAATTTTCCCAATAAAACGGGTCCCTGTGTGCCGGCCCGCCGCGATGTCGTAGAGCAGCTCCGGCCGCCGGCCGTTGGCAATGACCATATCGCAGCCGCCGGCCATGGCGAGCTCCGCCGCTTTCAGCTTGGTGGCCATCCCCCCGGTGCCCAAAGCGGAGCCGGGCTCACCCGCCAGGGCCTTCAGCTCCGGCGTGATCTCCCGCACCTCCGGGATGAGGGCGGCGTGCTCGTCCCTCCGGGGGTCGGCGGTGTACAGCCCGTCGATGTCGCTGAGCAGAATCAGCAGGTCCGCGCCCACGCACTGTGCCACGATGGCGGACAGGGTGTCGTTTTCCCCGATGGTGGTGGACACGCCCACCTCGTCGGTAGCCACCGCGTCGTTCTCGTTGACAATGGGCAAAGCGTTGAGCGCCAGCAGACGCTCCATGGCGTTGACAAAGTTCTGCCGCCGTTGGGGGTAGTTCACGTCCTCCGCCGTCAGCAGCAGCTGGGCCACGGTGTGGTTATAGGCAGCGAACAGCTTGTCGTAGGTGTACATCAGCTCGCACTGACCCACGGCGGCGGCGGCCTGCTTGGTGGGCATATCCGCCGGGCGGCCCGGCAGGTTCAGCTTGCCCACCCCCATGCCGATGGCCCCGGAGGACACCAGCACCAGCTGGTGCCCCTCATTTTTCAGGTCGGACAACACCTTCACCAGCGCCTCCACTCGGCGGATGTTCAGCCGCCCGGTGGGGTGGGCCAGGGTGGAGGTGCCCACTTTTACCACAATCTTCATCGTCATTCCCTCTCTGTCTGCCTCTGATTTCCGCCATTATACCACGCTAAAGCAGAAAAGGAAAGCCCGGATTTTGGGCTTTCCTCTTTAAAATGGTTTTCCAGGGGGCTACATGGGCCTCAGATTCTGGTTGAGCCGTCCTATCATCCAGGCCAGCCGTTTTTCCCGTCCGGCGTCCGTCTTGGCGTCAAAGTACGCCCGGGTATAGGTCTTCCTGACCGACGGGGGCATAGCCTGGAAATTTGTAAAGGCGGGCTCCCAGCCCTCCAGCAACGCGGAAACCTGGGTGATTTGCTCCTCCGTGACCGCCATAGGGCTCGGGGCGTCCCACTGGCCGTTTTGGCGGGCCTCCTCTATTTTCGCCCTGCCGAAATCGGTCATCAGCCCCCGTTCCTCCAGGCGCTTTACCAGCGCCTTGTTTTTTTCCGACCATTTGCTTCTTTTCCGACGCGTGGAAAAATACTTTTTGTACGTCTTATCGTCGATGCTCTGCATCTGCCCGTCAACCCACCCGTAGCAGAGGGCCTCCTCCAGCGCCTCCCCCGCTTTCAGGGTTTTCGGCCCACCCGCCTTGCCAAACAGCAGCCAAACCCCTTCGACGGACTGGCAGTGCTCCGAAAGCCAGCTCCGGAACGCTTCCCGGCTGGAAAACTTCAGGATATCACTCATACCGCGCCCTCTCTCAGCGCTCCGCCAGGTACTCCCCCAGCCGCCCCAGGGTCTTGGGGGCGCACAGGGCCGTCACCTGGATGGTGTCGCCGTACTCCACCTGTTCCACCTTGGCCTCCCGGTAGAGCTGGTCCAGAATACCCCCCTTGTCGTAGGGCAGGTGCAGCTCCACCCGGCGCACGCCGGCATCCAGCCGCTCCCCGATGGCGGACAGCAGGGCATCCAGCCCCGCCCCGGTCTTTGCCGAAATGGACACCATGTCCTCCCCGTGGGGCAGGATGTCCCCCACGAACTTGTCACACTTGTTGAAGACCTCCAAACGCGGGGTCTCCGCCGCCCCCAGCTCCTGGATGAGCCGGTCTACCACCGTGGTCTGTTCTCTCCAATTGGGGTCGGAGGCGTCGATGACGTGGAGGAGCAAATCGGCGAAGGTGAGCTCCTCCAAGGTGGCCTTGAAGGCGTCCACCAGCTGGTGGGGCAGCTTGGAGATGAAGCCCACGGTGTCCGAGATGAGGACGGTGCAGGTGTCGGAGATGTCCAGCATCCGGGTGGTGGTATCCAGGGTGTCAAAGAGCCGGTCGTTGGCGGGGATGTCGGCCCCGGTGAGGGCGTTGAGCAGGGTGGACTTGCCCGCGTTGGTGTAGCCCACGATGGCCACCACGGGGACCTCGTTCTTCTCCCTCCGCTCCCGCTGGGTGGCCCGGACCCGGCGCACGTCCTTCAGCTCCACCTCCAGCTTGTCGATCTTCCGGTGGATGATGCGCCGGTCGGTCTCCATCTGGGTCTCGCCGGGGCCCCGGGTGCCGATGGCCCCCTCCTGGCGCTCCAGGTGCTTCCACATCCCCGTCAGCCGGGGCAGGAGGTACTTGTACTGGGCCAGCGCCACCTGTAAGCGGCCCTCGCTGGTCCGGGCCCGCTTGGCGAAGATGTCCAGGATGAGGGCGGAGCGGTCCATGACGGTGACCCCCAGCTCCTGGGTGAGCACCCGCTGCTGGGAGGGGGACAGGGGATTGTCGAAAATCACGATGTCCGCCCCCAGGCGCTCCACAAGCTCTTTGACCTCCGCCGCCTTGCCCTCGCCGATGAAGGTGCGGGGGTCGGGGGCGGATTTGTTTTGCAGGACCACGCTCAGGCAGACGCCCCCCGCCGTGTCCAGCAGGGCGGACAGCTCCTCCAGGGACTGGTCCGTGGCGTTCTCCTCCCGGGTGAGGCAGGGGGCGTTGAGGCCCACCAGAATGGCCCGGTTGATCTCTTTTATTTCGGTTTTGTCAAACATACAGGGTTATATTTCCTCCGTCAATTCATAAGCCCCGGCGGTCCTTTCGGATGAATGGGGCCTCTACTTTTGTATCACATAAGAGGGCGTACCGGGCGGGGCGGCGGTAGGCGTTGCCGTGGACCTCGCTCTCCCGGTAGCGGCGCAGCCGGTCCAAATCCAGCCCGGCCACAAAAATTCCCTCCCGCCCGTCCGCCTGTAAAACGCAGGTGTCCCTGGAGCCCTCCAATTCCGGCAGATAGGCCACCCCGTCAAATACGCTGGAGCCACCGTTGCAGTCCGGCACGGAATCGGGATAATTGCAGGTGGCGATGGCGGTCATATTCTCATAGGCCCTGCCCCGAAGCTGGGCCAGCCGGTTTATTTCCATAGGGCAGGCGTTTGGCACCAGAATCAGCTCCGCGCCCTTTAGCATCAAAATTCTGGCGCTCTCCGGGAACTCCCGGTCATAGCAGATCATGGCTCCCACGTTCACCGGTCCCTGAGCGGTGTCCAGCTCGGCCACGTAAAAATCCTCACCGGGATTCAGATTCCGCTCCACGTCAAAGTCGCAGGTATGAACCTTGGCGTACACAAACTGCCGCCGCCCCCGCCGGTCGAACAGCGCCAGGGAGTTCCGGGGACCGCCCTCATGCGCCTCCAGCAAAGTCACGGCGATGGCCATGTCCAGCTCTCCGGCCAGGGCCCGAAAGGCTTCCGCAAACGGGCCGCCGGCGGAAACCGCCTCGGCGGCCCACTCCGAAACAGGCCTGCCGTAAATGCGGTATCCATTACTCCACATCTCGGGGAAGAGGGCGATGTCGGCTCCCAGCGCTTTGGCCTTTCTACAATACGCAAGTCCTTTTTCCAGATTGCCCTCCAGCGTTCCGCAGGGGGCGATTTGCAGCAGCGCGATTTTCAGGATGCCCATGGCGGTCCCCTCCGTGTTTGTGTTGAGCCGTGCACCGGGAGAATTACGCCTTTTGCAGCGCCTCCACAATCTCCCCCCAGTACATGGTGTGGTAGTCGCCCTTGTACCACTTCTCCTTCACGTCCTCCGGCATGAGGGCGGGGTCCAT
>CANOBV010000133.1 GCA_947564255.1 uncultured bacterium | reverse complement strand
GCCGCCGCCGGATGCAGAAGTCGATGTCGATATCGGGCATGGTCACCCGCTCGGGGTTCAAAAACCGCTCGAAGATGAGGCCGTATTTGATGGGGTCCACGTCGGTGATGCGCAGGCAGTAGGCCACCATGGACCCGGCCCCGGAGCCCCGGCCCGGCCCCACCGGGATGCCGTTCTCCTTGGCGTAGCCGATGAAGTCGGACACGATGAGGAAGTAGTCCACAAACCCCATCTGCCGGATGACACCCATCTCCATGCGCAGACGGTCCTTCAGCTCCTCCCCACCGTCCGGGTAGCGCCGGGCGAAGCCCTGCCAGCACAGCTTTTCAAAGTAGGCGTCGCCGTCGGTCTCCCCCTCCGGGAGCTTGAACTCGGGCAGGTGGTACTTGCCGAACTCAAAGTCCAGCTCGCACAGGTCCACGATTTTCTGTGTGTTGTCGATGGCCTCCGGGCACTGGGGGAACAGGGCCCGCATTTCCTCCTCGCTCTTGACGTAGAACTCCTGGGTCTCGAACCGCATACGGTCCTGGTCCTCCACCAGCTTGCCCATCTGGACGCACATGAGCACGTCCTGCATGGCGGCGTCCTCCCGGGTCAGGTAGTGGCAGTCGTTGGTGGCCGCCATGGGGATGCCGGTCTCGCGGCTCAGACGCATGATCCCGGCGATCACCGCCTGCTGTTCCGGGATCTTGTGGTCCTGGATCTCCAAGTAGTAGCCGTCCTCCCCAAACAACTCCCGCATTTCCAGGGCGTGGGCCTTGGCCCCCTCGTAGTCGCCGTTTCTCAACCTGCGGGGGATCTCCCCTGCCAGACAGGCGGACAGGGCGATGAGGCCCCCGCAGTGCTCCCGAAGCAGGTCCATGTCAATCCGGGGCTTGATGTAAAAGCCCTCGGTGAAAGCCATGGACACCATGTAGCTCAGGTTTCGGTAGCCCTCCTGGTTCCGGCACAGCAGCACCAGGTGCCGGGCGGAGCCGTCCAACTCGTGGACCCGGTCGAACCGGGTGCGGGGGGCCACGTAGACCTCGCAGCCGATGACGGGCTTCACCCCCGCCGCCTTGCAGGCCCGGTAGAAGTCCACCGCGCCGTACATCACCCCGTGGTCGGTGATGGCCACGGCGGACTGGCCCAGGGCTTTCACCCGGTCCACCAGCTGATTGATGCGGCAGGCGCCGTCCAGCAGGGAGTATTCGGTGTGGAGATGTAAGTGGGCAAAGGCCATGATGGTCACTCCTTCTCTATCTCGTGTTTCCGCTCAGTCTCGATATGCGCGATCAAATATCCCAGCACATCCCAAAGCTCACCGGCGCCTTTCGTTCGCTCTGGAAACAGAAAATCTCGAAACATGGGAATACCCAGGATTAGGGCAATTACATATATCCAATATTGTTCTGTTACGGCACAGGAGATGAAACCCAGGCCGTATACTCCGCCGACGCACACGGCCCAGCCCCACAGCGGCTGCCGAAAACAGCCTGAGATCACGCTGCCTGCCCCATCCGGGGCGACCTGCCCGCAGAACACGGGCGAAAAGGCCGCATTCCAGGACTCTCCAAGGGCAAAATTCATCGAAACGCCCCGGCGCTCCGCGCTTGCCGAACGGTAAGCCCCGGAGCCGCTGGTATACTCCACCGTGTGGAAGGCGAACGCATACTCTCCCTTCCAGCGCAGGGCGATTTTGAACCGCTTTTTATACTGCTCGTTTTCCACGGCGGTCTCCCAAATCAGCCGCTTTTTCAGCTCCTCCGGCGGCAGGGCGCTGTGGAATTCAAATTTTTTCACAACTGCCCGCCCCCTTGCGCAAACCGTCACGCCAGCAGATTGTCCTCGATGAAGCGAACCAGTTCAGGTAACTCCCGGCGGGTGAGGTTCCCCGTCCACACCATCACCGGCACGAGCCACCCGTAGCGCGCCAGAACTTCCAGTGCCCCCAGCGGGCTGCCGGTGAGATAAACGCGGGTCAGGGTCAGCCCGGCCAGCACAGCCGCCAGGACAAGGTCGGCAATGTGCATAGTTTTCGCCGCGCCCACAAGCGCCGCAATGTTCGTTCCCCCCTCCGCCGGGGTCAGGGTCAGCCCGGCAAACCCGTAGCTCCGGGCCGGGCCGGTGCGAATGAGGCGGGGCGGCTCCTTCCCGCGCTCCCGTAAAAACCAGGTGTTCCGGGCGGTCCAGCTGTCCAGCCGGGACCAGGGGCGGGTCCGCTCTCGCAGACGGGCCATGACCTCCTCCGGCGGCAGGGCGCTGTGGAATTCATACCGCTTCATGTCTCCTCCTTGTCACGCTTCGCAAACGGCTGAGCGCTTGGTCGCTTTCACTGCGGCTCGGATGAAAAACAAATTTGCTCCACAAATCTTGGTTCTTCATCCTCGCTGCGCTCCAAGCTCCCTCGCAGCCGTCTGCCCCGCGCTTCCCGCCAGCTCCAGCAGCTTCCGCATCCGGTGGTTCAGCGCCGACTTGCTCACCGCCGGGTCGCACAGCGCCGCTAATTGGCTGAGATTCAATTCCGGGTTTTCAATTCTCAGCCGGGCCGCCTCTTGGAGCTCGTCCGGCAAAGCGTCCAGCCGTCCGGACTCCCGCAGGCACTCGATGGCCGCCAGCTGCGCCCTGGCCGCCGCCACCGTCTTGTCCAGGTTGGCGCTGTCGCAGTTCACCTGCCGGTTCACCCGGCCCTGGAGGTCCCGCTCCAGCTTGGCGGTCATCACCGCCATGGCGGACACAGGGGCCCCCAGCCAGGTCAAAAAGTCCTCAATATGGTCGGAGTGCTTGAAATAAACCACCCGATTCCCCTTCCGGCCGGTCTCTTTGGGTTCAAACCCCGCCTCCCGGAACAGAGCGGGCAGCTCCCGGCCCACGTGGTAGTGGGAGGTGGACAGCTCCAGGTGGTAGCCCTTCACAGGGTCGGTGACCGACCCTCCCGCCAGAAAGGCCCCCCGGAGGAAAGCTGTCCGGCAGTGGTCCTCCTCCAACAGGGCCAGATTGATGTGCAGGGACACCGAGGCGTTTTGGTCCAGGTCAAACGCGTCAAAAATGGTTCTCAGCTTTTCCGGCGCTTCTATGAGGAAGGTCCCTTTTCCCTCCCCCGGCTCGGGCGTTTGGTCGAAGGACACCTTGAACGCTTTGCGAAACAGCAGGGGAAGCCGCTCCTTCAATGCCCCGCACTCGGTGACGATCCGGGCCTGCCGGGAGTGGAAAGCCCCGCAGAACAGCAGAATACCGTAGGCCTCCGCTTGGGCGCAGCATCTGCGGCTGATGTGGGAGCGGCACAGCTCCCCCTTCACGTCGGCGGAAAAAGCCACGGCAAGTCCTCCTTTGTTCAGAATATTTTAGTTTCCGCCCGCTGTTCGTACAGCTCCAGCACCGCTTGGGCCACCTTCAGCCCGGAGTGCCGGGCGTAGCCGCAGTCCATGTCCATCAGGGGCCGGAACACCACCTCCGCCCCCAGCAGCTCCACCTCCCGGCGGTCCACCACCATGGGTTCGGCGTCCTCAGCGGAATAGCGCTCCAGCAGCTCCCGGCTGATGGGGTCGGAATTGCACAGGCACAGATTCACCAGCCTCGGCCCGCCGTGCTCCAGCAGGGCGGCCAGGTGGTCCTGAGCGGTCATACCCTCGGTCTCCCCGTCCTGCGTCATGATGTTGCAAACGTAGATCTTCAGCGCGGGGCTGTCAATGATAGCCTCGGAGACGCCGTCCACCAGCAGGTTGGGGATGACGCTGGTGTACAGGCTCCCCGGCCCCAGCAGAACGACATCCGCCCGGCGGATGGCCTCCAGCGCGGCGGGAAGGGCGGGAGGATGTTCGGGCAAGAGCCGCACGTGGTGAATGCGGCAGTTTTGCTCCTTTTTTGCGGCGAAGATTTTGGACTCGCCCCGGACGCTGGAGCCGTTTTCAAAAATGGCCTCCAGCTGTACGTCGGAATTGGTCACCGGCAAAATACGCCCCTTGATGGCCAAAACCTGGCTCATCCTGGCCACCGCCTGGTCAAAGGAGTCGGAGATGCCGTCCAGCGCGGCCAGCAGGAGATTGCCGAAGGCCTGCCCCGCCAGCCGCCCGTCCGGATAGCGGTAGGCCAGCAGGCGCTGCATCAAAGACTCGGTGTCCGCCAGGGCCTCCATACAGCTGCGGATATCGCCGGGAGGGGGCATGCCCAGGTCCTCCCGGAGCACCCCAGAGCCGCCGCCGTCGTCGGCCACGGTGACGATGGCGGTCAAATCGTCGGTGTACAGCTTCAAGCCTCTCAGGATGGCGGACAGGCCGTGCCCGCCCCCCAGGGCCGCAATGGCGGGGCCCTTGCGCCGTTTTAAATCGTTCATTTTATGCCCTCGTCATGTCCCGGTGGGTCTCGCCGGCGGCGTAGCCCAGGGACTGGATGTATTCAGTGAGCGCGTGGGTCACCGCCACCGAGCGGTGCCGCCCGCCGGTGCAGCCGATGGCGACCACCAGGGCGCTCTTGCCCTCCTCCACGAAGTGGGGCAGCAGAAAGTCCATCATTCCCCGCAGCTTTTCCAGCAGCTCCTGGGCGGTGGGGCTGGCGAACACGTAGTCCGCCACTCCCTTGTCCAGCCCGGTTTGGGGGCGGAGCTCCTCCACGTAGAAGGGGTTGGGCAGAAAGCGCACGTCGAACACCAGGTCCGCTTCCAAGGGCAGGCCGTACTTGAAGCCGAAGGAGGTGAGGGTCACGCTCATCTCGCTGACGTTTTTGCGGTTGGGGGCGAACATGTCCAGCACCTGTCCCCGGAGCTTGCGCACCGGCAGGGTGGTGGTGTTGATGACGTAGTCCGCCCGGGAGCGCACCGGGGCCATCACCTGCCGCTCGTGCTCCACCGCCCGGGTAAGGCTGCTCAGCTCGTCCATGAGGGGGTGGCAGCGGCGGGTCTCCTTATAGCGCTTGATGATGACGGCGTCCTCCGCCTCCACAAACAGCACCTTGTACCGAAATTCCATGGCGGCCAGGGCGTCCATGGCCTCGAACAGGCCGTCGAAGTTTTCGCCGCCCCGGATGTCGCACACCATGGCCACCCGCTCATAGGACCCGGTGCCCGCCAGACACACCTCAGCGAACTTGGGAATGAGCACCGGGGGCAGATTGTCCACGCAGAAATAGCCGCTGTCCTCCAGAATGGACATGACGGTGGATTTGCCCGCCCCGGACAGCCCCGATACGATCAGAAATTCCATTCTTCTCCCTCCATTCCCAGCCAGCGTACCTCGGGCTCCAGGGTGACGCCCGTCGCCCGGAACACCCGCTCCCGCACCTGGGCTATCAATTCCACGATATCTTTACAGGTGGCCCCGCCCCGGTTGATGACGAAGCCCGCGTGCTTTCCCGACACCTGGGCCCCGCCCACAGTCAGGCCCTTCAGCCCGCACTGGTCGATGAGGGCGGCGGCGTACACCGGCCGGCCGTCCACCGGGGCGGGCCGCTTGAAGGTGCTGCCCGCGCTGGGGTATTCCAGCGGCTGCTTTTCCCGGCGGCGCTGGGCAAAATCGTCCATTTTCGCTTTGATCTCGGCGGGGTCTCCCGGCTCCAGGGAAAAGCAGGCCCGCAGGATGAAATCGTCCTGTTCCTGGAACTGGCTGCGGCGGTAAGAGAATTGAGGGTTGACGAACTCCCGCACAAATTCCTCGGAGGGGCAGCTTACAGAGGACACGCTGGAGATCACCTGTCCCAGCTCTCCGCCGTAGGCCCCGGCGTTCATGTACACGCCGCCGCCCACACTGCCGGGAATTCCCTGAGCAAATTCCAGCCCGGTGAGGCCGCACTCCAGGGCGAAATTGGCCAGCCTCGCCAGGGACACGCCGCTTCCGGCCAGGATGGTGGAGCGGCCGGGCTGTTCCCCCTGGGGCAGCAGCTCCAGCCGGTTCAGGCCGTCATAGGCTTTCACCACCAGCAGGCCGGCCCCCGCATCGGACACCAGCAGGTTGGTGCCCCTGCCCATGAAAAAGGGCTTCACGCCGAACTCCAGCGCGGCCACGGACAGCACCTGCTGGACCTCCGCCTCATTTTTGGGCAGGGCCATAATGGGCACCGGCCCGCCCACCCGGAAGGAGGTGTGGCGGCTCATGGGTTCCTCGCGGCGCAGCTCCAGGCCGGGCGTCTGGGCTCTCAAACGGTCATACAAGGCGTTCCAGTCCATTATGGGGACCTCCTCCAGGCGGGCTGTGCCCATCAAGATTTTAGTTATTTTACCACGTTTTGCCGGAAAAGAGAATAGACTTCATGAAAAATTAACAGGAGAACAAAGCTGTCTATGTCATTTCAAAGGGACGCGCCCGCCGCCCAAAGGGGCGGCGGGCACTTGTTTGTTGCGTGTGTGTCTTGTTACATGCAGCAGTTCTTGGTGTCCTGATATCCCTCCGGCGGGCTGATGGTATTGGGCGGGAAGAACTCCTCCATGGGGAACTGCACCTGACGGAAGATGGCGCAGGGGTCTTCCTCGCCGCCGCTGGCGGTGCACTCCTTGCTGGGCATGCAGTAGTCGTAGGCGGGGATGAGCAGCTGGCTGTCCCGCTCCAGCCGGATGATGGAGAACTGGCCCAGAGTGACGTACACCCGCCGGCCCTCGCCCCCCATGTTCAACTCACCGGGGAAGCACCCGGCGATGCCTGCGGGCACCTCCGCCCCGTCGCCGCAGGCGCACACCGGCGGCTCGCAGGGGTCGG
>CANOBV010000132.1 GCA_947564255.1 uncultured bacterium | reverse complement strand
CTACGCCAGCGTATTTGCCGGCAGCTTCAAAAACTGGCACAAGGAAAACCTGGAGGGGACGCTGGCGGCGCTGAAGGGCTTGGGGAACCGCTGACCCACTTTTAGGCCCAGAACAGGAGAAGAGCGGGTGGAGTCGGTGGAGCGAGCCGTGCCAAAGTTCGCTCATTCCGCTGCTCCCCCTCCCCCACGCGGCCCACTCCGCGGGCCCGCGCGGGGGCTCCTTTTCTTTGTAGGCAGCAGTGCAATTCGCAGCCCCTCACAACGGCGCCTTTTGGCGTAAATGGGTTTGGGCTGTAGTGTCCGATACAAAACGGGCAGTCATTAGCGGAGCCCTTTCCCCACCGGAGGCTAAAACTGCTTTATTTGCGCAAAAGTCTGGTTCAGGGATTGACATTCCAGGCAGGATAACGGTAAAATGTCATACAGTGAATCTGGGAAGCAGGGGGCCGGTCATGCAAAAAATACTGCTGGTGGAAGACGACGCGGCACTGGGGCAGGGTATCTGCCTCACACTAAAAGGCAGTTCTGTCCAGATTCATCTATGCCAGACGCTGGCCCAGGGACGCAGTGCGTTGGAGAACGGTTCCTTTGACCTGCTGATCCTGGATGTCAACCTGCCGGACGGGAGCGGACTCGATCTGCTGCGGGACATTCGGCGCTGTCATTCCAGTATCCCCGTCATCCTGCTCACGGCGAACGATTTGGAAACTGACATTGTCGTGGGCCTGGAATCCGGGGCAGACGACTATATCACCAAGCCCTTCTCCCTGGCCGTACTGCGGGCCAGGGTCAACGCCCAGCTGCGGCGCGGTGCTCCATTGCAGACGGCCGCAATCGAGTTAGATGGGTTCTCCTTTGATTTTGCATGGATGGAATTTCGCAAAAACGGCCGGCTCATCGAACTGAGCAAAACGGAACAGCGGCTGCTGCGGATACTGGTGGAAAACCGGGGCCGCGTTCTGTCCCGTGAGGTGCTCTTGGAGCGGGTGTGGCTGAGCGGCGCGGAGTACGTGGAGGAGAACGCCCTGTCGGTCACTGTCAAGCGTCTGCGGGACAAGCTGGAGGACACGCCCTCCAGGCCCCGCTTTCTGAAAACGGTCTATGGCATCGGCTACACCTGGGCGGTGAATTGACATGACATGGATCACTGCTGTCATCGCCATTTTCGCGGCGGCCGCGCTGGCGGCGGCGGTCTGGAACCGCCTTCATGCCAGGCGCGTCATGAAAAACCTGAACCGTATGCTGGACGCGGCCATGGCGGGGACCTTTCTGGAGCAGGGCTTCGATGAAAGCCTGCTCTCCGCCGTTGAGTCCCGGTTTGCCCACTATCTGGCCGCCAACGCCCTCTCCGCCCAGAAGCTCCAGGGGGAAAAGGACAAGATCAAGGCCCTGATCGCCGACATCTCCCACCAGACGAAGACCCCGGTGGCCAATATCCTGCTGTATACCCAGCTTCTGTCGGAACAGGAGCTCTCCCCGGAGGGCTGGGACTGCGCCGCAGCCCTGGAGGGCCAGGTGGAAAAGCTGCGCGCTCTGGTGGATGCGCTGGTGAAGACCTCCCGGCTGGAGGCGGGCATACTGGCCCTGCACCCCAAGGCAGGGCCGCTGGCACCCATGCTGGAAGATGCGGCGGCTCAGTTTATCCCAAAAGCGGCGGAGAAGGGGATCACCCTGACGCTGGCCTCTACGGACGCCCAAGCGGTCTTTGACCCCAAATGGACAGCGGAGGCCGTATGCAACCTGTTGGACAACGCGGTAAAATACACGCCTGCCGGTGGGACGGTCACGGTCGAGGTCATCCCCTACCAGATGTTCTGCCGCGTCAACGTCACGGACAACGGTCCCGGCATCCCGGAGGCGGAGCGGGCAAAGGTGTTCCAACGCTTCTACCGCTCCCCCGCCGTCTACGAGACCGAGGGCGTGGGAATCGGCCTGTATCTGACCCGCCAGATTGCGGAGGGGCAGGGCGGGTATGTCAAGGTGTCCTCCCTGCCGGGCCGGGGAAGCTGCTTCTCCCTCTATCTGCCCCGAAGCTGAAATCTTTCCAATGTGTAAGATTTTAGAAAGAACCCGGAAAGATTTCTGTGTTAAAGTCTGTATCGTGGAGAAACGGTACAGACTTTAATCGTATGGAGGTGCGTTTTTATGGCCATTTTGGAGACCCATGACCTGCGGAAGATATATGGAGCCGGCGACACGGAGGTCCGGGCCCTGGACGGCGTGGACCTGACGGTGGAGAAAGACGAGTTCGCCGCCATTGTGGGCACGTCCGGCTCGGGCAAGTCCACCCTGCTGCATATGCTGGGCGGGCTGGACCGGCCTACATCCGGCACCGTCACCGTGGACGGGCGGGATCTTTCCGCCCTGAAGGACGAGGCCCTCACCATTTTCCGGCGGCGGAAGATCGGCTTCGTCTTCCAAAACTACAACCTGGTGCCGGTGCTGAATGTGTATGAGAACATCGTCCTGCCCATCCAGCTGGACGGCGGACAGCCGGACAAGGCATACATGAATCAGATTATTGAGACCCTGGGCCTGGAATCCAAACTGCAAAGCCTGCCCAACAACCTCTCCGGCGGACAGCAGCAGCGGGTGGCCATCGCCCGCGCGCTGGCGGCGAAGCCTGCTATCATTCTGGCGGACGAACCCACCGGAAATCTGGACAGCCGGACCAGCCAGGATGTCATGAGCCTGCTGAAGGTCACCAGCCAGCGGTTTGCTCAGACCATCGTGATGATTACCCACAACGAGGAAATCGCCCAGATGGCTGACCGCATCATCCGCATTGAGGACGGCCGCATTGTGGTGCGGGGGTGAGCGGCATGATCAAAGTATCCAACGGGGGCTGTGTCCGGCGGCTCGGCTTTCGTTCCATGAAAGCGGCCCAGGCCCGGAACACCGTCGCGGCGCTGGCAATCGCCCTGACCACGGTACTGTTCACCTCCCTGTTCACCATCGCCGCGTCCATCAACTGCTCCCTCCAGCAGGAGAACTTCCGCCGGGCCGGAGGCGACGCCCACGGCTCCATCAAGTACCTCACTTGGGAACAGGCGGAGCAGCTCCGCCGGGAGCCTCTGATTCAGGACTCCTGGTGCCGTCTTTTTGTGGGAATGCTCCATGACCCGCCTTTCAACAAGTCCCATGTGGAGGTCAGCTACATCGAACCCAACGGCGCGTCCCACTACTTCTGCACTCCCGTGAAGGGCGCACTCCCCCGGGAGGGCACCGGCGAGGCCGCGACGGATACCCGCGTCCTGGCCCTGCTGGGCGTCGAGCCCAGGGTGGGCGCGCAGTTTGCCATGCCGGTCACGCTGGACGACGGAACCGCGCATCCCCACACAATCAGGCGGACCTTCACCCTCTCCGGCTGGTGGGAGTACGACAGCGCCATGGCCGCCAGCAACGTGCTTCTGCCCCGGTCTGCCGCCGAGGAGATTTGCGCCCTGTCCAACGGGGAACGGAACTCCATGACAGGCGTATGGAATCTGGATGTGATGTTCAAGAGCGCGGTAGGTATCCGGGACAGCCTGAGCACGGTGCTGGGAAATTGCGGCTATCAATCCACCGAGGCAGGGGCGGAGAACTATCTGGACATCGGCGTGAACTGGGGCTACACCGGGGACCGGATCGCCGGGAGCTTTGACCCCATGACGTTCGCCGCCATTGCGTCAATTCTCCTGCTCATCATCTTCACCGGGTATCTCATCATCTACAACGTGTTCCAGATCTCCGTCACCAATGATATCCGGTTTTACGGCCTGCTGAAAACCATCGGCGCCACCGGAAAACAGCTCAGGCGTGTGATCCGCCAGCAGGCGCTCCTGCTCAGTCTGGTGGGCATTCCTGCCGGGCTGCTCCTCGGCTTCGTCATCGGCAACCAGCTGGCCCCGCTCATCATGGCCCAGCTCAACTATAAAAACGCCTTTGTTTCCTTCAACCCCTGGATTTTTATCGGCGCGGCGGCGTTTTCCCTGCTGACGGTGTTCCTCTCCTGCGCACGGCCCGGGCGGATTGCCGCCAGGGTTTCTCCGGTGGAGGCGGTGCGCTATACCGAAGGCGGACAGCAGTCCGGGAAGAAAGGCGGCAAACGGGCGGTCAGGGCCGGGGCCGGCGGCGCGTCCCTGCCCCGGATGGCCTGGGCCAACCTGGGGCGGAGCAGAAGCAAAACGGTCGTTACCATCCTCTCTCTGGCCCTGGCAGTGGTGCTGATGAACCTGGTGTATACGTTTGCCAGCGGCTTTGATGTGGAGAAATATCTCTCCGGTCAAGTCGTCACCGACTTTGTCCTGGGCCACGCTGGCTACTTCCAGGTCAGCAGCGGCTTCCGCTCGGCGGACCAGGCGCTGCCGGAGGAGGTCATCGCCCAGGTTAACGCCCAGGGCGGTATCACAGAGGGAGGCCGGGTCTATGGCCAGGAACAGTCCGTCCAGGCCCTTCTGCCGGAGGCGTATTTCCGCAAGAGCTACAGCAGGCACTATTCCGAAGAGATGCTGGACAGCGTCGTCGCCTCCCAGGAGCATACGAGCGGGGGCACCGTTGTGGGCAGCGCCCAGCTCTATGGCCTGGAGGACTTCATTCTCGGCGAGATAACTGTGCTGGAGGGAGATACCGCGCCTTTGTCCGACCCCAGTCGGAACGCCATTGCCGCCGTTTATTCCGCCGATGAGTATGGGGTGATTGATGAGAATGACAACTGCTTCCATGTGGGGGACACCGTGACCCTGCGCTATGTGGAGGAGTGGGTGTATGTCGACACGGACACCGGGGAGGAACTCTCCGAAGCAGAGATAGAAGCCCGCTGGGCGCGGGGTGAAGCGAACTATGTCCCTCGGGCCAAGGTCTATGAGCAGAAGGAGTACACCGTCTGCGCCCGGATCTCCATTCCCAGCGCCCTCTCCTACCGCTACTCCACCCTCGGGGCCAGCCAGCTGGCGATGGGGGCGGAGCGGTTCAAGCGGGATACCGGCATGAGTTCCGTCATGGTCTACGCGTTCAACACCGGCGGGGAGTCCAATGCCGGTATGGAGGACTTTCTGAAGGAATACACGCAGTCCGTCCAGCCCACCTGCAGCTACGAGAGCAAGCAGAGCAAGACGGCCGAGTTCGAGGGCTTTCGGAATATGTTCCTGACCATGGGCGGCACACTGGCAGGGATTATCGGTCTGGTGGGCGTGCTCAACTTCATCAACGCCGTACTGACGGGTATGCTTGCCCGGAAGCGGGAGCTGGCAATGCTCCAGTCTGTGGGCATGACCGGAAAGCAGATGAATACCATGCTGGTATATGAAGGGCTGTACTACACAATGCTGTCCGCCGCCCTCTCCCTGGTCCTGAGCGCCGCGCTGGGGCCGCTGGTGGGGTCACTCTGCGCTGCCTTTTGGTTTTTCACCTATCAATTCACCGTCCTGCCGGTTTTGGCGGTCATACCGCTGTTTCTGGCTCTGGGGATTTTGATCCCTCTCTTGACGTACCGTTCCGTCAACCGCCGCACCATTGTGGAGCGGCTGCGGGAGGCAGAGGGGTGAGCCGCATTCTTATGCCATCAAAAACCGGCTGTCCCACCTTTCGACCCCGAACAGGAAAGGAGCGGGCGGGAACAGCGGAGGGCAAAGCAGCGGTTCACCCGGGGCAGGGTAAAATCCGCAGGAAACTTACAGCTTGTTTTAGCAGTCAGCGGCAAACTGTCAAAAGCAGGATTTCACCTCAAATACAGCTAAATGGCCGATTGGGGCCAAAACAGGAGGAGCGCCGGCCCGCAAGCCGGCGCTCCCCTGTTATGCCCGTTTTCCGATCCGCCGGCGGGCACCCGCCCGGTTTACTCCATGTCCAGGTTCTCCACCATCCGCAGGGCGATGATCAGCGCCTCCTGAATGCTGGCGTTGCCCAGGGGATCGAATTTGTTGCTCCCCTTGCCGTTGACGATCCTGTTGTCCGACATGAACGCCACCGCGTCCCTGGCCCAGGAGGCCACGTAGCCGTTGTCGGCGAAGGTGGTGGCCGCTACCGTGGGAACCTGACCGCCCAGCCTGGTGTACACCCGGGACAGCATCAGCGCCGCCTCCTGCCGGGTCACCGGGTTGTCGGGAGAAAACTTCCCGCCGGAGCCCTTCACGATGCCCAGGGCGTTGGCCTGGAGCACCACGGGGTCGGTGGTGTCGGAGAAGGGGTTCTCTCCGGGGGCGGGGGCGGTCTCGCCGCCCATGGCCTCATACAGCTCTACAGCGACGGCGGCGAACTCGGCGCGGGTGATGTTCACGGTGAAATCATCCCCCAGGCAGTCCGGCATCAGGCCCTTGGCGGCGGCCAAATCCACCTGCTCCCGGGCCCAGTCGGCGACCTTGGCGTCTACGGTGAGCTTGAAATAGACAGTGGGGACGTAGTTATCTTGGCTACCGCTCTGAAGGTACCGCCGAATCCATACGGAGCCACCGTGGAAGGCAATGGGCACCTTATAAATAGCGGGAGTGATGTTATATTCCACGCCATTTTCGGTATACGTTTTGGCCGGGATTACCTCTTTGCCGGTGGTGTCAATAAAGCCCCAGCTGCCGCCGGCCTCCGAATACACCGCCGCGAAGCCCTCGGAGAAAGCCTCCGCATTTCCATACTTGAAGGGGACAACCTGCTCGCCCTCCTTGTTAATATAGCCCCACTTGTTGTTTTTCATCACAGGGGCCAGAC
>CANOBV010000131.1 GCA_947564255.1 uncultured bacterium | reverse complement strand
TGGTGCCCTCGTAGATGGTGGTGATCTTGGCGTCCCGGTACATCCGCTCCACGTCCATGCCCTTGAGGAAGCCGGTGCCGCCGAAGATCTGCACCGCGTCGTTGGTGACCTCCAGGGCGATGTCGGAGGCGTACATCTTGGCCATGGCGGCGTCCACGCCGTAGGGCTCGTGGGCCTCCTTCTTCTCGGCGGCGGAGTACACCAGCATCCGGGCGCACTTCAGCTTGGTGGCCATGTCCGCCAGCTTGAAGGTGAGGGCCTGGTTGAAGCCGATGGGCTTGCCGAACTGGACGCGCTCCTTGGCGTACTCCACGGCGGACTCATAGGCCCCCTGGGCGATGCCCAGGGCCTGGGAGGCGATGCCGATGCGCCCGCCGTCCAAGGTGGCCATGGCGATCTTGAAGCCCTGGCCTTCCTTGCCCAGCAGATTCTCCTTGGGTACCTTCACGTCGTCGAAGTTCAGCTGGCAGGTTTCGGAGGAGCGGATGCCCATCTTATCGTAGTGGGGCTCGAAGGTGAAGCCCTTCCAGCCCTTCTCCACGATGAAGGCGGAGATGCCCCGGGTGCCGATGTCCGGGGTGGTGACGGCAAAGACCACATAGGTGTCCGCCACGCCGCCGTTGGTGATGAAGATCTTCTGGCCGTTGAGCAGCCAGTGGTCGCCCTTGTCGATGGCGGTGGTCTCGGTGCCCCCCGCGTCAGAGCCGGCGTTGGGCTCGGTCAAACCAAACGCGCCGATTTTTTCGCCTTTGGCAAGGGGAACCAGATATTTTTTCTTCTGCTCCTCGGTGCCGAAGGCGAAAATGGGCCAGGTGCCCAGGGAAACGTGGGCGGACAAAATCACCCCTGTGCCGCCGTCCACCCGGGACAGCTCCTCCACGGCGATGGCGTAGCTGAGCACGTCCAGCCCAGCGCCGCCGTACTCCTTGGGGTAGGGGATGCCCATCAGGCCCATCTGGGCAAATTTCTTGATGGCCTCGGCGGGAAAACGGCTCTCCTGGTCCATGAGAATGGCGTTGGGCTTCACCTCCGCCTCCGCGAAGGCGCGGATTTTGGCCCGCAGCTCCTCATGGGCCTGTGTGGTCTGGAACAACATACGGAAGCCTCCTTTGCGTAATTAAGTGAAATTCTAGATAGAACCCATTATCTGCTAAGTCAAATGTAACATGGTCAATGGGGATTGTCAATGTGAATTATCACATTTTGCACAAACTGTATTTGGGCCGTGCGGCAGCCCCTCCAAGCTCCGCAGCCACCCGGCAGTCAATTCTAAAATACCGGCTTGCGCGGACAGAAGCCCGGTGCTATGATCACATTATCGGAAAATTATATTTGCAGGAGGAGATAATCGTGAGCTTTAACACAGAGCATCTGCAATGGACCCGGCAGCCGGGTTCCTGTTCCATCACTCAGAGCAAAATTGAAATCATCACAACCCCCCGCACCGACCTGTGGCAGAGAACCTATTATCACTTTCGCAACGATAATGCCCCCGTGCTGCAAATGTCCACAGAGGAGCGGTTTTTCTCCTTCGTGGTCAAAACCGAGTTTGAAAGCCGCCACCGCTTTGACCAATGCGGCGTCGTGGTGTATCTGGACAGCGAAAATTGGCTGAAAGCGTCTGTGGAGTACGAAAACGAGGAGATTCAACACCTGGGCAGCGTGGTCACCAACCACGGCTATTCAGACTGGGCCACCACCGCCATCGGCGCGGACATAAAATCTATGTGGTACCGTCTCAGCCGGCGGGAAGCTGACTACTGCCTGGAATGCTCCTCCGACGGGGTGCGGTTCAGCCAGATGCGGGTGTGCCACCTGTGGGAGGGCGGCGGCCCCATCCGCTTTGGCGTGTACGCGTGCAGCCCGGAGGATTCTTCCTTCAAGGCCGCGTTCACCCATATGGAATTCGGCCAGTGCAAATGGCCCGCCCATGACGGCCAGCAGCCCGACGAAGCGTAAAATTTCCCGCTGACACTTGCGGGATGCCTTGGAACCCAGGAATGACGGTTGGAACAGGGCGGCTCACATTTTCCACAAAGGGGAGGCGCCCGGCAGAGTCCGGCGCCTCCCCTTGTGCGGCCCTATGTTTTGCCGGCAAGCCTAATTTCCGAGCAATTTCCCCAAAAATGATTGACAAGAGGGGGGCAAACGGCTATAATGCAGCTTGCTATCCGTGAAAACCTGGGAAGCGCGAGCGTAGACAAGAAGCGCGGAGAAGCGGACAGTGAGGGAGCTTGGAACGGAGCGAAAGCAAACGCCCAAGGCCCGCGCAGCGGGGCTGGGTTTTGCTTGAGTCGAAGTGAAAGCGACCGAACGTCCTGGCCGTTTCGCAGCGTGACAGCGAGCGCACATCGCCTCTCAGGGACTACAAAAAGGGAGCTGACAAAACACTCATCATTAGAAATGGGGGAGGATACATGTCCAAGGAGCTGATCCGCCTGTCGGACTGCGTCATGTCCTACGGCGACGAGGTCGTGCTCGACCACATCAATCTGTATATCAACGATAAGGAATTCCTCACGCTGCTGGGCCCCAGCGGGTGCGGCAAGACAACCACGCTTCGTATCATAGGCGGGTTTCTGTCGCCAACCGCTGGGGACGTGTTGTTTGACGGCGTGAGGATTAATGATGTCCCGCCCCACAAACGGGCGGTGAACACCGTGTTCCAGCGGTACGCCCTGTTCCCCCATCTCAACGTGTTTGAGAACGTGGCTTTCGGCCTGCGCATCCCCAAAGGGGACGCCAACGGCCGGAAGGTGAAGCTTCCAGAGCAGGAGATCCACGGCCGGGTGATGGAGATGCTGGAGACGGTGAACCTGAAAGGCTTTGAGAAGCGCCCGGTGTCCGCCCTGTCCGGCGGGCAGCAGCAGCGGGTGGCCATCGCCCGGGCCCTGGTGAACCGCCCCCGGGTGCTGCTGCTGGACGAGCCGCTGGGGGCGCTGGACATGCGCCTGCGCAAGGATATGCAGAACGAGCTGAAGCGGATTCAGCAGGAGATGGAGATCACCTTCATCTATGTGACCCACGACCAGGAGGAGGCGCTGGCCATGTCCGACACCGTGGTGGTGATGGACGGCGGGCGCATCCAGCAGATCGGCACCCCCGAGGACATTTATAACGAGCCGAAAAACGCCTTTGTGGCGGATTTTATCGGCGAGTCCAACATCATCGACGGCGTTATGCGCGCCGACGGCGTGGTGGAGATTTTCAACCGCCGCTTCCAGTGTCTGGACAAAGGCTTTGAGAAAGACGAACCGGTGGACGTGGTCATCCGCCCCGAGGACGTGGACATCGTGGACGAGGCGGCGGGCCAGCTCAAGGGCACCGTCACCTCCGTCACCTTCAAGGGGGTTCACTACGACACCATTGTGGATTTTTACGGCTTCAAGTGGCTCATCCAGACCACCGACTACTGCCCCGTGGACAGCCGCATCGGCATCAAGATCGACCCGGACGGCATCCACGTGATGAAAAAGAGCGCCTACTCCGGCATGTTCGGGGACTACTCCTCCTACTCCGAGGAGTACGAGGAGCTGGACGTGGTGGAGGACGAGCCCGAGGAGGGAGAGGGGGACGCCCCCTGGGAGGGCGGCCATGAGGAATAAGCGCGGCTGGTTCGCCTTTCCCTACGTGATCTGGATGGCCCTGTTTGTGGTCATTCCCATCGTCATCATGGCGGTTTACGCCTTTACCGCCACAGACTCCGCCACCAACGCCGCCCAGGCCACCTTGGACAATTTTACAGGGATGGGCCTCTATTTAAGTGTGTTCCTGCGCTCCTTCTGGCTGGCCATTCTGGCCACCCTGGTGTGCCTGCTCATCGGCTACCCGGTGTCCTACTGGATGGCCAAGGAGGGCCCCCGGTTCCAGCGCCTGGCCATGGCTCTCATCATGCTGCCCATGTGGATGAATTTCCTGCTGCGCACCTACTCGTGGATGTCCATTCTGGAGAATAACGGCCTGTTGAACCAATTTTTCCGGGCCGTCGGCCTGCTGGACCTGCTGGGGGTGGACCACATCCAGATGATCGGCACCTCCGGCGCGGTGGTGCTGGGCATGGTGTATAATTACCTGCCCTTCATGATCCTGCCCATTTACTCCGTCATCGTCAAGCTGGACGGCTCCCTCATCGAGGCCGCCCGGGACTTGGGGGCGGACTCCGCCCGGGTATTTCGAAAGGTGATCTTTCCCCTGTCCCTGCCGGGGATTCTCTCCGGGGTGACCATGGTGTTTGTGCCGTCGGTGTCCACCTTCGCCATCTCCAACCTGCTGGGGGGCGGCAAGCAGACCATGCTGGGCGACCTGATTGAGCTGCAATTCCTGGGCGGGGCCTACAATCCCCACCTGGGCGCGGCCATCTCCATGGTGATGATGGTCGTTGTGGTGGTGTGCATGGTGGTCATGAACCACTTCGGCGAGGGAGAAGAACAGGCGGTGATCATGTGAAAAAGCAAAGCCGATTTGGAGGCCGTCTGTTCATCGGTCTGACCTTCCTGTTTTTGTACCTGCCCATCTTCCTGCTCATCGTGTTCTCCTTCAACGCCGGGGATTCCAGCGCCGTGTGGAAGGGCTTTTCCCTGGAGTGGTATTCCGCCCTGTTCCACAACCGGCTCATCATGGAGAGCCTGTACACCACCCTGCTGGTGTCCCTGCTAGCCACGGCGGTCGCCACCGCGGCGGGCACATTCGCCGCCATCGGGCTGTACTCCCTGTCCAAACGCCGGCGGGACGCCCTGCTGGTGGTCAACGATATCCCCATGATGAACGCCGACATCGTCACCGGCGTCAGCCTGTGCCTGTTCTTTGTGGCCTTTTTCCAGGGCTGGGGGGCCTTCGCCCAGTGGCTCAACGAACAGGGCTGGCTTCCCTTTCAGCTGCCCGTCCGGCTCACCCTGGGCTTTGCCACCATGCTGCTGGCCCACATCGCGTTTAATATCCCATACGTTATATTAAATGTGGCGCCAAAGCTGCGGCAGATGGATAAGAACCTGGTGGACGCGGCCCAGGACCTGGGCTGCACCTGGATGCAGGCCTTCTGGAAGGTGATCCTGCCCGAGATCAAGCCGGGCATCGTCTCCGGGGCCCTCATCGCCTTCACCATGTCCATCGACGACTTCGTGATCTCCTACTTCACCGCCGGGTCCGCCACCTCCACCCTGGCCATGCGCATCTACTCCATGACCAAAAAGCGCATCACGCCGGAGGTCAACGCGGTGTCCACCCTGCTGTTTCTGTCGGTGCTGGCCCTGCTGGTGCTCAACAATGTCCGGGAGATCCGCCAGGAGCGCCGGGCGGACCGGCAGGAGGTCCGGGAGCCCTCCTTCTTTGAAAGGCTGTCCATGCGGCTCTCCCAGCCCTCCTGGAGATGGGTGCGCCGGGGCGGTCTGGCCGCCGCGGCCTGCGCCTTTGTGGCCGTGGTGGCCCTGCTCACCGGGGCCACCTGGTCCCAGCCGGTGGTGAACGTGTGCTCCTGGGGGGAGTATATCGACGAGGACCTCATCATCCAGTTCGAGGAGGAGACCGGCACCCGGGTGAACTACCAGACCGCCGAGAGCAATGAGGCGCTGTACTCCCTGCTGAAGAGCGGCGGCGCGGACTACGACGTGATCGTCCCCTCCGACTACATGATCTCCCAGCTCATCGAGGAGGGAATGCTGGAGGAGCTGGACTACAGCCAGATCCCCAACTTTGAGCTCATTGACCGGCGCTTCCGCAACCTGCCCTACGACCCCGAAAACAAATACACCGTCCCCTACACCTGGGGCACCCTGGGCATCATCTACAACGCCAACATGGTGGACGAGGAGCCCACGACGTGGGGGGCGCTGTACGACGACCGGTACGCCGGGAACGTGCTGCTCATCAACAACTCCCGGGACGCCCTGGCCGCCGCCCTCTTCCACCTGGGCTACTCGGTGAACACCACCGACGAGGCGCAGATTCGGGAGGCCTTCGAGCTGGTGGCCGACGCCAACCGCCGGGGGGTGTTCCAGGGTAAGGTGATGGACCAGGTGTTCCAGAAGATGGAGGGGGGCAACGCCGCCATCGCCACCTACTACGCCGGGGACTACCTGTCCATGGCAGACAACCAGGCGGAGGGGGTGGACCTGCGCTTCGTCATCCCCGAGGAGGGGGGCAACTGGTTCGTAGACGCCATGTGCGTGCTCAAGGACGCCCCCCACTACGACGATGCCATGGAGTGGATCAACTTCATCGCCTCCACCAAGGCCAACCTGGCCAATATGGACTATATCTGGTACGCCTCCCCCAACAAGGAGGCCCTGGAACAGTACCCCGCCTACTATGAGGAGGAGTACGGCGAGGAGCTGGACCCTGAGCTGTACCAGATCATGGCCGCCCCCGCCGACGTGCTGGAGCGGTGCGAGATGTACACCGTCCTTCCCCCGGAGACCCGGGCGCTGTACAACGAGCTGTGGATCCAATTGGGGACCTGAACAATATGGACGCCGCCGGAGGATTTGAGCCCTCCGGCGGCTTTTTCTGGAAATACGCTTAGGATTTGACTATTGGCGGTCGATGATGTATAATAATACGATTTTACATGCCGGGGGTGTGCCCATGTGGGTGGCGGACCAATGGAAGGACTATGAGCTGCTGGACTGCGGCCGGGGAGAGAAGCTGGAGCGCTGGGGGGACAAGCTGCTGGTGCGGCCCGACCCCCAGGCCATCTGGAACAC
>CANOBV010000130.1 GCA_947564255.1 uncultured bacterium | reverse complement strand
GTCCGGCTAGCAAAGACAGACCGCTTCTATGCCCGGTCGATGTATGTACTGAACAGTGCACGGGTACAGAATTTTATTTCCAAGGGGACGCTAAAAAGGGCTTGAATTTTCTTTGCATTTGTGTATAATGAAGTTGTGAGCAGTATATAGTGATATGTGGTTAGAGATAGAGGACGGAACGGGCAGCCGTCGCCCTCGCTGGAGATGTGGGAGTGTCGCCCCACCTATTTCTGCCACCACTATGAAAGCGGGCAACTTCGGTTGCCCGCTTTTTCTATGCGGGGGAAGGAGGCCAGCATGGGCACAGCGGTAATCTATGCCCGGTACAGCTCGGACAAACAGGACGAAGCCAGCATTGACGCCCAGGTACGTGCCTGCATGGAGTACGCCAAGGGGAAGGGCCTCACCGTGATAGAGGTCTACGCAGACGAAGCGGTCAGCGGCAAGACGGCCAGCCGCAAGGCGTACCAGCGTATGCTCCGGGACGTGGACCGTGGCACCTTCACCACCATCCTGATCCACAAATATGACAGGGTGGCCCGGAACCTGGGGGAGCACGTCAACCTGGAAAAGCGTCTGAAGGACAAGCACGTGGAGCTTATCGCCGTGGCCCAGGACTTCGGCACCAGCGCCGAAGCGAAGATTATGCGGACGCTCATGTGGTCGCTGTCGGAATACTACATCGACAACCTGTCCGCCGAGGTCAGGAAGGGTCAGCGGGAAACGGCCTTGAAGGGCCTCCACAACGGCGGGTATGCCCCCTTTGGGTACGATGTGGTCAACAGGCAGTACGTGGTGAACGAGTTGGAAGCGGGCTTTGTCAGAAAGATTTTTGACGCCGCCGCCAACCGGGAGGGATTCACCGCCATCATTCAGGAGCTGGCCGACGCCGGGATCACGGGCAAGCGGGGGAAGCCCATCAAGTACACGCAGATTTATGAAATGCTCCGAAATGAAAAGTATACCGGCGTGTACACGTTCAGCCCCAAGGAAGAAGAACACCGGGAGAACCGGCGCAGCAAGCCAAACGCCATCAGGATAGAAAATGCCCTGCCGCAGATCGTCAGCAGGGCGCAGTTTATGGAGGTGCAGAGAATCATGACAGAACGGAAGCAGACAGGGAAGAAGGCCGGGTATCTGTGCAGCGGCCTTGTGTACTGTCAGTGCGGGGCCAAAATGCATGGCATGAAGTCCACCAGGAAGGGGCACGAATATTTTTATTATTACTGCTCCAAGAAATGCGGTGCGCCCGTGGTGCGTATGGATGAAGTTGACCGTGCCGCCGTGGAGTACCTCCACAAGCTGCTCTCCCCCGAGAATCAGGACAAGATAGCCGCCGTCCTGCGTAAATACCAGGCGGGGGAACAGGACAGGGTAGCAGACTTCAACCGCGCCCTCCAGCGCCGTATCAGAGAGAAGCAGGGGGAGTATGACGCACTCTTGAAGAACCTGTCCACCGGCGCATTGCCCTCCGAGGTAGTGGCCGATATCGGGGAGCAGATGCAGACGATCAAAGCGGAAATCGCGCAGCTTCAGCAGACCACCCCGCCCACCGACTTCACCGTGGAACAGATCAAAGCATGGTTGGACGCCCTCAAGGCCAGCGCAGACGAAAAGGCGGTTCACCTACTGATCGAGCGGATTGACGTGACCCGAAAAGAAGCTAAGACGGACTTCAATATGCAAAGCACACTGAAATCCGTCTTAGGTGAAATTGGTTGCGGGGGCAGGATTTGAACCTACGACCTTCGGGTTATGAGCTGCGGTCAGCGATGCTGGCGGCGGCTTTTTAGCGCTTTCGGGACATATTCGCTCCAGAGGGGGATGCTTTCCGGTACTGTTCCCTCCACGGTCTCCATCCGCTCCGTTCCCATTCTGGGTCTAAACCTGGGTCAGAGCGGGGTTGCACCGAAACCTGCCGAGCGTGATTTCACAGCCCAAAGCGAATCGTTATTGTCGTCCCTCGCCCCACCGCGCTATCTACCTCAACCTTCGCGTGATGGAGCAGCGCGGCGTGCTTCACAATGGAAAGGCCCAGCCCGGTGCCGCCGGAAGCCTTTGAACGGCTCTTATCCACCCGGAAGAACCGCTCAAACACCCTGGCCTGATACTCCGGCGGTATGCCGATGCCAGTGTCCTTGACGGAAACAGTTGGCCCCCGTTCCCCATTGGAAACGGCAATTTCCACGTTGCCGTCTTCCACATTGTACTTGATCGCGTTATCGCACAGATTATTGAACATTTCCTGCAAAATGCCGCGCACCGCGCTGATTTGGACAGCTTCCCCGGAGACGGAAAGCCTGACATTTTTTTGCCCTGCGCTGTCCTGGAAGAAAAGCACCGCATTTTTCGCGATTTCCAGCAGGTCTACCCTCTCCCACTCCATCTCCGCGCCCTCGTCCAGTTGGGAGAGATGGATGATATCCTCCACCAGCGCCACCAGCCGGGCGGCCTCTTTATAAATCACTTCGGAAAATTGGGGGATGTCCTCCTGTTTGACCATCCCGTTTTTCAGCAGCTCCGCGCTGCCCAGGATGGATTGCAGCGGGGTTTTCAA
Source organism: uncultured bacterium (assembly GCA_947564255.1). GTDB lineage: Bacteria > Bacillota > Clostridia > Oscillospirales > Oscillospiraceae > Enterenecus. The sequence continues at coordinate 4,162 of CANOBV010000130.1, read as the reverse complement.
CTCGTGGGATACGTTGGCGGTGAACTCCCGGCGGCTGCGCTCGGCGGACGCCCGCTCTGTCACGTCAAAGGCCAGCAGTACGGTTCCCACCACAGCTCCGTCTGATACGATCCGGCTGGCGTCAAACTGAATTTCCCGACCATTTTTTTCTGCCCTGACTTCTCCATGTCCGTTCTCCAAAGCGGACAGGATGGCTTGGCTCAATTCGTGGCCGCGATCCACCGTCAAAAAGTCCCTTCTGACGCAAGAGCGGTCCGTACCAAACAGCCTTTGCGCCGCCGGGTTGATGCTCAGAATCGCCCCCTTCTGGTCAAGCACCACCAGCCCCTCGTTCATGCTCCCGGTGATCTGCTCAAATTCATCGGTCTTGGCCCGCAGCACCCGCACCTGAGCGCTGATCTGGCCGCGCTGCTGCTGGATACGCCGCAGCAGAGGGGTCAGTTCCTCGTAAGCGTCATTTTCCAGAGGATGATCCAAGTCCAGGGAGTTGAGGGGCTGGACAATTCTCCTCGCCATCCGGTGGGCCAGGACGGCGGAGAGGATGACGGCGATGACCGCCACCAGCAGGATCGGCTGGAGCATGACCAGCACCAAAGTAAGTTCGGTTGCTTGACTGACGGAAATACGCAGTACCGTCCCGTTGTTCAGCGCCTTGGCATAGTACAGCGTCCGCTCCGTCAGCGTATTGGAGTAGCGGACACTGCTGCTCTCTCCTGCGGCAAACGCCTCCCGGATCTCTGCGCGGCTCCCGTGGTTCTCCATGCTCTCCGCAGGCTCGACAGTATCGAACAGAACGGTCCCATCCGACGCCACCCAGGTCAATCGGTACTCCGGCGTCCAAGTGTAGCGGTAGTCACGGGCCGTCAGCTTTTCCAGATAGCTCTGTCCGCTCTCCTCCACAGCATAGGCTGCCAGCCGGAGCTCATCTTTGAGCTGGTTGGCCTGTACTGTGCCAAAATAGTCATACAGACAGCCCAATATGATGACAAAAGCAGCCAGCAGCACCCCCGCCGCTATCATCAGGGTAGAACGGAAAATCTTCTTGCTCATGGCTCTGCCTCCCATCGGTAGCCTACGCTGCGGACAGTCTCGATCATCGCGCCATAACGGCCCAGCTTTTGCCGGAGCGTTCGGATGTGCATATCCACCGTCCGCGTCTCGCCGGAGTATTCCCCGCCCCAGACGTTGGCCAGGAGTTTTTCCCTTGTGAACGCCACACCGGGGGAGGACAGGAACAGGCACAGCAGTTCAAACTCTTTGAAGGTGAGGGTGAGCCGTTCCCCGTCCGCCGTAACAGTGTGCTCCGCCAGATCGATCACCAGATCGCCTGCCGCCAGAATCTCCCGGCTCTGCCTGGGCCGGCACCGGCGCAGCACCGCCTTGACGCGGGACACCATCTCCATCATGCCGAAGGGTTTGACCAGATAATCGTCCGCGCCCAAGTCCAGGCTCTGAATTTTATCGTACTCCGCGCCCTTGGCAGTTGCCATGATAATGGGGATATCGCAGGTGGGATCGGAGGCTTTCATCTGCTTAAGCAGCTCCACGCCGCTGATCCCCGGCAGCATTACGTCCAGGATCACAAGCTCCGGCCTCTCCGCCCGCAGCGCTTCCAGAAACGAATCGCCGTCTCCGAAACCCCTGGCCTCAAACCCGGCGGAAGCAAGCGTGTAAAGCTCCAGGCTCTGGATGCTCTCGTCATCCTCTACACAGTAAATCATGAATTAGTCACCTCTCAGTTCAAACCCATATTGCCATTGCCAGCGTCCCAAGCACCATGAGCGCCAGCCCAACGGCTGCTTTCCGGGTCAGCTTCTCCCGGAACACTGCGTAGGAGAAGGCAACCGTTACCAGGATGCTCAGCTTGTCAATGGGCACCACCACGCTGACCACGCCGTTCTGGATGGCGTAGTAGTAGCACAGCCAGGACGCGCCTGTGGCAAGGCCGGACAGGGCGATGAAAAGCAGTTCCCTCCGGTCGATCCCCCGGACTTGTCCCTGTTTTCCTTTGAAAAAGACGATCAGCCACGCCATGGCCAGCACAACGCCCGTCCGAATCGCCGTGCCCAGGTTGGATTCCACACCTGTAATGCCGATTTTTGCGAGGATGGAGGTGAGAGCGGCAAAGGCCGCCGAGGCGAAGGCATAGGGCAGCCATATCCCATCCGCTCTTGCCCCGCCTGCTTCCTTTCGTTCGATCATCAGAAATATCCCCAGGGCGAGGAAGGCGGTTCCAATCAGCTTGACCGTTAGATGCTCCCGCTCTCCCAGCAGGAAAATCGCCAGCAGGACGGAGAGGATGGTGCTGGACTTGTCGATGGGGACGACCTTATTCACATCACCCGCAGACAGCGCCTTGAAATAGCACAGCCAGGAGGCCCCGGTAGCCAGCCCAGACAGTATCAGGAAGGCGAGGGATTTCCCGCTGATCTGCGTGACCGTCCCGGCGGAGCCCACGATAAATACCATGACCCACGAAAACAGCAGCACCACCACGGTCCGCAGCGCCGTCGCCACATCGGAATCCGTCTTTTTGATGCCGCACTTGGCCAGGATCGCCGTCAGCCCGGCAAAGAGCGCGGACAGCGCCGCCATAATGAGCCACATAGAATCTCCCCCTTTTTCAACAATTCTACCATAGGAGCCGCCGTCAATCAACGCTGCCCATTTCCCCCATCCGCAACGGAGATGGAATACTTTCGCGTATATTCCGCATACCGCTCCTGAAATTCCTCGCTGCCGCTGCGGGCATCCCGGAGGGACTGGTGCAGGTTTAGGTTATCGTGGGCCGCGTCGATCACGCACCCGGCGATGTTGGAACAGTGGTCCGCCGTACGCTCCAGGTTGGTCAGCAGATCCAGCCACGCGAAGCCAGCGTCAATGGTGCAGTCGCCTTTTTGCAGGCGGAGGATGTGCCGCGTCCGCAGCTGCTCTTTCAGCTGGTCGATGACCTGCTCCAAAGGCTCCACCTTGGCGGCGGCGGTCAGATCGTCCTGGAGGAACGCCGAGAGAGACAGGTCCAAAATATCGCTGACCGCTGCGGAGATGGCGGCAAGCTCCGTTTCTGCGGCGGCGGTAAGCCGCAGACCCTTGTTTTGCAATTCCTCCGCCGATTCCAGGATGTTGACCGCGTGATCGGCGATCCGCTCAAAATCACTGAGCATTTTCAGCAACTTTGCGGCCTCCCGGCTGTCCGCTTCACTGATCCGCCTTGTGCTCAAATTGACAAGGTAGGTGCCCAGCATATCCTCATAGCGGTCGGTCTTGTCCTCCCTCTCCCGAATAGAGGCGGCCAGCTCCGGCGAGAAGTTCCGCAGGGAAGCCAGCGCGTCCTTCAGGGAAGCGACGGCGGTCTCCGCCATATCAGCGGCAACCGCATGGCACCGCTCCAGGGCGATGGATGGGGTGGCGAACAGGCGCTCGTCCAGCTCCTCAAACACCTCCGGTTGTTTGGAATCGGGGACAAGGGCGATGACCAGCCGCTCCAAAAGGTCGGACAGGGGCAGCATGAGCAGGGTGCACAGCACGTTAAAAACCGAGTGGGCCACGGCAATACCCAGCCGGGAAGCCGGATCATCCAGAAGGAGGGGATGGAGGAGCGCTTTCAGCAGGCAGAACGCCGTCAGCCACACCGCCGTCCCGATGATGTTGAAGGAGAGGTGAACCAGTGCGGCCCGCTTGGCGTTCTTGTTGGCCCCCACGGAGGAAAGCATGGCGGTGACGCAGGTGCCGATGTTCTGGCCCATGATAATAGGGATGGCTGCGCCGTAGGACACCTGCCCGGTGACAGCCAGCGCCTGCAAAATACCCACCGAGGCGGAACTGGACTGGATGATTGCGGTGAGGACCGCCCCAGCCAGCACACCCAGGATGGGATTTTTGAACATGACGAACATCTGCTGGAAGGCCGGGACGTCCCGCAGGCCAGACACCGCACCGGACATAGTTTCCATGCCGAACATCAATGTGGCAAAGCCCAGCAGAATCATGCCGGTGTCCTTTTTCTTTGCGCTCTTGCAGAACATATAGAAAATGATGCCGATGAGCGCCAGCACAGGGGTGAAGGAGGAGGGCTTCAGAAGTTTGACAAAGAGGTTCCCGCTGTCAATCCCGGCGAGGCTCAAGATCCAGGCCGTGACGGTGGTGCCGATGTTGGCGCCCA
>CANOBV010000129.1 GCA_947564255.1 uncultured bacterium | reverse complement strand
GTGTTTGCACCTCCTTATGGTCTTATGGCCTCCGGCCGCACCGGAGGCAAGGATGGTTTGCCGCATCGTCACACAAAGCGGCAGACTACAGTATGATACATGATGTTTCCCACGATGTCAAGGGTCCGGGTGGAATTTTGACGCAAATTTTTCCGTTATCCCCGGTTTTTTGGGGGCCTCTTCGCCTTGGGCATGCCCCAAAAGTACCGGAACACCAGACGGGGCAGTGGGTCCAGAACGACGCACAGCCGTTCCCGCTCCCGGTCCATGTGGGCCCGCAGCTCGTCCAGCTCGCCGGAGGTGAGGGTGTGTTGGCTGAAACGGGCCTTTTGGGCCAGCTCCACCACCCGCTCGTCCATCCGGCCGCCCCAGCGCGCCATGCGCCGGAGGTAGCTGTAGGCGTCCAAAGCGGCGCGGTTGCGGTCGGAGGCGGACAGCTTTCTGGCGCGGCGTCGTTTGGGCAGATACTGCCCCAGCCAGAGCAGGGCGAACACACCGGCGGCGGTTCCAAGAATTTTGGCGAGCGCCGGCAGGAGGGCGGCGGCAAAGCTGGGGACGGTTTCCGGTCCGTCGTCCGCTTCCCCCTGGAGGCCTTGGCTGGGGAGCGGGGAGGCGGCGGGGGCCTGGGACGGTGTGGGGGCGGCTTCCGGCTCCAGGCTTTCCTCTACAGGAGCGGAGGGCAGCTCGAAAGAGGCCGGCGGGTCGGACTGAGCCCAGTCAAAGGCGGCGGCGGGGGTGACCTCCACCGGATACCAGCCGAAACCGTCCAGCCAGACCTCCACCCAGGCGTGGGCGGCGCGGTCGGGCACATTCACCCGCTGACCCGGTCGGCAGTCCGCCGTAAATCCGCTGACGTACCGGGCGGGTATGCCCAGAGAGCGCAGCATCAGCGCGGCGGCTGAGGCGTAATGCATACAGTAGCCCCGGCGGCTTTCGTTGAGGAAGTACAGCACCGGGTCCACTCCCTCGGGGGGAGCGGGGGCCGACGGGTCGTATTCGCACAGGCCGTCCAGTAGGGCGGCGACCTGCTCCGCCGTTTCGACGGGGCCGTTCACGCCGCGAAAAGAGCCATAAACGCCATTGTCTATGCAGAATCCGGCCAAAAAGTCCTTCAGTTCCGCCGGCGCGTCCAGGTAGTGGTTATAGACAAAATTCCGGTAACGGTTATAGCTCTCGTTTACCTTTGAAAAGACGGCGTAGGCGGCGTCTGTAAAGGTCACCACGGGCCGCCCTGGCCCGCCGGGTTCCGGCTCCGGGGGCGTACAGTCTGTGAAGGAGACGGTATGCCTCCACTGTCCTGAGCGCCGGGCCAGATAGGCGTCCTCCACCGGCAGCATTCCGCCGGCCTCCAAGTCCTGGACCAGGGGGAAGTAGGGGGCGTATACACAGCTCCCCACCGCAGCCACATTGTCGATGGCGACGGTGTGCTCCTGACCGCCCATACCCATCAGGGCAGGGAAATACAGGGGGAAGGGGGCCAGCGTGCCCACGGAGCCGGGCTGGTCGTATTCCCCGTAGGCTCCCTTGGGCAGGGCGGCCCAGCGGCCGTTCTCGTACACCGCCAGGGAAGACCCCCGAAGGTACATCCGCCCGTCGTAATCGCCCTCCACCCGGAGCACCGTCCGCCCGGTATAGCGCAGGGGGCCCGCGTCCGCCAGGTCGGCCTCCTCCGCCGCGCCCACGTAGGTGACGGTTGCGCCGAAGGGCCCGTCAAATTTGGAAAAGAAATCGGCCAGCCGATTGGAGACGGAGCGCAGCTCCACCTCCAGGTCCAAAACCCACTGGGGCCGGACATAGCCCTCTCTGGGAAAGACCAGAGTCACGCCCCCCAGCACAACAACCGCGCAGCACAGCGCGGCCAGGGTGAGTCTGCCGCGCCCTGAGGGCGCGGCCCAGCGGCACAGGTCGCACAGCAGCATGGCGCACCAGCAGGCGCACAAAGCCATGAACGCGGGCCAGCTGGGGTACAGGTCCGCCAGCAGTCCGGGGAGCAGGGGAGGCAGGGTGAGCAGCACCGCCAGCCACCAGCACCGGGCCCGGACCACCGCCCAGCCCAAAGTCAAGGCCAGCAGGGCCAGGGCCAAAACGAGAAACAGCCGGGCGGCGGCGCCCTCCTGTATCAGAGTGAGTTCCGGCGCGTATGGAAACACCCGGCCCCAGTCCACCCGCTGAGAAAAGACGACGGAGATGGTGCGAACGCACAGCCCGGCTCCCCGGACCACACCCTCCCGGTTGAAAAACACCGCCGCCCCCAGCAGAGCGGCCAGCCCTCCGGCCGCTGCGGCCCAATACCGGGGCAGCGACCACGCCGCCAGGGCCAGCAGAGCGAACACGGCGGATAAAACCAGAAAGTTCCCCGTCCACACAGCGCACTGGTCCAAAGGAGAGGTCTGGAAGTTCATTACCTCGCCCAGCTTTTCACTGCCGTACAGGGACAGGAAGGAGCCGGTGAACCCCATCAGGGCGGACAGAAGCAGAAGGCCGTCCCCCACCACGGAGAGAGGTGAGAAGCGGGGTTGCCTATCGGTCATCCCCATCGCCTCCCTCCGGAGCAATATGAATGCGGAACACCGGGCCGTCCGGCCCACGAAGCAGGTCCGGACGGTCGTCCAGGGCCGTGCCGGACAAGGGAGCAGGGGTTCCCAGCAGGTCCAGAAGGCAGTCCGTCAGCTGCTTTTCATCGGATACGGCGCGCAGCTGCGCCCGACCGTCCAGGTCCAGCCAAAGCACCGCGTGGGGCCTTTGGACGCCGAGCAGGGCCCGGCTCAGCCCCAGCAGTTTGTCCAGCAGCTGGTCCAGCAGCTCCGGCGGGCCGAAGCGGTCCAGGGTGAGCAGAGGCAGCGGGACCAGAGTCTCCGCCCGCTCCCGGACGATGAGTTCGTCCCATTTGGAGGACAGCTTCCAGTGCACTGAGCGCATGGGGTCGCCGGGACGGTATTCCCGCAGGTCGTAGTCCTCCCCCGGCCCCAGGCGGGCGGCATTGCGGGGGGCGGGGCGGGCCCCGAGGCCTTCGGGGAGGCTGGGCGGCGGAAGGTCCGCGGGGATGGGGCGGCACAGCATACGAGCGGGCCGGGGGATGGCCACAGGCAGGGAGACCAGCCCCAGGTAGTCGCACACCCAGGCCCGCTCCACCCGCAGTTCCAGCAGGCCGCAGTGGGTGGTTGGGACGGCCAGCGGGGCGGGCCTGCGCCGGGATACCCCTGACAGGACAAGCCGGCGGTATTCCCGTTCCCCGGTGAGCAGGTTTTCCCCGGTGAGCCGGACTGTGAGCCGGGACAAAGGCAGTCCCGCCGGGACGTCCACCGACACCTGCCAGCGGCCCTCCCCTCCCCTCTCAAGGGCGGCGGGGGCGGCGGACAGGGCCAGGCGGCAGCCCAGCATCCCAGGCAGGGACAGCGCCAGCGATGCCGCGGGCAGGGCGGCGCAGAGCGCCAGCAAAAACTGGGCCAGATAGTTTTCATTTGTGGCGTAAAACAGCAGCACTCCGGTGAGGGTGAGGCCGTACACAACGCGGCGCAGAGCCATGGCCGTTACCGGATGCGGGGAGGCCGGACGGATTCCAGCACTTCCGATGCGGCGTCCGCCGCCCGCTGCGCGCCCCCCGCGGCCCCGGCGGGCAGCACCAGCCGGTGGGCCACGGCGTCCACCCAGAGAAATTTCACGTCCTCGGGCACCACATAGTCCCGCCCCCGGAGGAACGCGGCGGCCCGGCAGAGTCCGGCCAGAGAGATGGCCGCGCGGGGACTGGCCCCCTGGGCCAGCTGGGGATGGCTCCGGGTAGCCCGGACCAGCCGGAGAATGTAATCCAAAATGGCGTCGTCCACAAACACCTGGTCCGCTTCCCCGCGCAGGGCGGTCAGCTGTTCCCGGTCCACCGCCTGGGCGACGCTGTCCATGAGCGAACCCCTCATTTTCCGCTGGAGCAGCTCCATCTCGTGGCCGGGGTCGGGATAGCCCATGGTGAGGCGCAGGGCGAAGCGGTCCAGCTGGGAGTCGGGCAGCAGCTGGGTGCCGGAGGCCCCCGCCGGGTTCTGGGTGGCGATGACCAGGAAGGGGTCGGGGACAGGCCGGGACACGCCGTCCACCGTCACCCGGCCCTCCTCCATGGCCTCCAGCAGGGCGGACTGGGTGCGGCTGGTGGCCCGGTTCAGCTCGTCGGCCAGGAACAGGTTGCACAAGAGCGCTCCGGGCTGGTATTCCATCTGGCCAGTACCCTTGTTGTAAAGGGAAAAGCCCGTCAGGTCGGAGGGCATCACGTCGGGGGTGAACTGTACCCGGTTGTAGGAAAGGCCCAGGGCCTTGGAGAAGGCGATGGCCATGGTGGTTTTGCCCACGCCGGGGATGTCCTCCAGCAGGACGTGCCCCCGGGCCAGCACGGCCAAGAGGGTTTTGACCACAATTTCATCCTTGCCCACCACAGCTTTTTTCACTTCGTTGACCACCTGGGCGGCCAGCTGGTTTTCGCGCATAGTCATGTCACTCCTCGGGACAGGTTATACGGCATTATACCAAAAAAAGAGGACTTTGAACAGCCCTTTTGCAGTGCCGAAAATATGGAACGGCACAACGGTTCTTTTTGTAAAGTCCTTGCTTTTTTTGCTGTGTGTGCTATAATGGTACCGGAAGAAATTTCACCCCTACTTTTAGACCATGAGGTGATTGTCATGTTGAGTGGTATTTCCCCTTATTCTACATACGGCGCTTACGGTGCGTCCTACGCCGGCCGCGCCGCTCAGACGCAGGGGGCGGATAAGTCCCCGTACACCCAGCGCCCGGCCTTGGTGGCGGCCGCCCACAAAGCGGCGCAGCCCGAGACTCCGGTCCAGCCTGTTGCCCCGGTCCGCTCCATCAGCGGCGGGGAGGACCCCGCCCAGGCGGCCATCCTCCGGCAGGGGTCCGACCCGGTGGAGATGGCCGTGCGTATGCGCATCCGGTACCCGGACAGCCCCACCCAGGGACAGAACGCCGCCTCCGCCCTGGCGGGGCAGGCGAAGGACCCCGCTGTGGAGCAGTCCAAGAGCGCCCGGGAGGTTATGGAGGAGGGCGAGTGCCAGACCTGCAAGGAGCGCAAATATCAGGACGGGTCCGACGACCCCGGCGTATCCTTTAAAACCCCCACCAACGTCTCTCCGGACCAGGCCGCTTCCGCCGTGCGGGGCCACGAGAATGAGCACGTGGTTCGGGAACAGGCCAAGGCCCAGCGGGAGGACCGCCGGGTGGTCAGCCAGAACGTGACCATTCACAATGACATCTGCCCGGAGTGCGGCAAGGTATATGTCTCCGGCGGAACCACCCGCACCGTCACCAAGGCGGACGGCGGCCAGCAGTCCGGGGCCCAGCAGCAGAACAAGCAGGACCCGCGGGTCCCCTTCTCCGCCGTGGCGTGATGAAGAAGCCTTGAAAAGGAAATTAACGCGTATCAAGTAGTAAAAACCGGCGCGGCGCCAGGCCCGCGCCGGTTTTCGCATGCGCTCGGAAAAGCGGTTTGTGTAATTTGCACAGTTTTTCCGCCGCGCACATGGAAATTGTGTGAAAATTCCATTTGCAAATTGACCTGTGCAGCTTTGTATGCTATGATTTTTACATACATGTCACAAAATTGACGATTGAGGAGGTGGGCTGGTCAATGACAAAAAGCGAGTTTGCCGCGCGTTTGAAAAACGCCTGTGCGTCGGTGCTGGCGGCAGAGGCCGAGCTGACGGAGATTGATTCCCGGTTTGGCGACGCCGACCACGGCCTGACGATGGCCAAGATTGCCGGAGCTGTCTCAGCCGCTGTGGACGGCTCGGAGGGGGGCGTTCAGTCTATGCTGGACGACGCGGCCATGGCGGTGATGACGCTGAATGGCGGCAGCGCCGTTCCCCTGTGGAACACGTGGCTGGATGGGATGCAGGAGGCGGCCCCGGAGGGGGACGAGATCGACGTGGCGGGCCTGAAGGCCGTCTTCGCAAAGGCGCTGGAGGAACTGAACGACATGTCCGGGGCCAAGGTGGGGGACAAGACCATGATGGACGCGCTGATCCCCGCCAGTCAGGCCATCGCCGCCTATGAGGGGGACGACGAGAGCGGGCTGTTCCAGGCCGCCGCTCGGGCCGCCGCTCAGGGCGCGGAGAACAGCAGGCAGTTCGTATCAAAATTTGGCCGGGCCAAGAGCTATGGCGCCCAGACCATCGGCACCCCGGACGCAGGAGCCATGTCCATGTCTTATTTCTTCCAAGGCCTGGCAAAACCCTGAAATTTTGAATGAGAGGTATTATATATGAAAATGAAGAAGTTTATCAACGCCCCCGAAACCGTCACGGATGAAGAACTCATCGGCCTGGGGCTGGCCTATCCGGATATTCTGGACGTGGACGGCCACCTTGTCGTCAGCAAGGACCTGGCCGACGCCGACCGGGTGACCGTCGTCACCTACGGCGGCTCCGGCCATGAGCCCGCTCAGGCCGGGTTTGTGGGCAAAGGAATGCTGGATATTCAGGCGGTGGGCGACATCTTCGCCGCCCCCAACGGCCAGCTGGTGTTCGAGGCCATGAAGCGGGCCGACAAGGGACACGGCGTATTGCTCTTGACCCTGAACTATGCCGGAGACCAGCTGGCGGGCAAGCAGGCCATGAAGCTGGCCCAGAAAGCGGGGCTCAACGTCCGGCAGGTGGTCACCGGCGAGGAGATCCAGTACGACCCCAACGGCGAGGACAACAAGCGGGGCCTGGCCGGGGCCGTGGCGCTGTATCACATCGCCGCCGCCGCCGCCCGGGAGGGCAAGAGCCTGGACGAAGTGGCCGCCATCGCCCAGCGCTACGCCGACAGCATGGCCTCCGTCACCGTCAAGTCCACCGACGCCACCCACCCCCAGAACGGCATGTCCTTCGGCGACCTGGGCGAGACCGACCTGATGGAGATCGGCGCGGGCCAGCACGGCGAGGGCGGCGGCGTCCGGGTGCCCATGATGTCCGCCAAGGA
>CANOBV010000128.1 GCA_947564255.1 uncultured bacterium | reverse complement strand
GCTGGATGATGAAGGGCTGGCCGCCGGTGAGGGCCAGGTTCTGGTCAAAAAGCTTGAAGCCGTTGGTCAGGGACAGGAACATGCAGATGGTGATGGAGGGCATCACGTTGGGAATGGTCACCTTGAACAGGGTCTGGGCCTTGGTGGCGCCGTCGATGCGGGCGGCCTCCAGCATGTCTTCAGGCACCGCCTGAAGCCCGGCGATGTAGATGATCATCATATAGCCGATCTGCTGCCAGCACATGAGGATGATGAGGCCCCAGAAGCCATAGGTGGAATCCATGACGATGGAGGTGGAGAACTTGCTGAGAATGCCGTCGAAAATCATGGACCAGATATGGCCCAGCACAATGCCGCCGATGAGGTTGGGCATGAAAAACACGGTGCGGAAAAGGTTGCTGCCCTTGATATTCTGGGTCAGGACATAGGCCACGGCGAAAGCCAGCACGTTGATAAGCACCAGGGACACCACGGCGTACAGCGCGGTATACCAGAAAGCGTGGCCGAAAGCGGCGTCCTGGAACGCCCGGACGTAGTTGCCGATGCCGATGGGCTTGGCGTCGGCGATGAGCTTGAATTGGCAGAAGGACAGGTAAATGCCCTGGATAAACGGCCAGACAAAGCCGATGATGAAAGCGGCCACCACCGGACCCAGGAACAGCGGGGACCATTTCCTGGTAGACCTGCGGATGGTGTTGCCGCGGGTGATTTTTTTCCGATTCAAGGTATCAGCTCCCTTTCTCAGATGATGACGGATGCGGTTGTAGAGGCGCATATGATGCGCCCGCTCCTGTCGGCAGGTGCCGCGGGCGGATGATATCCGCCCCTACAAAAGGGGAGGCCGGGACGGGCGGCGCGCCCGCCCCGGCCCTAAGCTCAGTCAAAGCGTGTGGTTCAATCAGCCGTTGACGGCATTGTACTGGGCGGCCCAGCCGTCCACAAAGGCGACGCGGAAGTTCTCCCAGTTGGCCTCGGACTGGTCGGCGTTGTAGGCGTTCAGGGCGGACACCAGGCCCTTGCGGTACTCATCCACGTTGGGCTGGTAGTTGGTGGCCCAGTTCATGACGTAGCAGCCCTTGTTGCTGTACTCATTGGCGGCGGCCAGGAAGCTGTTGGTGGACTCGGCAGCGCTCTTGTAGGGCATGACGCCGAAGGTATCCACCAGCATCCGGCTGGCCTCGGGGTCGGTGACGCACCAGACCATGAAATCCATAGTGGCTTTCTGGTCGTCCTCGGACACCTTGGAGTTGATGGCCCAGCAGTTCTCGGTGCCGCAGTTCAAGCCGGCCTTATCCTCGCCGTCCACACCGCAGTAGTAGGGAATCATGGTGGCGTTGGGCACGGAACCCACATAGTTGGTGTCGCCGCCGTAGGTCCAGGAACCCTGAACGGTGAAAGCGGCCTTGCCGGATTTGAACTCGCCGTCGGGGTCATGGCCGCCCACAGACAGGTCCTTGGGGTCGGTCAGGCTGTTGTTGATGCACAGGTCGTACAGATTCTTCAGGTTGTCCATATACTTGCCGGAGATGGTGGGGGGGCACTCGGTCCAGGTGGTGCCTTCCTGCTCATAGTAGTACTCCAGGTTGGCCATGTGGCCGGTGAAGCGCCAGGAGGAGGAGTCGTCCATGTCGCAGGAAGTGAAAGCGTCGAAGCCCAGCTCGGCGGCGCGGCTGTGGATGTCCTCCACCACGGTCTTCAAAGAGGCGAAGTCTTTGATCTCGTCCAGGCTGTGGCCGGCCTTCTCCAGCAGGTCGGGGTTGACGATGATGCCGTAGCATTCGTAGCAGTAGCCGATGGACACCAGCTTGCCGTCCTCAGCGTAGAGGTTGTAGGCGTCGGTGTTCAGCTCGGCCTCAATGGCGCTGCCCTTCAGGTCCAGAGCGTAGTCGGCCCAATCCCGCACGCCGGCGGAATTGCCCACGTTGAAGATGGTGGGGGCCTCGCTCTTGCCCATTTCGGCGTTCAGAGTCTGGCTGTAGGTGCCGGAGGCGGCGGTGACGATTTTCACGGGCACGCCGGTCTCCTCGGTGTACATCTTCGCCACGTCGTTGAGGACCTGGTCGGACTCGGGCTTGAAGTTGAGCCAGTAAACGCGGCCCTTGGCGTCGCCGCTGCCCTGGGGCTGAGAGGTCTCGGTTCCGCCCTGGGTGTTGTCGGCGGGGGGCGTGCTGTTATCGGCGTTTGGCTTGCTGGTGCAGCCAGCAAGCAGCATGGTCATGACCATGCTGAGAGACAATACGAGCGCGAAGAGCTTCTTACTCATTTTCATTTCCTCCTAATTATTTTCGAGATACCTGGAAACGTTTCTGGTATCGTTCCCGGAAACGTTTCCAGCTCTCTGTGACATCATCATAGCAATATCATGCGCCGTTTGCAAGAGAAAATTTGTCGATTTCCACAACTTCGGAAGATTGCAAAAATTCAGAACCTGATTTTTGTGGAAAATGCTCGCTTGACAGGTTGAGTTTTCCGTGAAAAAGAAAAAGCCCCTCCGGCTTTTGTAAAAGCCGGAGGGGCTTGCGGGGACAGGTCAATACCGGCGGATCACGGCCACCACCCGGCCCAGTATGGAGCATCCCTCGCCGTCGATGGGCTGGTACTCACCGCTGGAGTTTTCCGGATGGAGCCAGATGTGGCCGTCATTACCCCGGCGGAAGGTTTTGACGGTGGCCTCATCCTCAAACAGGGCCACCACAATGTCGCCGTTGCGGGCCAAGGGCTGCTGGTGGACCACCACCACGTCGCCGGGAAGTATGCCCGCCTCCAGCATGGACTCACCCCGGACCTTCAATGCGAAATGCTCCCCGGACAGGCCGCCGGTGTCGAAGGTAAGGTATTCCTCGATGTTCTCCTGAGCCAGGATAGGCGCCCCCGCCGCCACATAGCCCACCAAGGGCACCTGGTCCTTGCGCCCGTGGGCGATTCCGGTGATGGTGATGGCCCGGGTTTTGCCCTCGGCCTGGGTGATATAGCCCGCCTCCCGCAGGCCTTTCAGGTGGAAATGGACAGTGGCGGGGGATTTCAGCCCCACTGCCCCGGCAATTTCCCGCACAGAGGGAGGATAGCCGTGCTCTTCGGCAAAAGACAGAATGAAATCGTAAATCTGCTGCTGTTTCGCGGTCAGTTTAGCCATGGCGCAAGCTCCTTCCAAAGTCGCCCCGCAGCGGCGGGGCGCTGAACATTTCCGGCCTCATACCGGTATTATAACACATGCCGTTCGAATTGTCAAACAGTCGTTCTAAGTTTTTTGCAATTTTGAGTGGACTGTGTTCCGGCCCGGTTTTTTGATGAAATCAAAGATGACAAGCCCGGCGCAGCCCGCAGCCGAGAGGGCCAGAATGAGGACGGCGCAGTTGCGGAAATATTCCTGGGGCAGGATGTAGATAATCTGGTCCTGGGCGGGGTCGAAGAGCCAATTGTCCCTGCCTGGGAAGAAAATAGTATGGAATACCACAAAGGCCCGGTCAAAATCCAACGCGGCCAAAGCGCCCACGGCCAGGAACACGATTCCCAGCCCGGCCCCCGCCCAGAAGGCGGGCCCCCGGCCCAGCAGGGGTTGGGGGCGCTGGCGCCCCCGGCTGCTGATGAGGAGCAGCGCCGCCAGCAGGCCCAGGGCGCAGGCCAGCACCTGGAAGTTCAGCTGGAACAGAAAGCGTACGTCGGTGAAGTGGCTTTTGCCGCTCTCCGACCATTTGAGCACGCCGGTTGAGAACTCCTCCGACCGGCCCTGGCAGTAGTCCAGCATCTCGCCAAAGGCGGTCCGGATCTCAGCTTGGCTGAGGCCGGTGGACGCCTCCAGTTCCAGGGGCCCGATGTGGGCGTAGTAGAAGGGACGGCACAGGATGGGCACGGCGATGGACCCGGTGAGCAGAACCAGGGCCAGAGCCAGGGCCAACAGGACGGTGAGCGATTTGCTGCTTTTCATTTCACATTCTCCTTTTCGGGCAGGGCGGACAGGGCGATGAGAACCTGGGAGGGCAGATAGAACATCCACATCCCCACAGATACGGAAGTATAAACCGGTGAGGCGGGGGGCAGGACATGGAACAGACCCACACAGACGTCGCACCCCACAAACAGAGTGAGGCCCAGGGCAAAAGTTTGCTGCCGCTTTCCCTTCAGCGTCCAGGCCAGCAGGGTATTGGAGAGAAGCTGGGAGAAGTACAGCGCCGCCAGCAGATTCACAGGGGAGGCCAGGTCCAGGGCATACACTCCCAGGCCCGCCCCCAGAGCCAAAGCGGAGCGGAGCGGCCAGCCGCTGTCCGCGCCCGCCCGGCGCAGACGTACGAGATAGACGGTCTGGACACACAAAAACAGGCCGATGCCCAGCGGATAGTGGTCGTTCTCCACCAGAAGGAACCAGTCCGCCCCGGCGGTGAGGGCCAGCGCCAGGGGGACCAGCCGGTCCGCGCCAAGCAGAGAGAAAGCCAGACACAACAGAATACAGGCGTACTTGATGGATATGGTCTGTTCTCCCCGGCCCAGCAGGTCCAGGACCAGGAAAAAGAAGTACAGCGCCCCCTCCACCGACAAAAACGAGGAGAGGAGGGCGGGCGTGAGCCGCCTATTCATCGCGGGGCTCCGGCCGGTCGGACAGGTCCCGCTTGATGCCGGACACCGCCTGCCGGAATTCCTCTTCGGTAGAAATCTTACACGCCCGCTCCTTCCAGTAGGAGGCGTAGGGCACTCCTTTCAAATACCAGGCCAGGTGCTTGCGCATCTCCAGGCAGGCGATTTTCTCTCCCTTTTGGGCCATGGCCAGCTCAAACTGCCGGACCGCCGTGTCCATCCGCCGGTCCAACGGGGGCGGAGGCGGAATGTCCCGCCCCTCCAGGGCAGCGGCGCACTGCTCCAGCAGCCAGGGGTTCCCAAAGGCCCCCCGGCCCACCATGGCCATGTCCGCCCCGGTGAGCTTCAAAATGCGCACCGCGTCCCTGGCGGAGAACACGTCCCCGTTGGCGATGACCGGGATGGACACCGCCTCCTTCACCTGCCGGATGTAATCCCAGTTGGCCGTACCGGAGTACATCTGGGTTTTCGTCCGCCCGTGGACCGCCACGGCGGACACCCCCGCGTCCTCCATCCGCCGGGCGAACTCCACGCAGTTGATGGAGCCCTTGTCCCAGCCCAGCCGAAATTTCACGGTGACGGGCGTCCCCGACGCCCCCCGGACCACGGCGGCGGCCACCCGCGCCGCCTTCTCCGGGTCCCGCATGAGGGCGGAGCCGTCCCCGGAGTTGGCCACTTTGGGTACGGGACAGCCCATATTGATATCGATGATGTCCGCCCCCGACCGCTCCAGCGCCAGCGCCGCCCCCTTCTCCATAAAGGGTTCGTCGCAGCCGAAGATCTGAACGGCGGCGGGGTGCTCCCCCTCCCCCAGCTCCAGCAGGGCCGGGGTCTTTTTGTCCCCGTAGCACAAGGCCTTGGCGCTGACCATCTCAGTGACGGTGTAGCAGCCCGACCTATCCCGGCACACCGTACGGAAAGCCAGGTCGGTGACCCCCGCCATGGGGCCCAGGGCCAGCCGGGTATTCAGTTCCACATTGCCAATTTTCATGGAATACGCTCCGCCTCGCAAGTTTATCTCATTTTTTCAACGTTGTTTACTATATCATACCAAATTGCGCCCGAAAAGGCAAGACAGGTTGCGACGGCCTTTTTGGGAAGTATATTTTATAATAATTGAAGTTTCCATAATATGGAGTTTTATACTTACGATACTACCACGGAGGGATGTGCCATGACGGCAAATGAGGGAACCAGAAGGGAAAAACAGGGGCGGGACCTGTCTGTACCCATAATGATGAAGCTCTCCGACTGCGGGGTGCGGTTTCTGCTCTCGGCGGTGCTGGCGGGAGCGGAGCTGATGGGGGGGCACTCCCTGTTCGCCCTGGCCCTGGTGGCGGTGTGTAATCCGGGGCTGGAGGGGCTGGCGGCCCTGTTCGGGGCGGCGCTGGGATATCTGTCCTTTTGGGGCGTGGTGGAGGGACTGCGCTACATTGCCGCCGCCATGATGGTGTATGCCGTGGCCCTGGCCCTGGGGGAGTTTCCGCTCTACCGACGCCCCTGGTTTATGCCCGGTGTGGCCGCCGCCGTCAACGGCATGGTGGGCTTTGTCTACCAGTCCGCCGCCGGGTGGGGCCGGGGCGACGCGGTGGGATTTGTGACGGAGGTGGTCCTCACCGCCGGGACAGTGTGCCTCTACCGGCAGGCGTTTGACCTGTGGGAAGCCCGGCGGCCCGGAAACGAGGTCACGGTCAGGCAGCTGGCGGGGGCCATCGCCCTGTGCGCCACACTGATGATGACCCTCACCCGGGTAAATGTGGCGGGAGCGTACTCCCTCGGCCGGGTGCTGTGCGTGCCGATCGTGCTGGCCGCCGCGTGGAAGGGCGGGGTGGGGCTGGGCGCCGCGGCCGGGGTGGCGGCGGGGCTGGCCATGGGCTTTTCCTCGGGACTGCCCACCTGGTACACCTTGGCCTACGCCCTGCCCGGGCTGGTGGCGGGAATTTTTGTGAAGCAAAACCGCATGATGTGTGCCGCGGCCTACGCCCTGAGCGGAGCGGCGGCGGCGCTGTGGACCTGGGAGCTGGGCCCGGGCGCGGCCTTTACCTGGGAACTGGCGGCGGGGACGGCGGTGTTTCTGATGCTGCCGGACAAACTGCTCCGGCGGCTGTCCGCCCTGGTGCGGCAGGAGGAGCCGGAGGAGGAGAGCGTCCACGCCCGGCAGTTTGCCGCCGACCGGCTCCAGCAGACCGCCGAGGCGTTTCGGGCGGTGGCGGGAGGCCTGCGCACCGCGTTCCAGAACCCCATGCCGCCCAACGACGGGGACGCCGCCCGGATTTTTGACCGGGCGGCGGACCGGGTGTGCGTCAAGTGCAAGCAGAAGGAGCGGTGCTGGCAGCGGGAGTATCAGGTCACCAAAACCGCCTTGGCCGACGCCCTCACCCCCATGCTGGACCGGGGAGCGGGAGCCATGGAAGACTTCCCGCCCCACTTCTCCAGCCGGTGCATCCGTTTTGAGACGTTTTTGGTGGCCGCCAATGGCGAGCTGTCCGCCCTGCTCAGCCGCAGGCGGTACGACAGCCGGGTGCGGGAGAGCCGGGCGGCGGTGTGCGCCCAGTACGG
>CANOBV010000127.1 GCA_947564255.1 uncultured bacterium | reverse complement strand
GGACCCGGTTGCGCACCACGGCGCAGCCCACCTTGGTGGACACGGTGAGGCCCAGACGGCAGCCCTTTTGACCGTTGCCCCGGACATAGAGGGCCAGGCGGCTGTCGGCGGCGGTTTTTCCCCGGTTATAGGCCCGGCGGAAGAGATGATTCTCCTTGAGCGATACGGTTTTCTTCATACGACCTCCGTTGGGACGGCGCTTTTCATTGTCACGCTTCTCGGGAATGCAACGCAGGGGCGAGGGAAAAGCTCCCGCGCCCCAAGTCGTATCGTTATCCCGATGTGTGCGCCATCAGTGGCTCAGGCGGATGCGGCCCTTGGCGCGGCGGCGGGCCAGAACCTTGCGGCCGTTGCTGGTAGCCATGCGCTTACGGAAACCGTGGACCTTGGAGCGCTGACGCTTTTTGGGCTGATAGGTACGCTTCATGCGGGAACACCTCCTGTACGATTTTGCGCGTCCCCCTGCCCGGGGCGGCGCGTTCCACAACGCCTGTCAAAAGGCGCGGTTGGCAAACATCGCGCGCAAATCACGCTTCTTGTGATTATACCTTGATTTATCACCGCTGTCAACAAAAAATCGGCAATATTCTTTTTTCCCCCGGCTGGCACAAGATATTGTGCCGCTTTTCCATCCTGTGCCTGTTTTGTCAAAAAAGCGTGCCCCTTTCCGGATACTATTATATAAAAGAATTGTGGAAAACCCTTGTCTCACCTCCTGTTTTTTGATATAATAGGTAAGTTATAATATGGAACAATAGGAGGCTGCTGCCCATGAAATCGGCTGCCGACGTCTGGGAAAAAGTAAAAAACCTGATGGAAGGCAGCATGACCGCAGTCTCCATCGAAACCTGGTTCGGCGATGTGGAGGCCGTCGCCCTGGAGGACACCCGGCTGGTGTTGTGCGTCCCCACCGACTTCAAACGGAACATCATCCGCACCCGGTTTCAATCCGGGGTGGAGGATGCGCTGAAGGAACTGTTCTCCTTTGACGTGGATGTGACCCTGCTGCTCCCCGAGGAGCGGGACGCCTATACCCACCAGTCCGCCGCCCCCAGCCCCGCCGGGGAAGACGCCGACCGCTACACCTTCGAGCGGTTCGTGGTGGGCTCCACCAACCGCTTTGCCTTTACCGCCGCTCAAAAGGTGGCGGAGGAACCGGGAGGAGCCTATAACCCCCTGTTCATCTATGGACAATCCGGACTGGGTAAAACCCACCTGCTCCACGCCATCGCCAACCGGGTTCGGCACAATCATCCCGGCTGCCGGATCATGTATGTTCAGAGCGAGGATTTTGTCAATGAACTCATCGGCAACCTGCGCCGGGGCATCGACATGCAGGGCTTCCGGGACAAATACCGCCAGGTGGACCTGTTCCTCATGGACGACGTGCAGTTCATCGCCGGAAAGGATTCCAGCGAAGAGGAGCTGTTCCACACCTTCAATACCCTGTACGAACAGAAAAAACAGATCGTGTTCACCTCCGACCGCCCCCCTCATGAAATGCTCCGGCTGGAACAGCGGCTCAAGACCCGGTTTGAGCAGGGCCTGCCCGCCGATATCCAGCCTCCGGACTATGAAACGCGAGTGGCTCTGCTGAAAAACAAGGCTCTGGAGCGGGGCATCTCCCTGCCCGACCCGGTGCTCTCCTATGTGGCGGAAAACATCACCTCCAACGTGAGGCAGATCGAGGGCGTAGTCAACAAAATCATGGCCTTTCAGGAACTGATGGGCGCTCAGGTGGACATTGAAACCACCATCCGGGCGGTACGGGACATCCTAAAGGCAAAAGAGAACTTTCTGCCCTCCGCCGACACCATCATTCAGGAAGTGGCCCGGTTCTACGAACTGGACGCCGCCGCCATCACCGGCCAGAGCCAGAACAAGGAGATCAGCACAGCCAGAAACGTGGCTATGTATATCATCCGAGAGATGACACAGCTGTCCCTGGCGGAGATCGGCCAGCAGTTCGGCGGGCGGCACCACTCCACGGTGCTCAACTCCATCAACCGGGTGGAAAAAATGATGAAGCAGCAGCCGGAATTGATGGAAATCATCCGGGATATCACAAACGCGGTAAATTCCGCATATTAAAGCTGCGCAATCCAACCGCGCGGCTAAACAAAACGCGGCAGCTTCCACATTTCTGCGGGATGTGGTGTGGAACCCTGTTGAAATACATTTCCTTTTCTTATTTTATCTGGAAGCTGTGCATATTTTGTGATACCCTCTGTTGACGCGCGAACCCTTGAAAATTCCTGTTTTTCCAAGTTTTCCACAGTATCCGCACCGCCTATGGACTACTACGAATTTTAAAACCCTCCTCTCCCCGTGAAGGAGGGAGAAAGGAACCAAATATGAAATTCTCCTGTGAAAAAGCGGTTCTTCAATCCGCCGTTACCACCGCCGGACGAGTCGTCGCCGCTAAAAGTTCTATCCAGGCATTGGAAGGCGTACTCATTGAAGCGGAACGCGACAGCTTAAACCTGAGCGGTTATAATCTGGAAACCGGAATTGTCACCAAAGTCTCCGCCGATATAAAAGAAGACGGAGCCATCGTCCTGTCCGCCCGGCTGTTTGGAGAGATCCTTCGCCGCATGCCGGACGACGTAGTGGCTATCCACACAGATAATTGTTCCGTCCATATCCAATGCGGCCCCACCTCCTTTGACATCATGGGCAGCAGCGATGAAGATTTTCCCGACCTGCCCTGTGTAAACGAGGGAAAAAGCCTGACCGTCACTCAAGGAGATCTGCGGGCCATGATCTCTCAAACCATTTTCGCCGTCAGCGACAATGAAAGCCGGCCCATCCATACAGGCGCCCTCTTTGAAACCGACGGCGAGAACTTGACCATGGTGGCGGTGGACGGTTACCGGCTGGCCCTGCGCCGGGAAAAGCTGCTCAATCAGGATGGAACGGATGAACTCTCCTTCGTGGTGCCCGGCGCGGCCCTCAACGAGGTGGAAAAAATCTGTTCCGACTGCGATGAGGCGGTAACCGTCACACTCGGGGAGCGCCACATCACCTTTGAAACAGGAGAGACCTTGCTGGTGGCCCGGCGGCTGGAGGGTGAATTCCTCAATTACCGTCAAACCATCCCCCAGAACAACGCCATTGTGCTGGCGGCGGAAGCCGCCGACCTGCAGCGGTCCATTGACCGGGCCTCTCTGATTATCAACGACAAACTGAAAAGTCCGTTGAGATGTAAATTCGAGGACGGTTCCCTGTCCATCACATCAAAAACCGCCATCGGCTCCGCATTCGACCGCTGTCCCATCACCGGAGACGGCAAAGGATTGGAGATCGGCTTCAACAACCGCTTTTTGATGGAGGCCATAAAGGCGGCCCCGGCCAGCCGGGTTCGTCTGGAATTGAATACGGCCACCTCTCCCTGCCTGGTTCTCCCGCAAGAGGGAGAAAAGAATAACTTCCTATATATGGTTCTGCCCGTCCGCCTGCGGGCAGCGGAGTAAAAAATGCCGGACCGGCGGCTGTGAGAAAGCTTGGAACGGAGCGAAAGCAGCCGAGTGTCCAGCCGTCTGTGAAGCGTGACGATAAGGCGACCAAGGAGATTATCATGGAAGAGGAACACATCAAAATTAACACGGAGTTTATTCGGCTGGACGCCCTGCTGAAATTTGCCGGCGCGGCGGAAACCGGCGGCGAAGCCAAACTGAGCATTCAAAACGGGGAAGTAAAGGTAAACGGCGAGATATGCGCCATGCGGGGCAAGAAGCTGCGCCCCGGCGACAGGGCCGAATTGGGCGGACAGGTCTTTGTGGTGGAATGACAGTCAACACAATCTGTCTGGATTTCTTCCGGAACTATGTCCACGGCGAGGCCGCATTTCACCCGAGAGTCAATGTCATCGCGGGGGAAAACGCCCAAGGCAAGACCAACCTGCTGGAGGCTATCGCCTATCTGTCCTCCGCCTCTTCCCACCGGGCACGGTACGACCGGGAACTGATTCAGCACGGCGCGGACCACGCTTTTCTCAAAGCGGGCGCCACCAGCCGGGGAAGGGAGGTCACGCTGGAGGCGAACCTTCACCGGGGGGCAAAGCGGCAGCTTCGCTCCAATGGGGTAAAGTTAAAAACAGCGGGTGAGCTGTCCGGCCTGCTCAACACGGTGCTGTTTTGTCCGGAGGACCTGTACCTCATCCGGGAGGGAGCCGAGGCCAGGAGGCGGTTTCTGGACAGCTGTATCTGCCAGCTTCGCCCACGGTACGCCCAGGCCTTGTCCGAGTATAAACGACTTTACCAGCATAAGACCCGTATATTAAAGGACAGTGAGCAGTATCCCGGTCTGCTGGATGCCTTGGATGACTTTTCCCTGCGGATGGCCCAGTGTGGAGCGGTGATCATTCACTATCGCGCCCATTTTATCAAGCGGCTGGTGGAGGCGGCCCCCGCTATCCATGCCGATTGTTCCGGGGGGCGGGAAAAGCTGTCCCTGCGGTATGAGACGGTGTCCACCGTCACCGACCCGGAGGCCGCTCCCAAGGCGCTTTTTTCTCAGCTGATAGCCCATCAGGAGAATCACCGGGAGGCGGAGCTGGCTGCCCGGTCCTGTCTGTCCGGCCCCCACAAAGATGAGTTGGCGGTAGAAATCAACGGGGAGTCCGCCAAAACCTACGCCTCTCAGGGCCAGACCCGAACGGCGGCGCTGGCGCTGAAACTGGCGGCCAGAGACCTCTTCCGGCAGGAGACGGGGGAGTGGCCTGTTTTGCTGTTGGACGATGTGCTCAGCGAATTGGATTTGCGGCGGCAGGAATTTGTCCTCAACCGAATTACCTCCGGGCAGGTGTTTATCACCTGCTGCGAGGAGGAAAAACTGGCCCGAATGCGGGAGGGAAAGGCGTTCCGTATCAAGAATGGGACGCTGATATAGGGAAGCAAACCATAATGGCCGCGTTGAAGAAAGAAGGGTAGGGCTTTGTATCTGCACTTAGGCCAAAATGTCATGGTGCGCAGTCAGGATTTGATTGGTATCTTTGACCTGGACAATACCACCTGGTCCTTTCGCACCCGCCGTTTTCTGGAACGGGAAGAGCGGGAAGGCAGGATATTTTCCGTGGGAGACGACCTGCCCCGGTCTTTTGTCCTGGCGGACGGCGGGGACAAAACGCCTTTGGTCTATCTCACCCCCCTCTCTCCGGCGGCGCTGGCCGCCCGGGCAGAGCGAAACAGCTTTGAGTGAAGGAGAATTTGAAATGGAATCCATCGAATACCTATGGAAGGACCGGAAGCGCCGCCTGGGACTGCCCTTGTCCTTTACCCGCTACGCGCTCAGTGAGGACCGGCTGTTTTGTGAGACCGGTTTTTTCAATTTGAAGGCGGACGAGGTTCTGCTCTATCGGGTCCAGGACCTGGAGCTGACCATGACTCTGGGCCAGCGTATTTTTGGAGTGGGCACCGTGTGCGTCCACTCCTCGGATAAGAGCATGCCCCACCTGGACCTGAAAAATGTGAAGCGCCCTCGTCAGGTCAAGGAGCTTATTCATCAAAACGTGGAAGAGGCGAAAAACCGCCGCCGGATGCGGGCCACCGAGCTTTTGGGCAAGGAGGGCGGTCCGGACCTTCATGACGCAGACGAGTTGGACTTCATCCCGGACGAGGACGACGAGTGCGGGGTCGACTAATTTTTGACTTAGCGGAGGAACATCATGGCAGAAGAACGCAGTGAATTGAACGAATTGAACACCACCCAGACCGAGCATGAGTACGGCGCGTCGGAAATCCAGGTGCTGGAGGGCCTGGAGGCTGTCCGGAAGCGCCCGGGCATGTATATCGGCTCCACCTCCAGCTCCGGGCTGCACCACCTGGTGTATGAGATTGTGGACAACGCCATCGACGAGGCCCTGGCGGGCTACTGCGACCATATCACGGTGGAAATCCTGGATGGCGATGTGATAAAGGTTACAGACAATGGGCGGGGTGTACCTGTGGACATCCAGGCCCAGACCGGCCGGCCCGCCCTGGAGGTGGTGTATACCGTCCTCCACGCCGGCGGCAAATTCGGCGGCGGCGGTTATAAGGTGTCCGGCGGTCTCCACGGCGTGGGCGGCAGCGTGGTCAACGCCCTGTCCCAGTGGATGGAGGTCCGGGTTTACAAAAACGGGCAGGTCTACGAGGTCAAGTTCTCCCGGGGCGATATGACTCAGGAGATGACTGTCATTGGTACCACCGACAAGACGGGCACCGAGGTGGTGTTCAAGCCGGACCCCGAGATGTTTGAGGATACGGTGTACGACTACGAGACTCTTCACCGCCGGATGCGGGAACAGGCGTTTCTCAATGCCGGGGTGCGTATTTTTATAGCCGACCGCCGTCCCGGCCGCGAGGCGGAGGAGTCCATGCACTATGAGGGAGGCATCCGGGAGTTTGTCACCTTCATCAATAAAAACAAGACTCCCCTTCACGACAGCGTCATCTATATGGCCGGGGCCAGGGAGGATTCCATGGCGGAAATCGCCATGCAGTACTGCGAGGACAGCTATAACGAGGTCATCGTGTCCTTCGCCAACAACGTCCACACCCCCGAGGGCGGCATGCACGAGGAGGGTTTAAAGCGGGCTCTCACCAACGTGCTCAACGCCTACGGAAAAAAGGCGAAGCTTTTGAAGGACGAGGAGAAGGTGTCCGGCGACGACTGCCGGGAGGGCCTCACCTGCGTCATCTCCGTCAAGCTCACCGAAGCCCAGTTCGAGGGACAGACCAAAGCCAAGCTGGGCAACAGTGAGATGCGCACCTTGGTCAATAACGTGGTGAGCGACAAGCTGGAGCAGTTTTTGGAGGAAAACCCGGCGGTGGGCAAGGCCATCTTGGAAAAGGCCCTCATGGCCAGCCGGGCCCGTGAGGCCGCCCGAAAAGCCCGGGAGTCCGTCCGCCGCAAGACCGCCTTGGAATCCGGCCAGATGCCGGACAAACTCCAGGACTGCAATGAGCGGGACCCGGCCCTGTGCGAGCTGTATATCGTGGAGGGCGACTCTGCGGCGGGCTCGGCCATCGACGGCCGGGACAGCCGCTTCCAAGCCATTCTGGCCATGTGGGGCAAGATGCTCAACGTGGAGAAGGCCAGGGCCGACAAGATCTATGGCAACGACAAGCTCTACCCCCTGGTGCTGGGCCTTGGCGCCGGCATAGGTGAGGAGTTCAACATCGAAAAGCTGCGCTACCACAAAATCATCATCATGTCCGACGCCGACGTGGACGGCGCCCACATCCGCACCCTGCTGC
>CANOBV010000126.1 GCA_947564255.1 uncultured bacterium | reverse complement strand
GCTACGGCAAAACAAATATTCCTCTACCAGCAGAGCAAACTAAACCCGCAGGACTGTTCCCAGTCCTGCGGGCGTTTTGTTTGGAGAGAGTTTTGAACGATTTAGAAAATGCCCTGAGCCATCATGGCATCGGCGACCTTCTGGAAGCCCACGATGTTTGCGCCAGCGACCAGGTCATAGCCCAGGCCGTAACGCTCAGCAACCTCGACAGAAGAGGTGTAGATGTTCTTCATGATGCCCTTCAGCTTCTCGTCAACCTCTTCGGCGGACCAGTACAGGCGCTCAGCGTTCTGAGCCATCTCCAGTTCGGAGACGGACACGCCGCCGGCATTGACCGCCTTGGAGGGGGCAACGACCATGTGAGCCTGCTTCTTCAGGAACTCCAGAGCGTCGTTGGTGGTGGGCATATTGGCGACCTCAATGTAGTACTTCACACCGGAAGCGGCGATCTTCTCAGCCCACTCCATGTTAACGTCGTTCTGGGTTGCAGCGGGCATGTAAATGTCCACGTCCTTGACGCCCCAGCATTTTTCGCCGGCGACGAACTCACAGCCGAACTTCTCAGCATAGGAAGCGCAATGCATGGGATCCTTGGCGCGCATCTCCAGGATGTAGTTCAGCTTCTCCTCGGTGTCCACGCCGTCGGGATCGTGGATGTAGCCGTCGGGGCCGGCGAAGTAGGTGACCTTGGCGCCCAGCTCAGCGGCCTTCTTCATGATGCCCCAGCCCACGTTGCCGTAGCCGGACATGGCAATCCGCTTGCCCTTGATGTCCTCGCCGTCGTGCTTCAGGGCCTCAACCAGGTAGTACACAGCGCCGTAGCCGGTGGCCTCGGGGCGCATGATGGAGCCGCCGGTGCACACGGCCTTGCCGGACAGAGCGCCGAACTCGGAGGCGCCCACGATGCGGCGGTACTGGCCGTACATATAGCCGATCTCACGGCCGCCGCAGCCCAGGTCGCCGGCGGGGCAGTCGATGTCCTGGCCGATGTGGCGGTACAGCTCGGTGATGAAGGCCTGGCAGAAGCGCATCACCTCAGCGTCGCTGCGGCCGCGGGGGTCAAAGTCGGAACCGCCCTTGGCGCCGCCGATGGGCAGGCCGGTCATGGCGTCCTTAAAGACCTGCTCAAAGCCCAGGAACTTGATGATGGACAGGTTGACGGAGGGGTCGAAGCGGATGCCGCCCTTGTAGGGGCCCAGGGCGCCGTTGTACTGCACGCGGTAGCCGCGGTTGACCTGCCAAACGTGGTTGTCGTCCTCCCAAGTGACGCGGAACTCGATTACGCGCTCGGGCTCCACCATGCGCTCCAGCAGAGCGGCCTTTTCATACTCGGGGTGGGCGTTGATCACGGGCTCCAGAGAGGTAAGGACCTCTTCCACGGTCTGAAGGAACTCAGGCTCGTTGGCATTTTTGGCCTTAGTAGCGTTCAGGACTCTCTCAATGTACTGATTCATAGCGGCATTCCTCCTAAAAAATATGTGGGTATATGCGTTTTTGACAGAAATCCTTCATTTTCAAAAAACAAAGGGTTCTTGGTGCTCCGATATGTATATCATACCATAATATCCCGGTATGTAAAGCACATATTTTGTGGAGGTTACCACAACGAAATGGTTGTAGTTGGATAGGAAGGGCACAAAAAACGACCGTTTCCACAAAAAAGAACGGTCGTTTTTGTTCAATATGCAGGGATTCAGTCAAAGGCCAGCCCCAGATAGCCGGCGGCGCTCCAATCCCAGCCCTTTTCCAGGGCCGGTTCCAGCCACTTGAGCATCCCGAAAGGGGTACTCCCCTCTGCAACCCGGTACAGCCCCGACCAGCGGGGCAGCAGCACAGCCAGCCAGTCCAGCGCCAGAGCGCGGGCTTCTGGAGCCCCCAACAGCTCCTTAACCAGCAGCCTGCCGTCCTCCATCCCCTCAGCGCACAGGGCACAGACTCCAGCCGGAGTTTCCACCGCGTACAGCCCTCCCCCTGACAGGCGGCAGGCCCCCTCCTGATAGGTGATCACTTCCGCAGACAGGGAAATGTGGAGGCTTCCCAACAGAAGGGTCTCCCGGAGGCTGGCGTAGACAGCGGCAGGGAGCGGGTCAATGGTACAAGGACACTGGCCGGAAGAATCGCTCGGGTCCGGTTGGGCCAGCTGGCTGTGGACAAAGCATTCCCGAAATCCATTGGTTCCGAAGAACTTATGGAGGGAAGGTTCCGCCGGAACAGTGGTAACGGCAGAAATACCTAGGGACCGGAAACAGCTGTCCGCCCCCGCCAGGAGCCGGGCCGCCAGCCCCCGTCCGCGGCAGCCGGGATGGGTCGCCACGGCATAGAGATAAGCGGTCCGGTATTCCCCCTGGCTTGGAACGACAAAGGTGGTGTCAAACCAGGCGGTCATAGACCGGACCACTCCGTCCTCCTCCAGCACCACCACCCGCTCCGGGCGGTAGTAATTTTGATAAAAATTGTCCAAATAGGCTTCGCTGTCTCCGAAGGCCAGCTTCCACAGTTCCCGCTGGACAGGCACATCCTCCGGAACGGAGGGGCGGACGGTAAACATGATGATGCAACCTTTCCTGCGCCGGGACAGACTTCATGCCGTCCCGGCTTTGAATACAAATTTATTAGTACCCTGGGTAGATATCGCTCTTTTTCGGCATGATAAGTGCGCAGATCAGATAGGCCCAGAAGCCCAAGCTGCCACAGAAGAACGCGATTACCCAACCCACCCGAATCAGCGTTGGGTCTATGTCAAAATACTCCGCAATGCCGCCGCACACGCCGGCCAACATTTTGTACGCGCCCTCAGTCCGGTATAATCTCTTGTTTCCCATAGTATCATCGCTCCTTACAAAATAATTCAGGTCTGTTTCTGAATTACATCATACGCTCTTCTCATTGAAAAATCGATAGGGTTCCGATGAAAAAAAGATTAAAATTGGTAGACACAGAATACAGTCCATTACAAGGCGCCAACCAGGACTTGTCTAAACCCCGGAACTATGCGCAAAGGATTTTCGCCGCCAGCCCCGGCCAATACGACGGAGCTTGGGGCCTCTGCAATCAGCGGGGAACCGGCACCAGGCGTACAATCAAGGAGGCCAGCTCCCCGCGGGTGAGGGGAGCCTGAGGGGAGATCCGGCCGTCAGAACCCTGAATGATGCCGATGGAAACCGCCCAGCGCATGGCCTCCAGCGCATAGGCGCTCACCTGTCCGCTGTCGGCAAAAACACTCAAATCTGCACCGCTCTCGGGATACCCCGCCCTCCGCCACATCATGGATACCCACTGCTCCCGTGTGACGTTGTCCAGCGGGTTGGCGCCGTCGGTTACGCCGTGTTCCACCGCCCAGTTTCGTCCCGGCTCATACCACTCCATTCCAGGTTCCGCCTTGGGATTGGCCGCGTTCATCCGGGCCAGCACGGTCCAAGCCATCCCGCGGGAGACCAACTCATCGGGGGCAAAACGGTCGCTGGACACGCCGCTCATCAGCCCCTGTCTGTATACATAGCACACGCCTGGGTAGAACCAACTGTCCTGGGGTACATCGGCAAAGGGCAGGACGAATTCTTCCCGCATCAGCCAGGCAAACCACACCAGATTGTACAGCTTGGAATAGGCAACCTGGGCATCGTCATTCGGGTCGGAGGGCGCAAAGGGCGGAAGACTGAAGTAGAAATCTGCGTTGGCAGAGGGGACGGGCTGCCCGGACCAGACATATACCGGCGGTGTAGAAGAACCA
Organism: uncultured bacterium; assembly: GCA_947564255.1. Lineage (GTDB taxonomy): Bacteria > Bacillota > Clostridia > Oscillospirales > Oscillospiraceae > Enterenecus. The sequence goes on along the minus strand of CANOBV010000126.1, from coordinate 3,523 downwards.
GTTCCCCCGTTTTCCGCCGCCAGCGCCCCGGCGGGCAGGAGGGACAGCGTCAGACTGACGGCAAGCAGCCGTGCGGACCATCGTTTTGTTCTCATGGGAGCGCCTCCTTATCCTGTTATGATATATTTATTATAGCACTTCTGCCGTAAAACGCAAGGGGGTGCAGCCCAGCCGCGCAGATTGTGCCCAGGGCGGTTGCAAGGATACTCCCCCTGTGTTATCATAAGCAGGGGCACGGTAAATGGAGCATTGAAACGGAATGTGAGGTCAACGAAACTCCAAAGCCATCCCGGTTCAATGCCCTCCCCTTCCAGGTTTCATCAAACGATGCTATACTGTCCCTGTTCCCTATAAACCGTGCGCGCCTTTGTCCAACGGCGCAGATTGTATTGGAGGAAATTATTTTGTCCCAGTCTCACAGAAGCGAGGAGGCGCTGGCCAGCGCCTCGATCGGCCCGCTGATGGTCAAATTGGCCCTGCCCGCAGTGGCCGCCCAGCTCATCAACATGCTCTACAACATTGTGGACCGCATCTATATTGGTCACATCCCAGAGGTAGGCCGCACTGCCCTCACCGGTCTGGGCGTCACCTTCCCCATCCTTATGCTGATCTCCGCTTTTACCGCCTTTGCTGGTATGGGCGGCGCACCGCTGGCCTCCATCCGCCTGGGCTCCGGCGACCGGGCGGGAGCAGAAAAGATTCTGGGTAATTCCACCACCTTGCTGCTGCTTTTGGCCGCCGTATTGACCGCAGTATTTTCCATCGTCAAAGAACCGGCGCTGATGGCCTTTGGCGCTTCGGAGGCCACCATCGGCTACGCGCTGGATTACATCTCCATCTATCTGGCCGGTACCGTTTTTGTCCAGCTGGCCCTGGGGCTGAACGCCTACATTACCGCCCAGGGCCAGGCTCTGGTGGCCATGGGCTCGGTGCTCATCGGGGCAATTCTGAACATCCTCTTGGATCCTCTCTTCATCTTTGTGTTCCAAATGGGGGTAAAGGGGGCGGCTCTGGCTACCATCCTGTCTCAAGGGGTAAGCGCCTGCTGGGTCGTGGGCTTTCTCTGTTCCGGCTGGTCGGGACTGCGCATCCGTCCAGCCAACATGAAGCTGGAGCGCGCAGTGGTCGGAAAAATCGCCGCCCTGGGGATCGCCCCCTTTATCATGCAGTCCACTGAAAGTCTGGTGACGGTGGTACTCAACTCCGGCCTGCAATTTTACGGCGGCGATCTATATGTGGGCACCGTCACGGTGATGCAAAGCGTGATGCAGATGGTGGTAATGCCGGTGCAGGGCATCACGCAGGGGGTTCAGCCCATCATGAGCTACAACTTTGGCGCCAAAAATTACGCCCGGGTGAGGCAGACCTTCCGCCTGCTGCTGCGCACCACCCTGACCGTAACTGTCTCCGCCTGTCTGGTGGTGACCCTCTTTCCCCAGCAGCTGGCCCTGATTTTCAACGACGACCAGGAACTGGTGGAACTGGTGGGCCGGGTTATGCCCATCTTCTTTGGAGGTATTTGGGCTTTCGGGGCGCAGATCGCCTGTCAGACCGCCTTTATGGCTATGGGTCAGGCCAAGACCAGCCTGTTTCTGGCCTTGCTTCGCAAGGTGATTTTGCTGGTCCCGCTGGCAATTCTCCTGCCTCTGGCAACGCACAGCGTCCTCGGTATCTATGTGGCGGAACCGGTGGCCGATATTCTGGCCTCTGCAACTACCCTGACCCTGTTCCTCCGCAAACGAAAGACCCTTCTGCCGGAAAACTAAGACCCAAAAACGCACGCTAGGCGGCGGGCTGATTCGGCCCGCCGCGGTCCATTTTTTCATAGAGCTTGCCGGACAGGCTGGCACACAGGGAGTACAGGCCCCGTTCGTCGGTACTGCGGGGGGCGCCGGTGGTGAGGACCACCACGCCGTTTTGGGTATCCGGGTTGTAGGTCATCAGCGTGAACACTCCATAGGCGCTCCCGGTGTGGTAGTATAGGACGTCCTGGCCCAAGACGTCCTCCTGCCGCCGGAGGATCAGGCACTGTTCAAAGGGGGTGGAGGTGACCGGGTCCACGGTAAAGTAAGGGGTCTCCATGGCCTCCACCGACGCCTCCGAGAGAATGCGCGTCTGGATGTACTGTGGTTCCATCATACGCAAAACGACCCGCACGAGGCTCTGCTCCTCATCCGAGGCTGTCTCAACATAGGAGTAGATGGGCGTTTTATACACCCCGTCGTTCGCCAGAACGGCAGCCAGTTTTGCCATGTCGACGGCGCTGGCTGTGAAGCCGCCGGGGAAGTAAGAGGCCGACTGACCGATCTGAGTTGGAGTAGACTGGGCGATTTGTTCCGCGATGGAGCGGCCGACTCCTCCGGTGGTGTAGAGGGCAGCCAGCTGCTCCGGGGCCAGGGTTTCCGCAAAAAAAGAGGCGTCCACGCCCAGGGGCTGGAGGATATGTGCCTGAAGATAGTCCTCCAACAGGCCGTTACAGGCCAGCTCCAGTGTGGTGCCCAGCACACATACCCCAAAATTACTGTAGTACCAATAGCCCCAGCTGCCCGGTTCCATGCTCCGCCAGCTGTAGGCGCTGCGCAGAAGGCTCTGGAGCCGGGACAGTCCCCGGGTGGTTTCCAGGTCCCGCAGAGAAGAGGTGTGCGTCATCAGCGTGCGGGCGGAAGGCTGGCCTTTGCTGTATGGGTTTCGGACCCCGGGCCCCCAGTAGTCGCTGAGAGGGGCGTCTAAATCCAACAGCCCCTCCTCCTCCATAGCCATGGCGCACATCGCAACCACCACCTTGCTGAGGGAAGCAACCCGCATTTTGGTGTCTGGGGTCATCTCCCGCTCGTCCTTAACCGCCCAACCCCAGGCCCCAGACTGACTGAGCTGTCCCCGTTCCACCGTAGCCACCGACACAGCGGCGGCCGTAAAGTCCTCCATCACCTCGGCCAGAGCCTGATCCACATCTTCCTGGGTGAGGACGGGCCGGGGATCCGGCTCTGGAAGCATAGCGGGAACCGACTCCATCATAAGCGTCCCGCTGGCTGCGGCGGGACGCTCCGACCGCTGCGCGGCGGAGCGGATGTCTTCTTCCAGTAAAACGGAGGAGCTGGAGACACTCAAGGTCAACGCCAGCGCGGCCAGACACGCGGCCAGGCGGAGGCAATGCAGAGACATGGACAGAACTCCCTTCCCAGATTGTCACTTTTGGTCAGATGCCCCCTATTATAAGAGATTTTTGGGAGAAAGTAAAGAAAAACAATCGCCCTATTCTTTCTTTGCGCAAAAAAACAACGCCGGCAAAGCCGGCGTTGTTTTTTCTGGTTTTAGCCCTGGGAAATTGCACCCATAGGGCAGGTGCCAGAGCAGGAGCCGCAATCGATGCAGGCGCCGGCGTCGATGACGTACTGGGAGTCGCCCTGAGAGATCGCGCCCACAGGGCAGCCATCCGCGCAGGAACCGCAGCTGATGCAAGCGTCACTAATAACATAGGCCATGATATGTACACCTCCATTAAAATGGTACTCCCTATTCTAGC
>CANOBV010000125.1 GCA_947564255.1 uncultured bacterium | reverse complement strand
GTGGAGATCGGCCGCGGCCCGGTGTGCCGCAATCCCCGGTGCATCACCCAGACGGAGCGCTATCTGCCGCCGCTGGTGAAGAAGACGGGCGGGGTGGATCGCTGTGCTTTTTGTGACTCGCCGGTATAAAAGGGTCCGGCTGAGCCGCGCCTACACATTGATTTTGTTCAGAGTGTCTGCGGGAAACAGGATTCGGAATTTTGGCAAGGCGGAGGGGAAGTCTGGATGAAAATTGTTTATTTGGGCATCGACCTGCTGAAGCCGGTGCTGGACGCGCTGCTGGGAGAGGGGTGTGAAGTGCTCAAACTGTTCACCTGCCCGGTGGACAATGTGACGGAATTCAATGCCGCTGTGGTCCATACGGCGAGGGAGCGGGGGATTCCATATACTCTGGACCGAATTACCGCCGCCGACCTGGACGAGTTGGCGGAGCAGGGGTGCGAGCTGCTGGTGTGCGCGGGATATTATAACCGCGTTCCGGTGCCTGCGGCGTTTCCCATGGTCAACTTCCACCCGACTCCCCTGCCCGCGGGCCGGGGGTCGTGGCCCATGCCCAGGCTGATTTTGGAGGGAGCGGAATTTGGCGGAGTTACCGCCCATAAGATGGCGGCGGATTTTGATACGGGAGATATTTTGCTGCAGGAACGGTTTGCCCTGGACCGCCGGGAGGACCATGGGACTTATATGGAAAAGGTGTATGAGAGAATACCCGCCATGGTCCGGGAGCTGGTGAATAATTTGTCCCAGGTGCTGGACGGAGCCCGGCCCCAAGGGGCGGGGGAATATTGGCCTGTTCCCACGCGGGAGGACTGGACGGTTACGCCGGATATGGAGGCCGCGCGGGCTGACCTGATTCTCCGGGCTTTTTATGGCTACGAGTGCGTTTACCGGGACGGGAAACACGAAACGGAGTTGATCGGCGGACGGGTGGTGACGGGCGGTCCGCTGAACCAGCCCTTTCCGGTGCGGGGCGGATATATTGCGGCGGAGAGAGAACGGCCGCTCACATAGGCAGAAAAATATCCTCCGGCAAGCCGGAGGATATCGAATTGCGCAGAGGACGGCATGGCTTTGGGCGTGCCGCCCTCTGCGCCGTAAGGCGCCGTTGCTAGAGCGCTTTGACATACCGCAGGTCCACGCAGACGGTGTCGTGGGGAAAGGGGATGTCGGCGTGGGTGCCGTCCCAGGCGAAGCCGTGGGCGGCATAGAACCGGCGGGCTTTTTCGTTCTCCCGAAGGACGAACACGAAGACGTTTTGGAAGCCCTCCAACTTCATCCGGCGGCAGGCCTCGTCGAACAGCAGCCCGCCGTAGCCCCGGCCCCGTTCCTGGGGGTGGGTGTAGAAGGAGGCGATTTCGCCCCAGTCAGCGTAGGCTGCGTTGTCGAAGGTGCAGATATCGCCCACGTTGTAGTTGGTGGTGCGGGCGCGGCAGTAGTTGAGGCAGGACACGGGCTCGTCTCCCCGGTAGAGGAGCAGGCCGTGGACGCCGTTTTGGGTCTCGTAGTTGGTACGGAACACCTCCACCCAGCGGCCGTCGGTGATTTCCCGGGCCATGTAGTCGGCGGGCACCGCGTCCGCGTAGGTGTCCCGCCAGCCCAGGGCGTGGATCAGGGACATGGCTTTGAAATGCTCCTCGGTACAGGCATCCACAAATCGCAGTTCGTCCATAAAAACCTCCCAAATGGAAAAGCCGCCCGCACTGGGCGGCTTTTGTAATCGGCGGCAGTTCCCCAAACCCGCCCTCGCTTTCGGTCAACGCTGTGGTAATACGATGTTAATACGGGCCTAGGCCCTGTAACGGTACGGTTGTGCGCGGTTTGGGCATAACGGTGACATGGAGGGATCGAACCCCCTCGCGCCAGCCCTTTGACGCCACCAATGACCCGGCTCATTCTCAGCCGGGAGAGATACGTTCGCCCCGAAAGCTACCAACTTACTTTTTCTTGAAAGAAAAGGTAAGCAAAAAGAACTTTATGCCGCTGACGAAAATGGCGCCGGTTCTAAAGTGTGACTCACGACAACTGCCGTGATTTAAATTAGTTCCGTGGCCCAGTTGGCCGCCTGGATGGAATTGTCCAGCAGGCGCAGCTCCCTTGCCATCTGGTCCACCTGTATCTGCAGCTCCCGCACGTTCACGGTGCTCAGCCACTTGATTTCGCTGCGCATACCCCGGTGGCCCAGCTTGCTGGCGGACTGCGTCAGGTTTCGGTAGGAGCCCAGCCTCAGCTTCAGCGTGTCCCGCCGGGCCAGCAGGGAGGTGAGGCTCTCGCCGTCCACCTGAGTTTGGCAGTTGGTCAGGTTGATCCGGGCGATGAGACGTTCCAGATTGTCCACGCAGCCGTCCAGCTCGTTCAGCAGCTGGACGGGGTCCTCGGCGGGGGATTCCCCTTCCTGGACCATTGCGTTGTTGTCCAGCCGCTGATTCAGCTGCTGAATGCGGCGGTTAAGGTCCGCCCGCTCCTGTAAAGCTTCCGCCAATTTCATGATAAGTCCTCCTCTACACGCCCGAGCCCACAGGCTCTTTTTCCGCCTCCTGCTTGGCCAGGGCCTTGGCGTTGGCCAGCATGAGTTTAATGCGATTTTCCTGGTTGATCTTGGTGGCCCCAGGGTCGTAGTCGATGGCCACAATGTTGGAGTTGGGATAGTCGTCCTTCAGCTTGCGGATCATGCCCTTGCCCACGATGTGGTTGGGCAGACAGCCGAAGGGCTGGGTGCACACAATATTGGGTACTCCGGAGTGGATGAGCTCCAGCATCTCGCCGGTGAGCAGCCAGCCCTCGCCCATCTTGTTGCCGTCCCCCAGGTAGCCCTGGACCAGCCGGTGCATGTTCTCAAAGGTGCCGGGGGCACGGAAGCGGGTCTTTTTTAGGGCGGCGATCATGTCCCTCTGGCAGGCCTCCACGTAGCCCTTGAACACCTGGCAGAACTTCTTTTTGGCCCAGTGTCCGCCGTAGATGTTCACGTCCACCTCCCGGTTGAAGATTTTGAAGATCATGAAGTCGGTGAGGCCGGGGACCACCGGCTCCGCCCCCTCGGAGAGGAGGAAGTCCTCCAGGTTGTTGTTGCCCAGGGGGGAGAATTTGACGTAGATTTCGCCCACCACCCCAACGCGCACTTTTTCCTCCTGGGAGACAGGGATGGTCTCAAAATCCGCCAGGATGGCGTCGAAATTTTTGCGCATTTGCTTCCGGCTCATGCCCTTGCCCGCCTGGAAGCCGTCGATAAGCCTCTTTTGCCAGTGATCCAGCATTTTGTCGGTGTCGCCGGGGGTGAGCTCGTAGGGCCGCACCTGGTTGGCGGCGTTCACCAGCAGGTCGCCGTACATCATGCCGTAGATGAGCTTGCGCACCAGGGGGAGGGTGAGGGAGAAGCCGGGGTTTTTCTCCAGTCCGGACAGGTTTACCGAGATGACGGGCACAAAGGCCAGCCCCGCTTTTTCCAGGGCCTTGCGCAGCAGGTGAATGTAGTTGGACGCCCGGCAGCCGCCCCCAGTCTGAGTGATGAACAGCGCCACCTTGTGGGGGTCGTACCCCCCGTGCTTGATGGCGTCGATGAGCTGGCCGATGACCAGCAGGGCGGGGTAGCAGGTGTCGTTGTGGACGTATTTGAGGCCCTCGTCCACGATGCCTCGGTGGTTGGTGGTGAGCATGTCCACCTTGTAGCCCTCCAGAATGAGCAGCTGCTGGAACATGCCGAAGTGGACGGGGAGCATTTGGGGCATGAGGATGGTGTACTCCTCCTTCATCTCCTTGGTGAAAAGGAGCCGCCCGTCCTTGTCGTATTCCAATTTTGCCATGGTTCAGGTTCCTTTCGTGGGAAAAATCAATCGCAGGACAGCCAGCAGAGCGTTCCGGCAGACAGGGCCATGCCCAGGGAGCGCTGGAGCGCCAGGGAGGGGGCGTTGTCCGTCAGCACCTGCCCAAAGGGGACATGGCCCAGGGAGAGCTCCAGGTTAATCATATGGCCCTCCAGAGCCGAGGCGAATCCCCGGCGGCGGTAGGGGGGAAAAATCTCCAAAAGGCCGATGGAGCCCTCCGTGTGGCGGCCCACGAAGCCGATCATGACGCCATCCAGGAAGCCGCCGAAGAGCTGCCCCCGCTCCAGAAGGGAGCGGAGGTAGTCCTCCCCCTCCAGCTTGTAATGGGCGGCCACCTGGGGGAGGCCGCCCGCGTCCAGCTGCCGGAGGGTAAGGCCCCGGTCCGGGAGGCGGAGCGGCTGGGGGGCCAAAAAGGCGGCCTGATAGCTGGACCCCTCCAAAAACAGGGTGGCGCCGAAGCGCTCCTTCAGCAGCGGGACGGAAAATTCCTCGTGGGCGGCCAGCAGGAAGCCGCCGGCGGCGGGAAGGAGCCCGCAGAGAAAGCGGGCATCCTCCATACCCGCACAGCACATCAGGTAGGTGTGAGAGCCCTCCGTCTGCTCAGGGCCGGGGATATCCACCAGGGCGGCGGTGGGGGAGGCGTATAGGACGCTCCCAATCCCCCGCCGCACCGCCTCGGTCATATCCAGGTAGCGCACCGGATCCTGACTGAATAGGGGCTGGCAGAGGGATAAATCAGTGTTCACGGCGTTTTCTCTCCTCCATCGCGGCGATCAGAGAGCGTACCCGGATCTTCACCGCCCCCAGGTTGCTGATGTCGTCAATTTTGAGCAGGGTGTAAAGCTTTCCGCCCTGCTCCAGGATGGAGCGCATCTCGTCGCCGGTGATGGCGTCGGTGCCGCAGCCGAAGCTGACCAGCTGGATGAGTTCCATGTCGGGCTGCTGGCAGACGTACCGGGCGGCGTTGTACATCCGGGCCTGGAAGGTCCATTGGTTGAGCACCTTCCGGGGGGCGTACTCCTCGTGGAAAGCCACCGCGTCCTCGCTGACCAGCACAAAGCCGAAGGAGGTCACCAACTCGTTGATGCCGTGGTTGATCTCTGGGTCGATGTGGTAGGGGCGGCCCGCCAGCACGATGATGGGCAGACCCTTTTCCCGCGCCTCGTCGATATACTGCCGGCCCGCGCGGTGGACGTCCTCCTTATAGCGGTCGTAGGCCTGATAGGCCGCCCGGATGGCGTGGACCGCCTCTTTCCGGGGGATGCCAAAGGTGTCGGCGAACCACTGGGAGCCGATGCGCTCATAGTCCTTGGGGCGGTGGAGCCCGGCGTAGGGGTTGAGAAACCGGGTCTTTTTCAGGTCCGGCATGTTGGCGGCCAGCAGCTCGGGGTAGTAGGCCACCACGGGGCAGTTGTAATTGTTGTCCGCCGCCTTCTCGTCGAAATTGTAGGACATGCAGGGGTAGAAGATGGCGTCCACCCCCATCTCCACCAGGGCCTCCACATGGCCGTGGAGCAGCTTGGCGGGGTAGCACACCGTGTCCGACGGGATGGTGCGCTGGCCCTTGATGTACAGCTTCCGGGAGGACTCGGGGGAGAGCACCACCTCGAAGTTCAGCCGGGTGAACAGCTCGAACCAGAAGGGGAGGTTCTCGTACATATTGAGTCCAAAGGGGATGCCGATGCGGCCCCGGGAGCCGTCGCCGAAGCCCTTGCCCTCCATGGCCCGGAGTTTTTCGTACTTCCAGCGGTACAGGTCGGGCAGCTCCGTCTTTTCCTTGCCCAAAGGCCGGGAGCAGCGGTTGCCGGAGATGAACCGCCGCCCGCCGTCGAAACTGTTCACCGTGAGGGAGCAGTGGTTGGTGCAGAGGTTACAGGTGACGGGCTTGGCTGTATGGGTAAAGGATTCCAGCGCTTTTTCATCCAGCAGGGAGGAGGCGTCCAGCTTCAGGTCCCGGGCGGCCAGGGCCGCGCCGAAGGCCCCCATGATGCCTGCGATGGTGGGGCGGGTGACCTCCCGGCCCAGCTCCTGCTCGAAGGCCCGGAGCACCGCGTCGTTGTGGAAGGTGCCGCCCTGGACCACGATGTGCTGGCCCAGGTCGTCGGCGCTGGCGGCGCGGATGACCTTGTAGATGGCGTTTTTCACGATGGAGATGGACAGCCCCGCGCTGATATCCTCCACGGAGGCCCCGTCCTTCTGGGCCTGTTTCACGGAAGAGTTCATGAACACAGTGCACCGGGAGCCCAGGTTCACCGGCTTCTGGGTGAACAGGCCCAGCTTGGCGAAGTTGGCGATGTCGTAGCCCAGGGCCTTGGCGAAGGTCTCGATGAAGGAGCCGCAGCCGGAGGAGCAGGCTTCGTTGAGCATGATGGAATCCACCGCCCCGTTGCGGATTTTGAAGCACTTCATGTCCTGCCCGCCGATGTCGATGATGAAGTCCACGTCGGGGTTGAAGTGGGCGGCGGCGCGGTAGTGGGCCACCGTCTCCACCAGCCCCAGATCGCAGGAAAAGGCGTTTTTGATGAGGTCTTCGCCGTAGCCGGTGACGGCGGAGCCCTTGATGTGAATACGCATTCCACACAGCCGGTAGATTTCCTTAAGCTGCTCCAGGGCGATGGCCACGGGATTGCCCAGGTTGGAGTGGTAGTAGGTGTAGAGCAGTCCGCCGTCCGGGGCGATGAGGACGATTTTGGTGGTGGTGGAGCCCGCGTCGATGCCTAAGTAGGCGTCGCCCTCGTAAGTATTGATGTCCAGCTGGGGCGGGGTGGAGGCGTTGTGCCGGGCGGTGAAGGCGTCGTAGTCCGCCTGGCTCTCGAAGAGGGGCGGCATGGTGTCCACCACGGAGGTGGCGGCGCGGCTCTCCTCCAGCAGGCGCAGCAGCTCGTCAAAGGGCCGGGGCTCATAGTCGGAGGCGCACAGCGCCGCCCCCATGGCGGCGAAGCAGTCGCCGTCCTCGGGGAAGACGGCATGGTCCTCGTCCAATTGCAGGGTGTCCACAAACCGTTCCCGCAGGCCCATGAGGAAGTGCAGCGGCCCGCCCAGGAACACGATCTTGCCCTTCAGCTCCCGGCCCTGGGTGAGGCCCGCCACCGTCTGGTCCACCACCGCCTGGAAGATGGAGGCGGCCACGTCCTCTTTGCGCCCGCCCTGGTTGAGGATGGGCTGGATGTCACTCTTGGCGAACACGCCGCACCGGGAGGCGATGGGGTAAATTTTCTCGTGGCGCAGGGACAGCTGGTCCAGCTCGTTTACCGTCACATTCATCAAAGTGGCCATCTGGTCGATGAAAGCCCCGGTGCCCCCGGCGCAGGACCCGTTCATCCGCTCCTCCAGGGCCCCGCCGAAGAAAATGATCTTGGCGTCCTCGCCCCCCAGCTCGATGACGGCGTCGGTATCCGGTATGTAGGTATTCACCGCCGCGGCGGTGGCGTACACCTCCTGGACGAAATCCAGCCCCGCGGCCTTGGCCACGCCCAGCCCGGCGGAGCCGGTGACCACCAGGC
>CANOBV010000124.1 GCA_947564255.1 uncultured bacterium | reverse complement strand
GCACCTTTTTGCGCCACTCCCCGTCAAACTTTTTGTCCAGTTCCCCGGCGGCCTCGAAATACGCCTTCCGCACCACCTTTGGATTGTCCCGGGCAAAGGCCATGGCCGCGTGGAAGTGCCGGCAGAACCACCCCCGGCCATCCTCGTCCACCAGCGCCGGGAACTCCCCGTGGAACGAACCGAACCCCGTCCGATACTGCCACTCCGGCCTTGCATCCGCCCGTTCCGGCACGCTGCACCAGGCACACAGCCCCCGGCGGGCATGGTCAATCCGCTCCCTGGGTTCGCCCTCCAGCACGGTTCCGTCCGGGCCATGGAACAAAAATCCTCGGGCCAGGATGGTCAGAATCCGGGACAGCCCGCTGAAGTCCCGCAGGGTTTCAAAGGTGAACCGCCCCAGCCAAGTGGTGTCCTTCTTCCCATCGGCTTTGTAGACCACCGGCCCAGTGTAGTCCAAAAATTCCTGCCACTCATTCAGCATGGCGCACCTCCAACACGTTGGGCAGAATCGCGTCCGGCAGCAGATCCCACAACAGGCCCCGCCTGTCCAGCGCCACTACGTAACGCACCGCGGCCACAGGCTTCACGATCCCGTCCAGCAGTTCCCGGCACTTTTCGGAGACGGCGCCCCGGTAGGACTGGGAGGCCGTCTTTTTCTGATACGCCCTCATCATTGTGGCAAAAGCGGGGGAGTCCCCGTTCCGTGTCAGCCGCTTGCGATCTTGGGCGGTGTTCTCCTGGCCGATGTCCAGCAGAATGTCGGGCAGCACCCAGTAGCCGCTAAAGCGGAAATCCGCCAGCAGGTCAAACAACTCCTCGAACTCCGGCAACCATTCCAGTAGGAACCGCTCCCGGGCTTCGGTGTCCAGAAACTGCCACCCCTCCCGGCGCAGGGCTTCCAGTGTTTCGGACACCTGCTCCGGCGGCAGTTCGCCCAACTGGGCATACAACTCGTCCGCATCCCAATCATCTTCTTGCCCGCGGGAAAAGAGGATGCGCTCTACGTCGTTCTTCCTACCCTTGCTCCGAACGGGCGCTCGGCAGGCCCGGATGCGGGACAGGCACGCCTCATAGTCCTTGAGCAGAGCGCCCACCGACTCCAAAACGCGCTTGTCCAATTTACTCTGCCAGTCCGATTGGGCGGCAAAAATGAACAATTCCTTGTCCCGCGCCGGGACAGCCTTGATTTTCGGCGTGTGCTTTTTTAGCTGGTGCGCCAGGTAGGGCAGCCGTTCCACGTTGGAGTCTACCTCACTCCAATCCACCTTGTTGAAGAACGCTTTTAGTTTCGCGGCGTGGATGGGCTCGTACCAGGCCCGCCGCTCTCCGGCGTGCTCCGCCAAATATTTGTACTGCAAAAACGGCGTCCGCTTCACCGCCCGCTGGCCCAGAAATTCCTCCAGGTTGGGCCGCACACCGCTTTTTGCCGAGTCAATCTCCAGCCCGGTGAGGATGGCCAGCAGCTCCGTCTCCTCCCGGCAACGCCGGCGCTCCTCGCTCTCGGAATTCTCATTGTAGGCGATGATGCTGCGATCCAGCGTAGCATTGCAGATCTGCCCCACCCGGGAGGAAAAGGTATCCCGCACCGCCTCGAACCGGGCCTCCCAGTCGCGGGCGGAGGCGATCCTGGGGTCCGCCGCCGGAATCATCAGCAGAGGAAGGTTCTCCCGATTCTCCAGCGATTTGTATTTCTCAAAACGGTCGATGTCGTAGTTGCGCCGCACACAGGCGTTGATGATCGGGTCGGCAACGGTTTTGATCATGTCGCCGTCGTAGTCCGCGCCACCCAGCCGCTCCGCCGCCAGCATATTGGAGCTGACCATCACCACGTCGGTGAGGTGGTAAAAATAGAATTGGCGCATATTGTTTTTGTCATCATAGCAGGAAAGCTGGATCTCCTCGTTGCGGGCGATATGGGGATTGCGGAGAAGGGTGCACACCTCCTGCCGGGGATAGGCCGCACCGGGAGCGTAGAATGCGCCGTTGGGGAAGTCCTGCGCGTTGGTGAACGCCGCCGCGTAAAATATCCGTTCCCGCTTCGTCCGCGTCTGCCCGAGGTCCAGCAGTCCCACAAGCAAATCCAACAGGTCGCCGGACAGATAGCGGTTATCCCCGTCCACGATTCCGACCTGCTGCCGGACGTTTGGCGTGCCCTTTTGGAGCAAGTATGTGTCAGGCATGATTTCGCGGCTGCAAAGGCACGGATTTCAGTGGGAGGACGGGCCGCTGGACGTGCTTTTGGGAAGGTATCAAAACTGCAGGGCGGCGCTTCGCTGGTGGTGCAACGACTATAAAACGAAGAATGGGAACCCGTCCAAGTTTAACATCGATTGGGCGCCCGGCATGAAAGAGTTTATGCTCCGGAATCCGCCGAAGTTTCCCGTGTCCGCCGCGTGCTGCGACCGTGCGAAAAAGCGGCCGTCCCATGATTTTTTGGCCGCTGGAGGATTTGACCTGAATTGTACCGGGATTCGGAAGCAGGAGGGCGGACAGCGGTCCACCACTTACAAGAGCTGCTTTGACAATGGGCACGGTGGAATTGACAATTACCGCCCTCTGTTCTGGTGGTCGGTGCAGGATAAGGAGCTGTACCGGAAGCACTATGGGATCATTTTGTCGGACTGCTATGAGGTATGGGGCATGAAGCGCACCGGGTGCGCGGGGTGCCCGATGGGGAAGGGGTTTGACGAGGAGCTGGAGCTTGCGAAATTTTTTGAGCCGAAGCGCTACAGGGCCATGCTGGCGGTATTTGGGCGGAGCTATGAATACACGTGGAGGTTTTTAGAATTTCGGGAAAAGCACAAAATTAAACCTAAAAAAGATGAATTTCAGTTTGAGATATGGGAAACAGGGGATAAAGAAAGGATTTCTGAAATTTTGGCTTAGGAGGAACCCATGATGAGAGTGGAGTTTGACATGTTCGTCCACATTGTGGGCGAGGTGGAGGTGGACAAGGCCCCCAATGTTCCGGGCGATTTGCTGGGCGCCATTTTCCCGGAGGGCTTTGAGGGGGAGGTCCTGGGCGCGACCACCCAGCTGGGGGGATATATGAATGTGTACAGGGAGGAAGACCATGAGGCCGATTGACGCAGTTGACCTGTCGGAGGGTATTGAGCTGTACGGCAAGGCTTGGCTGGCATATCGCCGCAGGCCGGAGGAGGTGATAACTTGAGCTATTATCAGAATGGGGCTGGTCAGCGGTTCGATCTGCCCGAACAGCCCCTGGAGCCGCCGGACTGCTGGCATGAGGAATCCGGGGAGCCGGAGGAAGATGAATACGACCGGGCGGAGGATGAAACGAACGGAATTTTTAACTGTGGTCAGGAGGGACAAAAATGAACCTGTACGACTATAACCACGCCTTAGACGCATTGATTGACGCAGAAACGGGGGAGATTCTTGATTATGATGCGTTCCTTACGCTTGCGCTGGAACGAGATGCAAAGATTGAGAACACGGCGGTTTTGATAAAAAATTTGGAAGCTGAGGCCGCTTTAATCAAATCGGAAGAAGCCGCGCTGAAAGCGCGTCGAGGGCCGATGGAACGGTGGGCGGCCCGCCTGAAAGAGTATTTGTCGAACTACTTGAATGGTGCGCGGTTCGATTGTCCCCGGGCGTCACTGAGTTTTCGCAAATCTGCAGCTCTTAATGTGTCGGATGCCGCATCGGTTCCTGTGCGATGGGTCAGGCAACGGAGTATTATGTAGCGATTGAAATGCTGGACAATCGTTTTGATCGCGTCTATGTCGGACTTTTTGGCGGAAAAAATGGTATAGAAGGACACTTGTTTCATTCAATGTGTTCCAACATTTCCCGCAGCTTGCCCAGGGCGGCACTTTTCCTCCGCTGGACGGTGGGACGGCTCACCTTGACCCGCTGGGCTACTTCCCCATCCTTCAGCTCGGCAAAGTAGGAGAGCAATACGATTTCCCGGTCTTTGGGCAAAAGATAGGAGAGGGCCTGGGCCAGCCGTTGGTCGGAAACAGGGATATCTATGCCCTGCACATGGAAAACACGGCGCTCGTCCTCTTGGATCGTGCCGCCTGACGTTGGCGCACTTTAAGGATGGCGCGGTCAATGGCCTTTTTGCAGTAGGCTTCAAAGGTGATCTCGTTGAACCGCTCGTATCGGTTTTGCTCGTCCATAACCCGTCCTCCCTTCATTCGCCCGGTTTCGCCTTTTGTGTCTCACCATGAGATACATTTTCATGGAACCTCTATACCCCTGCACAAAGTGACATTAAAATTCTCTTGCTCGTTTTTTCAGCAGCAATTTTTTCTTTTCTGCCGCTGGGCAGATACTTTTTCTCATTCAATTTCCTTTAGTAGAATCCGCAATACTTATTACCTTTTTATAAATAATTGTTATACAACTGTTCTGCCCTTTTGCCCCCAGTAAATTCCCAAAACAGCAAGAGCCGAAAGGATTTCTAAAACGAAAACCGCCATCACCGGGTAACTGACGCACATTCCGAACACATTGAAACCCTTATATCCGCTGAATACCTCCTTCATCAACGTGACGTTGGCAAGGCCGAAGTCCACCAGCGCCCCAAGCCTCTGGGTCACGGTATCGCCCATTGCCGCCAGTCCCACATTCACAAACAGAATCGCAAGGCTGGCCCCCGTCGTCCCCATCTGGCTTTTCATGCAGGAGGAAATAAAACAGATCATCAGACTATAGACCGCGCCGGTAAAAATGAGCCAGGCCGCCCCGACCGCAGCAAGCTGCCAGACCTTCCAGGGGAACATGGACCGGGCATAGGAGGGAATGGACTGGATGACGGCATCCCAGCCGTGGAAACTCCCATGGGGCAGAAACCCGAACAAAAACGTAGCAGCCAGATACAGCGCTACCACAACCGTGGAAGCGGCGAGTACGCTCAGCAGTTTTACCGTGACGACCTTTCGCCTTCCGTTTCGAGCGCTTAAAATCAGGTTATCCATGCCGCTGGACCGCTCCACGGCGAACACCGGGGCGATGACAAAGGTCAGCGGCACGAACAGCAGAAACTGCATCATATGCTCTCCCCAGTTGTTGAACAGGTTCTCCCACAGCAGGGCGTTGGCAAACTCCGGCTCCCCCAGCTCTTCCAGCCGTTCCAGGGCGGCGGACAGCTCCCGATAGTCATAGGTGTTCTGCTTCCCCTGGCTTTCCAATTCCGCAATTTTCCCTTGCAGAAGAGCGATCCCATAGGGCTCCTCGGCACTCTCCGGCGGCGTGCCGTTCCAGTATTCTTCCACCTGTTCGGCATAGGTGTGGTAGTTCACCGCCAGAATGATCTCCGGCTGGTCTTTGACGCTCCGAGCGATCATTCGCGCGTCCGTGCCGTACCGGGCGCTGACTTCCTGATAGATTTTTTCCGCTTCCGCGGCTTTTTCGCTGTCAAAGGGACCTTCCCAGCCAGCGGCTGATTCCTCGTAGGCACGGTAGCTGTCATTGCCGCCGATCAGGAACATGGTGGAGGTCAGACCGACCACGCTGTAAAGGACGAACAGGCACGCCAACAGCAGCAGGGTTTTCTTGTTAAGCAGCAGCTTTCGCAGTTCAAATCGAAACAGAGACATGGCATTACCTCCCGGCCCTTTCAGGCAAGTAGCTGAAAAGATACAGATAGGCGTCCTCCAGGGTTGGTACAGCCTGTACCGCGTCAGGGACCGGCTGTGTGTCCGAAATGATGCGGACCTCCATGCGGCTGTCCTTCGCCCGAACGTTGCTGATGACGGCCCGGTTTTGATACTCCATCAGCTGTTCGGCGGGCATCTCCGCCAGCCAGACCCGGCCCTCCATCATCTGGACATATGCTCCGCCCGTGTGGATGTGCTGGATATTGCCGTACTCCATCATCATGATCCGCGCGGCAATATGCTCCACATCGGATACGATATGGGTGGAGAGCAGCACCAGACGGTCCTTCGCATAGGCGGAGATAATGTTGCGGAATTTGATCCGCTCATAGGGGTCCAGGCCGGAGGTAGGTTCGTCCAGAATCAGAATCTCCGGGTCGTCCAGAAGGGCCTGAGCAATCCCCAGCCTGCGCTGCATCCCGCCGGAATAGGCGGCGCATTTCCGTTTCAGATGGTCCCAAAGACCGACGCTGCGGGCCAGTTCCTCAATCCGCCTTTTGGCGTGGGCTTTTTCCATCCCTTTCAGCGCCGCCGAGTATTCCAGGTAATCCCTGCCGGTAAAATCGCCGTAAAAGCTGACGTCCTGGGGCAGATAGCCGATTTTTGCCCGGTATTCGTCCCCCAAAGTGCGAATGCCTTTCCCGTCGTACAGGACGCGCCCATTTGTGGGGCGCAGCACATCGGCCAGGATACGGATCATGGTGGTTTTTCCCGCGCCGTTGGGACCCAGCAGGCCGTAGACCCCCGTTCCCATGGTGAGGGTAATCCCCTTCAGGACCTGTTTGTTCTTGTAGTTTTTTGTGACAGCTTCCAGTTGCAATTTCATGAGCTACCTCCTGGCTGCGGCCCCGCCGCCCCGCATTCCCACGGCGACCTTGATGGTGGAGAAGTCCGCCCGGTCAAATTTGCGGACGCACAGCACAAAGAAAAATGTCCCGATCGACATGGTGATGGCCAGCCCCATCAATGGCGTAATGATAAATCCGCCGAGGTCGAAGGCCATGCCCTGTGCTACCAGCTCCCTTGTGCCCAGCGTGTGCGCTCCCAAAGCGATATAGCGGAAGATGGAGGTGGTATAGGTCAGCGGGTTCAGGTAGACGATGGGCAGGAGAAAACCGGGGATCATGGTGGTAGGGATATACGCGCCGGAGACGAAGGTCAGGGGCATCATAATCATGGAGCTGATGGTCTGGAAGGCGGGGGAGTTGCGGGAAACCGTTGCCAGAAACAGGCCGATGGCGCTGAACGCCATAGCGGAAACCAGCATCACCGCCGCCAGCAGCAGGATTTGCAGGACACCCACCCGCAGGCCGAGCACAATACCGCAGATCATAGTAACAACGCCTTGCAGTGCGGCGATGACCGCGCCAGACAGAATGTGCCCCATGGAAATCTGCGTCCGTAGAATAGGCGCTACCAGGACCTCTTTCATGTAGCCGCTGGAAATGTCGGTCAGAATATCAGAGGAATTGTTGACGCTGACCTGGAACACGCTCATGATAATCACGCCGGAAATCAGGTAAGGCATGGGGGCGTCAAGTCCGCTCATGGAGGATTTCATCAGAAACGAAAACATCACCAGCATGAACATGGACATAAACAGGGCGCCGAATACCCGCCCCTTGCTGCGGACATAATTCAGCAGATTTCTCTGTACGATAGCCGTAATAGGGTTCATCCTTCTCGAATCTCCTTTCCTGTTCGCTGGCCTCATATCA
>CANOBV010000123.1 GCA_947564255.1 uncultured bacterium | reverse complement strand
GAGCTGTCCGCCCTGGAGGACCAGCTGGGCTTTGAGCGGATGCTGTGCTGCAAGTATCAGGATGCCGCCCAAGCCACCCAGGAGACTGAGCTGAAAAGCGCCTACAACCAGTATGCCGCCCAGCACAAGCAGAACTACGACACTCTGCTGGGCTTTTTGAAGTAAGGAGGACGAACCATGAAGGAAAACGAGATCATTACCGACCTGCTGCTCACAGAGAAGAAAATGAGCACCAATTACAACCTGTTCGCCTCCGAATGCACCAATGTGCAGCTGCGGGACACCTTTGTCAACCTGCTCACCCAGGGCCACAAAACTCAGACCCAGCTGTTCGAGACCGCCAAGCAGAAGGGGTGGTACAAAGTGGAGCAGGCTCAGCCCCAGATGATTGCCCAGGCGGAGCAGAAATTTACCAATCAAGCTCCCACCATTACGGCTTAAACATTAAAAAACTCTAAAATATGCCCCCGGTATCTGGTGATACCGGGGGCATTATGCTATGATGGACGCATAAGGAGGTAGAACCATGGACAACGTGAATATTCTCGTCGTAGAGGACGACACCGATATCAACCGCCTGCTATGCACCATCCTGGAGAGCGCCGGGTACGCCTGCCGTGCCGCCTTTTCCGGCAGCGAGGCCCTGCTGTGGGCGGAGAAATATGACTACGACTTGATTGTGCTGGATTTGATGCTCCCCGGCGTGACGGGGGAGGAGCTCATCGCCCGCATCCGCCGGGGCAAGACCATGCCCATCATCGTGGCCTCGGCCAAAGTGGGGGTGTCAGACCGGGTGAACGTGCTCAAGTTGGGGGCGGACGACTTCATCCCCAAGCCCTTTGACAACGCCGAGGTGCTGGCCCGGGTGGAGGCCCAGCTGCGCCGGAGCCGGGAGTTCTCCGCCCCAAAGCCGGATATGTTGTCGGTGGGGCCCCTGACTCTGGACCGGGACAGCCACACCGCCAGCGTGGATGGGGAAGAACTGCCCCTTACCGGCCGGGAGTTCGATATTCTGGCCCTGCTGATGGACAACCCCCGCCGGGCCTTTTCCCGTGCCCAAATCTACGAGGCGGTGTGGGGGGAGGACTTCCTGGGGGACGAGAATACAGTGAATGTCCACGTCAGCAACCTGCGCGCCAAGCTGGCCAGGGCGGACCCGGATAGGAGTTATATTAAAACCGTTTGGGGCATCGGTTTCAAATTGGCAGAAGTGTGAGCTTAGGCGCGCCGCCCCGGAATTTAAACTTTCTTTAGACTTCCTTTGAGGAGTTTTGGCCTTTCCGGTTTAGAATAAGCTCAACTCAAACAGAAAGGCGGAAACGCTATGAACGACAACATGGCCGTTATGGCGGCCTATGGGCTGAAAAAGGCCTACGGCGCGTGCATGGCCCTGGACGGCGTAAATATGCAGGTGCGCCGGGGGGACATTTACGGCCTGGTGGGCCGCAACGGGGCGGGGAAGACCACCCTCATGCGGATGGCCACCGGCCAGTCCGACCCCACCGGCGGCGAGCTGGAGCTGTTTGGCGCGTCGGGAAAGAACATGCGCTTACAGCGGTCCCGCACCGGGGCCATGATCGAGATTCCCTCCTTCTCGCCTTTCCTTACGGCCCGGGAAAATTTGGAGTACTACCGCCTCCAGCGGGGAATCCCTGGGAATCAGGTGGTGGACGAGGTGCTGGAGTTGGTGGAGCTGGCAGACATGGGGAAGAAGAAATTTAAATCCTTTTCCCTGGGCATGAAACAGCGGCTGGGGCTGGCCCTGGCCCTGATGAACCACCCGGACTTCCTCATCCTGGACGAGCCTATCAACGGCCTGGACCCGGAGGGGGTGGCGGAATTCCGGCAGATTCTGCGCCAGCTCAACCGGGAGCGCCAGACCACCATCCTGATCTCCAGCCACATCCTGTCCGAGCTGTCCAACGTGGCCACTCGCTACGCCTTCATGGAGCAGGGGAGGATTCTGGAGGAGATTTCGGCGGAGGCCCTCCACGACAAATGCCGCACCTGCCTGCGGCTGGAAGTGGACGACGCGGCCCGTGCCGCCGCTCTGCTCCAGACGGAGCTGGGCACCGATAAATTCGAGGTGCTCCCCGGCAATGTGCTTCAGCTCTACGACTGCCTGGACGACCCCAAGCGGGCCTCCTACGCCCTGGCGAAAAACGGCGTGGCCCTGCTGGCCATGGAGCAGAAGGGCGCGGACCTGGAGGCATATTTCCTGGACCTGATCGGAGGTGGACGCCATGCTTAACTACATCCGCGCCGAGATTTATAAGATGCTCCGCCGCCCCTACACCTATATCGCCCTGGGGGTACTGCTGGCGCTGGAGGCGCTGTTTGTGTCCATGTTCGCCTTCCACAATTCCCACTCCCTAGTCACTCCCTTCGGAGCGGCCATCGTCAGCATCGTGGAGATGGGGACCATCGGCTTCTGCATCTGCCTGCTCACCGGGGACATCGTGTTCGCGGCGCAGTACAAGAACTCCACCCTGAAAAATGAGGTGTCCTTCGGCCTGAGCCGCGCTCAGATCTACTTGGGCAAATTTTTGGCCCAGGCCCTGCTGTCCATTGTGTATCTGGTGGTCATGATGGCTTTCTTCCTGGGCCTGTGCGCGGTGTGCCTGCCCATGGAGGCGGGGAACTTCTACACCGCCTCCGAGGGGCTGACCATCGTGAGCTGGTTTTTGGCGGCGGGCCTGCCCCTGTGGATCGGCGGGCAGGCGGTGATGTGCATGTGCCTGTTCCTGGTGAACGGGGAGATGGCGTCCTCCTTCCTCTACGT
The DNA here is from genome assembly GCA_947564255.1 of uncultured bacterium. Taxonomy (GTDB): domain Bacteria; phylum Bacillota; class Clostridia; order Oscillospirales; family Oscillospiraceae; genus Enterenecus. The sequence continues at coordinate 4,575 of CANOBV010000123.1, read as the reverse complement.
GGGCATCGTCTTTGTGTTGGAGACTGTCATCGGCTTGACGGGCCTGTTTGCCGGTGGGTCGGTGGGGGATGCGCTGGTGACCCTGGCCGCGTATTTTCCCCGAAATATGCTGGAGGGGGCCAAGGAAGTGGTGGGCAATATGACCTACATGGGACAGGCCTGGCTGGTCGGCGCATTTTGGGTGGCGGCGAGTACCGCCATCGGCCTGTATGGATTTAGAAAGAAGGAGATCAAATGAGACAGCGGGTTGGGAAAAGGAAAGGAGTAAGGTTCATGCCGGCGGCATTGTGTGTTGTTATCGCAGCGGCGTTTGTGGGCGGATTGATCTGCATCCTGCAAAAGCCGAAAAAATGAAACAGCTTAGCCGGGCCTTTCGGCCCGGCAAAAGCCGTTTTGTGAGGTGTCTTATGAAAACGCTGTTTGTGGTGTTCCTTCTGGTGATATATCTGCTGTTCTTTGGTTGGAAATGATGGGTGCGCTGAGTATATTCAGTCCCTTGGCCCCGCTGATGCAGGGACCTATGGGCATTCTTGCCCCTATCCTGCGGGTTCTCCTGGGGCTTTGGGCTGCCCGGGGAGACTGCTCTTCCTGGTACGTTAAAGGGGCCCTGCTGGTGCTGCTGCTGGCGCTGGTACTTATCATGTTTGGATTCCTATGACGGTTGAAAGGAGTGGTTCCATGAAAACCGTCCTGATTGTGCTGTTGATTTTGCTGTGCGCCGTCCTGATTGGGCGGCAGGTCACGTTGGAGCGAGGACTTTATAGTGCCGCCCGTCGGATGCGAGAGCAGATGGCGGACGAGACCACCACTCGGCTGGCCTTGCCATGCCCCAGCGCCGGGGCGGAAGAGCTGTTGGTGTGCCTCAACCAGCTTTTGGAGCTGCGGCAGGAGGAGCGGGCATCGTACCGCCGGAAGGAGCAGGCGCTGCGCCAGCAGATTGCCAATGTATCCCACGACCTGCGCACGCCGCTGACCTCCATTCTGGGTTATTTGCAGCTGCTGGAGGGGGACGGGCTGGCTCCAGAGAAAAGGGCGGAGTACCTGGCGGTGATCGAGGCCAGGGCCCGGACGCTCCAGGTGTTCATCGCCACATTTTACGACCTGTCCCGCATTGAAGGGGGGGAGCTGCCCCTGGAGCGGGAGAAGGTGGACCTGGGCCGGGCGCTGTCCGACCAGCTGGCGGCCGCCTATGAGCAGATTGAGGAGAGCGGGCTGGCTGTAGAGGTAGATATCGCCCCCGACCTGCCCCCGGTGTGGTCGGACAGCGGGGCGGTGACTCGGATTTTCTCCAACCTGCTCACCAATGCTCTGCGCCATGGGAAGGACACCCTGTCCGTCCGGCTGTATCAGGACGGAAACACTATTGTGTCCGCTTTCTCCAACAGGGCGGAGGACCTCACCGCCGAGGACGCCGCCCACGTGTTCGAGCGGTTCTACACCGCCGACAAGATGCGCACCGGGCAGAGCACGGGGCTGGGGCTGGCCATCGTCAAGGCCCTGGCGGAGCGGATGGGCCACACCGCCGCCGCCCGGTGGGAGGATGGAGTGTTTACCGTTGAGGTGAGGTGGAGCGTTTGAGCGGGGGAGTGCCCTGTTTAGGTGATGGGCTGGCCGCTGTGCTTTTCCTGGCTTTTGAGGGGGTTACCGGACATTTCCCTGCGGCGGCCGTCCTTTGTTCTGCGTCCTCCACTCGCGGGGAGAGAGGCCGTAGCGTTTTTTGAAAGCCCGCGAGAAATGGAGCTGGTTGGGATAGCCGCAGGAGGCGGCGATCTCTCCAATCGGCGCTTTGGTGCTTTTCATCTGTTCCGCCGCTTTGGACAGGCGCAGCTGGATAAGAAATTCCTGGGGCGGACAGCCTATATTTTCTTTAAACAGCTTGCTGAAATAACTCCGGTTTAACTTACAGGCGTCTGCAACCTCTTCCACCGACAGTTCCCGCTGATAATTGCGCTCCATGAAAACCACGGCTTCCTGGATATAAAAATCCTGGAGCCGTCCGCCCCACACCTCTTGGCGGGTGGAGGAGGACTGGATCAGAGCGTCCAGAAACAGGCACAGATGGCCGATGAGATTCAGGGTGGACGCTTTGGTGTGGTTGGCGATGTACAGCATGGCCTCCTCCACCGGCTGGGCCATGGCGGGAGCTTTGGGCTGATAGATGGGCTGGGCGGCGTTCAGCCCTGCCGCATTGAGGTACTGCGCCGCCCGCAAGCCGTCGAATTCCAGCCACACGTATTTCCAAGGGTCATGCTGGTCGGCAAAATAGGTGTTCACCAGTCCCGGGCAGATGAGAAAACCCTGGTTCGGTTCCAAATTATACCGCCGGGTGACGCTATCGGGACCATCGGCGTCCAAATATCCCCGGCCGGAGATGACATAGTGAAATAAAAAGTGATTGCGGACGAAGGGGCCGAAGGAGTGCAGCGGAGCGCACTGTTCCCAGCCGAACTGGAACAACTGCAGATCTAAAAAGTTTTCGTTCCGAAAGACGGAAAAGGAAAAATCATCCATGTTGAGGCACACCCTTTCGTGTGAAATGCGCTATATTTTAATCATATCACAACAGCGCTGCAAAACCAACAGGAAAACCAAGCCGTTTTCCTGTTGGTTTTGAACACGCTTGTTCAGTGGCAGTCCTTCCTTAAATACATTTCTCCAAAGTCCGGGCGCCCGTCCAAAAAACTGTCTGGAAAACGTTGAAAAGCGGCGGCTGATGTGGTATGGTGTACCTTAAGAAACTCCAGCGGCGGCGCAGCGCCGGCCGCGAAAGGAAGTGCGCTATGACACGGCTTGATGGAAACAGAGGATGGGTGAAGCGGGCGTGGCTATGGGGCGGGGCGGTGCTGGCCGCCGCAATGCTGATGCATCTGGCAGTGAACCTGAATCTGACGGTATACTCCGATGATTACTGGTACGGCACCTTTTTTCGGGGCGGTCTGAGGGAATTTGTACGTAACACCATAAACCACTACCAGACCAATAACGGGCGGATGTTTGTCCACATTTTAGTATGCCTGTTTTTACTGACGGACGTCAAACTGTTTGCCGTCCTCAGTCCTGTGTTTATGGCCGCCATTTTCCTGTTGGGGTTACGGATACAGGACAAAAAGCTGAGCGGCGGCACGCTTCTGCTGGCTTCCGGTCTGGGACTGCTGTCCATGCTGGGCAGTGAGATCCAATACCTGCGTATGTCCCTCTACTGGATATCCGCCTACTTCAATTATGCGTTTCCAATCCTGTTCCCGCTGGTAGTGCTATGGGGGATGGGGCGTGCCTTGGAGGGAAAGTCCATTGTATGGGAGACAGTCGGCTTGTGCCTGTGCGCGTTTCTGTCCGGGGCGGGGACAGAGCAGTGCGGTCTCATTGCACTGGTTCTGATTTGCGGGTACTGGCTATTGGCGGCGTTGCGCAGACGGCCAATGCCTGTTCAGCTCCATCTATACCCTGTGTTCACTGCGGCGGGCTATCTCACAATACTCATGGCCCCCGGCAGCCATGCCAGAATTGCGCGGGGAATTGACGGCGGCATTTTCAGCGCCTTGAATCCTACCGTATTCACCACGCGTTTTTTCGAAGTGATGGACTATCTGTGCGGTTATTCTTTCTGGAACGGCCTGTTCGCCGCCCTGTGCTTACTGGTGGGGCTGGTGTGCCTTTTTGACAGATCGCTGCCCCGGCATTTGATATCCGGTCTGCCTGCGGCGGGGCTGACGCTGACAATGGCCGTGATGGGCTGGCAGGCTCCGTTGGCGGTGTTTACTGTTCTCTATACGGTCTATCTGGCTGTGGTTTTTCTGTTATGTCCGGAATACCAGACCACAGCGCTGCTCCTCATGGGGGCGGGGGCCTCGGTCTTGATGCTGATTATCACTACGCTGTACTATGCCAGGACCTTCTTTCCCTGTCTGCTCCTGGTGCTTATGGTGTGCTGGAGCCTGCTGTTCCGGGTACTGGCTCTGGCACGATGCCCTAAAGTTGTGTCTGCCGGGGTGCTGGCTGTGCTGGCGGCGGTATTTGTGGTCCGGTATATCCCCATTTACCAGGGATATGCCGCCAATCATGTGGAGGTGGAGAAAAACCTTCAGGCCATCCGCGATTACCAGCCGGGGGAGGAGCTGGAGCTGAGCATTGACCTGGAGGCGGACTACCGCTTTACCATGTTCTTTGAGGGCACCTATTTTTACACCAACTTCCTGAATTATTACCGCCTCCCTCAGGATACCCCCGTACGTTTCACCAGTCAGATTTGGGAAGTGAGCGGGGTCATGGTGGACGGACAGCGGTGCCTTTTTCCGGCGCTGGAGAAGGATGGCAGGCTGCTGCTCCCCATAGACTTTGTGTTCCAGGCCAGCGGTGGTGTTTCGGAGTACCATTGGACCGACTATAGCTTCTCTCTGACTTGCGGGGGGAAAAAGTATACCCTGTATAAAGACGGCACGCTGGTAGAACACTTGACGGATGGAGAGGATCAGGTGGTGGACGAGAACTGTCGGCCCATCATGCCCTTTTCCTACACTTACACCCTGCAGTATTTGTCTGCGGACGACTTTGAGCGCTGCTTTGGCATGGTTTTTG
>CANOBV010000122.1 GCA_947564255.1 uncultured bacterium | reverse complement strand
TTCCCCCCTATGAGAGACAGTGAAAAAAGCAACTGCCTTTTATAGACGTGAAGGACTTTGAATAAAGCACAGCGAGGGGAGCAGCGGTATGAGGCCGGCAGGTCGGGCGATGGAATATGCAGTGTGTTCTGTTTCTGTGCTGTTCCGCTCCATTTCCCTGTTTTCCTAAAACTGTCGCGGCGCAAGGGCTGCGGAGCGCAGTGTTCTACCACTTTCCCCCGAATACAGCAGAGGTGCACAACGCGGGGAAGCCCGCCAGATGATGCCGCAGGAATAAACGCCGCATAAGCAGGCCGGGAGCCATGGGGCCCCCGGCTTTTGCTGTGTCGATTTTTTTGAATATTCCGTGAACAGTTTTAAAAAGTCCTTGACAACTCGTCACAGGGGAAATCAAGCTGTCATTTCTTCTTCGCCGCTTCATTTTTGTGTCAATATTTTTCCCATTTCCCCCTATCTTTTTTTTGGAGGATTTGGTATACTATCTATCATGTGTGAAATATGGTCTGCTGTTAGAATAGGAGGGATACCCATGGCAAAGCCCCTGGTGGCCATTGTGGGCCGCCCCAATGTGGGCAAATCCATGTTGTTTAATAAACTCGCTGGTAAGCGGTTGTCCATTGTGGAGGACACCCCCGGCGTCACCCGTGACCGGCTGTATGCCCAGGCGGAGTGGCGGGGCCGCACCTTTGACCTGGTGGATACGGGGGGAATTGAACCTGGTACCGACAACCAGATTTTGTCCTTTATGCGGGAACAGGCGGAGATTGCTATCGCGTCCGCCACCGTCATCATTTTCGTGTGCGATATTCGCACAGGGATGACAGCCGCCGACCAGGAGGTGGCCGGGATGCTCCAGCGCTCCCGGAAACCGGTGGTGCTGGCGGTGAACAAAATGGACTCCACCGGGCATACGGACCCAGATATATATGAATTTTACAATTTGGGGTTAGGCGACCCCCTGCCCGTCTCCGCCGTCCACGGTCATGGCACCGGTGATCTGCTGGACGCCTGTTTTGAGTTCTTCCCTCCGGTGGGCCGTGAGGAAGAGGAGGACGACGTGGTCAAAGTCGCCATCATCGGCAAGCCCAATGTGGGCAAGTCCTCCTTGGTAAACCGAATTCTGGGTCAGGAGCGTGTCATTGTGTCCGATGTGGCGGGAACCACCCGGGACGCAGTGGACAGCTATCTGGAGAAAAATGGGCAAAAATACCTCATCATCGACACGGCGGGGATGCGGAAAAAGTCCAAAGTGGACGATCGGGTGGAGAAATTTTCTGTGCTCCGGGCCACAATGGCCATTGAACGCAGCGATGTATGTATCATCATGATTGATGCACAAGAAGGGGTCACCGAACAGGATACCAAGGTGGCCGGGCTGGCCCACGAGGCAGGTAAAGCCTGCATCATTGTGGTGAACAAATGGGACGCGGTGGAAAAGGACGGCAAGACCATGCAGCGCATGGAGGAGGATGTGCGCCGGGACCTGTCTTACATGACCTATGCTCCGGTGCTGTTTATCTCGGCGCTGACCGGGCAGCGGGTGGACAGGCTGTTCGGCCTCATCGACAACGTGGTGAATCAGGCCGCTATGCGCATCCCTACCGGAGTCCTCAATCAGGTGCTGGGTGACGCACAGGCCCGTGTCCAGCCCCCCACTGACAAAGGTAAGCGACTGAAAATTTACTATATGACGCAAATTGGGGTAAAACCTCCCCACTTTGTCATTTTCTGCAATGATGCCAAGCTGTTTCACTTTTCGTACCAGCGTTATCTGGAGAACCAGGTCCGGGCCACCTTTGGCCTGACCGGGACTCCGGTGCGCATCACCATCCGACAAAAGGGCGATACAGTTGAATAATTTGAAACAGAGCAGAACTATGTTTGTGTTTCACCCGCTGTATTTTTACTATGGATTCCAAACCGAGACCGTTTTCAGCGGTCTGCTGGGGCATATTCGCCCCAGCACCTGAAAAGAATCAGGATTCTTTTTAAGTTGCTTGATTATAAGGAGGATTGACCATGAATTCTCGTATGTTGGAAGCGGCAAGCGTCAGCCCCGGATGGCTGGCGGTAGCGGCCGCCGGAGTGGCCGTGGTGGCCTATTTCCTGGGGTGCTTCAACGGCGCTGTGGTGGTGTCCCGTTATATCCTGCGGGACGATATTCGGGAACACGGCAGCGGTAACGCGGGGCTGACCAATTTTTACCGGGTGTTTGGCGGGCCGCTGACGGCAGTGGTCATTCTCAGCGACGCGGTGAAGGCGGTGTTGGCTGTGCTGTTCGCCATGTTCATTGCCGGGCATATCTCGCCGGAGTTGGTCACCCTGTCCAAGTACTGGGCGGGCGCTTTCTGCATGATCGGCCACATGTTCCCCTGTACCTTCCAATTCCGGGGTGGCAAAGGGGTGCTGTCCGGCAGCGCGGTGGCTATCATGATCGGCATTGGCGGCGGTGGAGTGTTTCCCAGTTGGATCATCCCCATAACGGTTTGGGGCGGTTTCATCGTGCTTGTAGCCGCGACACGATATGTATCCCTGGGGTCCTGCTGGGGGGGAGCGTCTTTTATTGTGGTGTCCTGGATTGTGTATCAAGATCCGCTGATTCTGTTTCTAGCCGCTATCATGGGCGGTCTGCTGCTATGGGGGCACAGAGGGAACATGGTGCGGTTGGTCAAGGGAACTGAGCGGAAATTCACGTTCCACAAAAAAGACCCGGCCCCGGCGGCGGAGAAGCCAGGGGCAGAGGGACCTGAGCCTGAGACAGAGGTCGAAGAGAGTCCGGTACCGGAGATACCGAAGGAGGAAATCGAGGAGGCCAGGGCACACGAGTCCACGGCCAAATCAAAGAAAGGGCGGAAAACGAAGTAATTCCGCAGCAATGAGGTAAAAAACCGGGCTCCGCGTTTTACGCGGAGCCCGGTTTTCATTCCTATGGAATCACACAGCGCGGGTGACCTTGCCGGAGCGGAGGCAGCGGGTACACACATAGACGTGTTTGGGCGCGCCGTCCACCACAGCCTTGACGCGCTTCACGTTGGGCTTCCAGGTGCGGTTGGAACGGCGATGGGAGTGGGATACCTGAATGCCGAAGTTCACGCCTTTGCCGCAGAACTCGCATTTGGCCATATTGTCTAACCTCCTTGCTGGTCGAAATTCGTTCAAACGATAACTACATTATGCTACCATAGCGGTGAGAAAAAATCAAGTGTGAATTTGATGTATTTGCTATTTTTTTCGGGGATGGAATGTGGTAAGATAGAGAACGAATATACTGATAGAGGAGTGTGGCCGGAATGGCGAACAAAATTGGGATTAAGCTGGGCACCATTATTGACAACTTCCACCTGAACGTGCTGTACGGGCCGGAGGGTTACCGGGAAAAGCTCATTACCATTGATGATGTAAACCGGCCCGGCCTCCAACTCACCGGATTTTTCGACTATTTTGACCGGGAGCGGATGCAGCTGCTTGGTTTGGTGGAGATATCCTATTTGGAGGGAATTTCAGCGGAAAAACGGGCAGCGGTGTTTGACACCTTGTTTTCATACCACACCCCGGCCGTCATCTTTGCCCGTGGGCTGAAGCCTTACCCGGAATGCATGGAGATGGCAAAGCGCCATGACCAGGCCATTCTCAGCACACAGGAGAATACCTCCAGCATCATGAGTACCATGATCGCCTACCTGCGTACGGCGCTGTCTCCCACCATCACCCGCCACGGCGTACTGGTGGAAGTATACGGCGAAGGGGTCATGCTGGCGGGAGAGTCGGGTATCGGAAAAAGCGAAACGGCCATCGAACTGGTAAAGCGGGGACACCGGCTTATTGCCGACGACGCAATTGAGATTCGCCGAAACCCCAGCGGAGGACTCATCGGAACCGCGCCGGAGTTGATTCGCCACTACATTGAACTGCGAGGCATTGGGGTGGTAGATGTACGGAGACTGTTTGGCATGTCTGCCGTCAAATTTGACAGTGCCATTGACATGGTGATTGAGCTGGAGACTTGGCAGGATGGTAAGCTGTATGACCGTTTGGGCGCCGATGAGCATTTTACCACTCTGCTGGACGTTCGTGTGCCCACGCTTATGATTCCGGTGCGGCCGGGGCGGAACCTTGCCGTGGTCATTGAGGTGGCCGCCATGAATAATCGGAACAAAAAGATGGGGTGTAATGACGCACTGGAGTTGGCAATGCAGGTGGACAGCCATATCGACCAGCAGTATCTGGAACTGAATCCACAGTGATTACAGCTGTGAGGTCCGGGGCTATTGGGTTCAGACACCTCCGAGGGCTGTTTTCGAAAGGCCGTTTTTTAAGAAGAAAGCAGAAGGAAAGCAATTCTATTTTTGCCTGTTTTTTCTAAATAGGACCATTTTTATGGAAATATTTCTCTAGGATTGAATTCACAGATTGATTTACGCCTCTCTTTATGGTAAAATACCAAGTAACCCCTGAAGAGGAATATGGCGCTTTGAAATGGGGTGGAGGGAATCGATTTGGAGCATATAAACGACCGTCAGCTTCAGGCTGCCGGCGCCGGGAACAGCGGGCGCAGTCCGGAGGCAGTTGAGGATTGGGCGTACATCATCAGCAGTTTGAGTACGCTGTTTTTTTCCACATATTATCTGGACTTGGAGACTGACACTTTTCGTGCGGTCTCCCAACTGCGCCGGGTGGGGGATGTGTTGGGCAATGAGGTGAATTTTACCGCCGCCCTTTCTATTTACGCAAACCATTTTGTCCACCCGGACGATAGGGAGGACTACCTTAAAACCGTGAGCTTGGAAAACCTGAGGGAGAATCTCCGGTGGTGGCGGCCCACGTTGGCGGTGGAGTACCGCAGACTGGACGATGAGCACGGCGAACCACCCGGCTGCTGGCGGTGGGTCCGGGCGTCGGTGGTGCTGGCGCGGACGGGAACGGACGACCTGCCCAAAACGGCGGTATATGTGGCGCAGGATATCAGCAGCGGCAGGCGGAGCGGCGAGGAAGTCTGCCAATGATTAATGAAGATGAGAGGGAACATCCATGGACAAGATATTGGTGATTGATGACAGCCCTGTGCAAAGTGGGTTTTTGTGCTCTATTTTAAAAGACGATTATGAGACAGTCAGCCGCCACACTGCGGAGGAAGGGCTTCAAGCGGCCAAAGAAGGGGGATTTTCCCTTATCCTGCTGGATGTGGTGATGCCGGGAATGGACGGTTTCCAGCTGCTGGAGGAGCTGAAGGCTACGGAGGTCACCCGATATGTTCCGGTGATTTTAATTACCAGTCTGGCGGATGTGCAGTATGAGGAGCGGGGGCTGCTGCTGGGAGCGGTGGACTATGTGACCAAGCCTTTCAATCCGGTGATTATCAAGGCCCGAGTGAACACTCACATTCAGCTTTATCGTTATCAGGTCCAATTTAGAGAGCAGGCTATGGTGGATGGCCTTACGGGGATTGCAAACCGGCGCAGGTATGAGGCCGAGAGCATTGCCCGTTGGCAGGAAGCCACCCGCTTCCAGCTGCCGTTCTCCTTGTGCATGTTTGATATCGACAAATTCAAGGTGTATAATGATACTTTTGGCCATCCGGCGGGGGATAAGGTAATTGCCGCCGTAGCCAAAACAGTTATGGCCCATTTCCAGCGCTCCACCGATGTGTTTGCCCGGTATGGCGGAGAAGAGTTTGTGGCTGTATTTCTGGGCAGTCAAGCGGAGTCCGCTTTTGAATTCATGAAAACTATCCGTCAAGCTGTGGAGGACCTGCATATGGAGCACAATCCCCAGGTGGGCCCTTGGGTGACGGTCAGCGCGGGAGGCGTTACCTTGGTCCCCAAGCCGGGGGACAAGCTGGAGACATATTTGAAGCTGGCAGACACCATGCTGTACGATGCCAAACGGTTTGGCAGAAATATGGTGGTGTGGTCCAGCCAAACCGGAGAACAGTGGCGGGAAAAGTGACGGCCCGGCTGTAGAGGAACAACTGCTGATACGTATAATTAAAAGGCCGCCCGGTACATGCTGTACCGGGCGGTTTTTATCGCAGTTCAGGACGGGCATTTTTTCCCTGTGAGTTCTTCAATGGTAGATACCAGCAGGGCCAGGTCCATGGGTTTGAGCAGATGAGCGTTGATGCCGCAGTCTCTGGAGTGCTGCAAATCACGCTCCATCATATTGGCGGACAACGCGATGATAGGCAGGCGGGACAGCGCAGGGTCAGGCAGGGCTCGGATGGCAGCGGCGGCCTGCCATCCGTCCATCACCGGCATTTGAAGGTCCATGAGGATAAGGTCATAGTGCCCGGGAGGACTATTTTTTACTTTCTCCAAAGCAATTTGCCCGTTTTCAGCGGAATCGATGTCAAATCCCATCATCCCCAGCAATTCCTCTGCGATCTCCCGGTTGATGTCGTTGTCCTCCACCAGCAAAATGCTGTGGGCGGTTTTTTCACTGGCGGCGGGAAGCTGGAACTCACCGGGCAGGGGCTTCACACGGAAAGCCAGAGTGGCAGTAAACGTACTGCCTTCATTGACCTCGCTGCGCACATCCAGCGTGCCGCCCATCATGTCCACCAGATTTTTCACGATGGCCAGTCCCAGACCAATACCGTGGACGCCGCTGAGGGTTGTGTTTTTCTCCCGGCTGAAGGGCTCAAATACCTTTTCCAGGAACTCTGGACTGATTCCAATTCCGGTATCTTCCACAGTAAAGCGGTAGACCACATAGTCATTGGGAAGCTCTTCAGCCTCGGTGACCGAGATAGCGACCCGCCCGCCGGAGTTGGTGTAAGTGACGGCGTTGTTAGCCAGATACATGATGAGCTGGCGCAGTTTTTCCTGGTCGGCGTAGGCGGTGGAATGTACCAAACCACCGCAATCCAGAGTAAAAGCGATGTCTTTCTCCTGAGCTTGGGGCTGAAGGAACTGATAGACGTCTTCTACGGTCTCCCGCAGGTCGCACTCCATCACCTCGGCATTGGAACCGGTGTCGCCGGACAAGTCGGAGGCACGGAGCACTTTTTCAATCATGTCCAACAGCTGACGGGCGGAGGCTTCCACTTTCTCCAGGTAGGCTTTCGCCTCGTCCTGACGGTTTAGATTCAATTTTGCCAGGGATGTGAAGCCGAAAATAGCGTTGAGCGGAGTGCGCATATCATGGGACATATTGGATAGGAACGTGCTTTTGCTGGTGATGGCGGAGTTGGCCTTGTCCAAAGCGTCGGCCAGCAGAGTCTGCTGTTCCATCTGCTGCTGGATCTCCTCGTCAACCCGGCGGTAGCCGAAGACCACCTGACACTGCCCCTCTTCGTGGCCGACGTTCACCAGCCGGAGCTGGATGTATTGCAATTCCCCATCCACTATTACCCGGTAGTTGAAATAATAGGTTCGGCACGACGCCAGCTTTTCACGGATATAGGTGGGAGAGGTGGCCCGGGCAACCATATCCTTATCCTCGGGGTGGACCCACATGTCCACATAGTTGATGG
>CANOBV010000121.1 GCA_947564255.1 uncultured bacterium | reverse complement strand
GGACGTAGAGTATTCTGAAAAGGATGGCACTGTCGATATGATATTCGGCTACGGCATCGACAGGGTGCTCTTCAAGGGCTTTGGACATGTAACAGAGTCAAAGAAAGAACAGCTTGCGGTATCCCTTGAATTTTGGGAATACATTCCGCAAACTATCAAGGCCGCAAAATCCAACGGTTCCGGGGGTAAAGCTACTGGAAGCTCCGGGAGCCGCGCAGCGTCGAGCGGTCTGTCCGAGGACTACAAAAACTATCTTGCAACGGACCGTGGGATATCGCCCGCTGCCGACGCCCTGACAGGAGCCGCTGCCGCAGCTGTACAAAATGTTATTTCCCGTCTGCCATTTTAGGGAGGAGGCTGTTAAGCGTGGAAACGCTGGAACTATTCTATCCGCAGATTACAGCCTGTGCCGGACCCTACATTCTCGACCAGGGCATTGAGTTTGAGATATTCTCAGCTAGGTCCTCTTATTTTGATTGGGCGAAGATACGGTTCACAGAGGGCTTCCAGCCGAAAATCAGCCTTGCTCGAAAGGCTCCCGCCGCAATTGAACTCGGCTACGACGGCATTATGGAGGAAGTATTTGCGGGCTTCGTCTCCCATCCATACAATTACGGCGGCGGCACAGACGAGATTACGCTCAAGGATGAAATGCTGCTTCTTGAGGACACGCGGATTAACAACACGTTCCTCGACACCACACCGCAAGAGGTTATTTCCTACATCCTTGCCCAGGCCGGAATCGGGAAGAAAAAGCTCAGCGCCCAGGGCTTCCCAACCCGGAAGAAGCTTCCCATCCGGCAAATGTCCGGCGTCCAGGCAATCAATGCCGTCAACGCGGCATGGAACATTAAGAAGCGGTTCTTCTTCTCGGGCGGCATCTTTTATTGGGGAGTGAAGCCCGAACAACAAAAGGTTTATACATTTGAGTGCGGCGTCAATATCATCAACCTCCTCCGGAGCGGGGGCGTGTGGGAGCTGGAGACAGTCTCTGTTCCTTTTATCCGGCACTCCCACAAAATCAACGTCATACACCCAAAGATCAGTGGGGAGCAAGAGGTCATTAAAGTCCTGACATATGTAAATGACGACGGTTTTATCCGTACAAAGATTTATTTTTAAGAGGGAGGCGGGACTATATTAGAGGAAATGGTGAAGGCGGCTATCCATAAGACCATCGCTCAAGACTACGCCTTTCTAAAAACACCCGCCGTGCTTTACGCTGTTGTTACAAAGGCGGCGCAGCTCGGCGAGACATTTGACTACAATGACCTCGTCATTCACAACGATGAGACGGGCACGAGCTACCGAGGGCACATCACTGCCCATTGGTATGAGTACACACTCCAGGTTGTTGACCGCTGGGGGAACATAGACGGGGACTTCCCTCCTTTTCCCGACATCCGTTCCCGCATCCAGCTCAAGACCGGGGCCTTTGTCTCTGTGGCCCTGGCTTACGGAGACACCCCGGCGATTATTAGGGAGGTAAAGTTATGACAGGCTTGACTGATACCGATATCCGGCTCTCAGATGAATGGAAGCTCACACAGGCAACGGACGGAGACGCTCCGCTGTGTTTCAATTTCGAGTGTTTATATCAGAATATTATCCTCGAAGCTCTCACACAGCCGGGGGACCTTTTCTACGACCCCGCTTTTGGGTGGGGCCTCTATGATTTCATCCAGTCTGAGGATGACAGCCTCGTTCGTCTGGAGATCGCGCAGCGGGCCCGAGTCGGTTTACAGCGGCGTGAGGTCATCCTTCCCGAAAGCATACAGGTCGAAGTCAGCTTTGAGGACGATACCTTCATTTTGCGCTGTTTCTTCAGCTTTGACGAGGAGGAGACAGCCAGGGCGCTCACATTTGTCATCGGCGCGGTCGGCGTGGAGGTAGAAGCAGCATGATCGACAAAGCTACTCTTGACGCAGTTCTCCCTCTTCCAGAACTTGAAGAGCGCCGGGATGAGGTCGTCGCCGAACTCAAAGACGAAGGTTTCATTATTACGAATTTCCACTCGGGAGGTATTTTCTATACGCTGCTCATAGTGGTCCTTCGTATTGAGCGGGAATTCAAGCAGTTCCTCCGGAGTTTTTTGAACAACGCTTTTGTTACCCATTCTTCGGGTGTATGGCTCGACCTCAAAGCGGGAGATTATTCCAAGAAGCGCAAGCGTGCGCAAAAGACCCAGGGCCTCGTCACTGTATCCAGGCTGAACACTGAAGAGGACGCGGTCAAAATTGAGAAGGGCCATGTCTTCAAAACCCAGAAAGACATCAATGGGGAGGAGCTGCATTTCTTTGTAATAGAGTCAAAGGTGCTCCAAAAGGGAGCTCAGGCAGTTGATGTCCTGGTAGAGGCCGAAATGGAGGGCTCCCGGTACAACGTTCCAGAGGGGCAAATTACCCGAAGCCTCACCTTTCTCAACGGCGTTGACACTATCACAAATGGCTCAGACTGGATTACCAGGGAGGGCAGCGATACCGAGGATGACGACGGGCTCAGAACCAGGTCGCTCCGTTCCTGGGCGGAGCTTGCCGCCCGACCTATTGAAGATACCTTTATCAACGCGGCGGAAGGTGTGGCGGGAGTCCTGTTCGCGCAAGCCGACTGTCAGCATCCCCGGGGGCAAGGCACGGTTGACGTCATTGTAACAGGCACGGCGGGCGAAGCAACCGAAGGTCTTCTCGACGCGGTTCGGGAGGCCGTCGATAAAATTGCCGGACCATATGATAATATACTTGTGCGCTCCTCCATTACAGTTTCCCAAAATATCGAGGTTACGATTACGACAACCGATGTTTCCAGCGACGAGGAAATCAGGGGCAAGGTCGCTTTCATTCTCACGGAGCTCCTTGCTGTCCGCAAAGGCCGCAAGTTTAACGAGCTCACGCGCTCAGATATCAACCACGCCCTCCGCAGCGGCTACAGTGCCGCCACAAACGTCGAGATCATGGCTCCGGCTCAGGACATCAAGCTGGATAAAGACAAAGTCATCACCCTGGGGACTGTCACTGTGGCGGTGAGAAGGGAGTGACCTCGGAGTGAAGCAGTATGACCGCTTCGGCGAGTATATGTTTGACCTCCTGTTTGCTCCGCTGAAAAAGGGCAGGCGGACGGCCAATCAGTTTTATATCTTTTTCAAAGTCATCGGGCGCATCTTCGACGACCTGAAAGCGGACGCCCTTCGGGTAAGGGACGAGACCAACATCGCCACGGCCTCCCCCGTCATGCTCCCTGTTCATGGGCAGGACCGTAACATGCCCAGGTTAGCCGGAGAGAGTGTGGAAGCCTACCGGACGCGCCTTGCCATGAAGGGAATCATTTCTGAGTGGAGCGGAATCCGGCAAGGTATCCGCTATATGCTCGCGGCTTTAGGTTATATGGACAGCCGTATTGAATCGGTCGGGCCGCAGGACCCAGAGCGCTGGGCTGAGTTCACAGTGGACCTTGGCGCAGGCAGCGATAACGCCGTAAGAAACATTTATCAGATTTACGATGAGATTCAAACCATAAAAGAGGGATCCAGCAAATTAGCGGAGCTGATCATTACCCTGCCCACAGCCAGCGGCCAGCTTCTAATCGCTTCACATTTGGGAATACGAGTAAGCGAGACCGCTTTACCACCGAAAACCAGAGTAATACCGCCCACAAGGATCGTACCGGCGGCGCGGTTGGGCTGGAGGATGAGCATTACAACGCTGCCCATGGGGGCGAAGGAGGATCAAAATGGGCTATGAAGTGACCATGACAAAGGCCGGGTATGAGCTCCAGGCCAAGCTGTTTGCCGAGGGCGGGAGCTTCCCCATCACCCGGGTGGAGGTGGGCAAGGGCGTCTGCCCGGCGGGCACCGACCCGGCACGGCTTACTGGGCTGGTGGAGCCCGTGGCCCCGGCCACGTCCACCACCCCCAGGCGGAAGGGCTGCGAAGTCGATTTGACGGTGGAATACCGCTCCGACCTCAACGGCGGGGTGGAGGAGCCGTTCCAGATCCGGGAGTTCGGAGTGTTCGCCGCCTGGGCGGACGGGACGGAGTTCTTGCTTCTCTACGGAGATTTGAGCGACTACCCGGAGAGCGTAATCCCACAGAAATACGGCGGCTGTGTGCGGCGGTACCCGGTGAAGATCGTCATAGGGCCGGACGCTCGGGCGGAGCTGGCTTATCCGGCGGGGGCCTGGGTGATCCACGAGGAGCTGGCCCAGGCCATCGCAGACCACGACGGGGACCCCAATGCCCATCCGTACCTGCTGGGGCTGTGGGCGGGACTGGACGCCCGGCTGGCCCTGTTGGAGCTGATGTACGCCACGGATGTGTCCGGCAACCCGTTTGCGGTGACCTTCGAGACACTGGATGGGATAGAGGCGGCTGGGGTATGGAATCAGCCCCAGGCCCGGATTGAATTTTGAGAGGGAGTGAAATACTGTGAAACTGCCAAGTGCACCAGACCTATCCGTACCTAACGAAGTTGAGCCGGGAAAAGACATTTCCATCGGGTGGAATTACTATGGGGACGATAGCATAGACGAAACGGTCGTGTGGAATGTTGCTGTCGAGATACAGGTGTATATCAGCAGCTGGGCAACGGTTTATACAGGAAAACTTTCAAATCCCTCATATCGAATGCCCTATAACTGCGATAGTATCAAGGTCCGGGCCAGAGTTACATATAGCGGATACGAAGCGTCTGCGTGGTCTAGTGCTGTAACGGTAAAAGCCGCCAATGTAGCTCCGACTGTACCGTCCAGCATCTCCATCCCCGAGGCGGTCTACGGTGGAGCGTCCATTACCATTACATGGGGACCCTCTACTGACGCAAATAACAACCTGTCGGGATATGAGGCGTGGCGGGCCGTAAACGGCGGGTCTTCCTGGACGCAGATATACCAGGGCCTCGCTTGCAGCGCCACCGACACTGTCCCAGCAGGGATGGAAACCGTACAATATCGTGTCCGAGCCTATGACACAAAGAATGCATTCTCCGGCTGGAAGACCAGCGCGTGGGTGACGGTCCTCCCCAACACCGCTCCCACTGTCCCCGCCGCCGTCACCATTCCCGAAACCATTCATGGCGGGAAGAGCGTCACCGTGTCCTGGACCGCCAGCACCGACGAGCAGGGCAACCTGGAGGGCTACGCGGTGGAGCGCTCCACCGATGGAGGCTCCAGCTGGACACAGATTTACCAGGGCGGGGAGCTGTCCACCACCAACACTGTGGCCTTTGGCACCGAGAGCGTCATGTACCGCGTCCGGGCCTACGACAGCGAGGGGCTGTACTCCGGCTACCGCAACAGCGCCCAGGTCATCGTCATCAACAATACCGCACCCACCGCGCCAGGAGCCATCACCGTGCCCGAAACTGTTTTCGGCGGGAGCTGCGTGGAGATCAGCTGGACCGCCTCCATGGACGGGGAAAACAACCTGGCCGGGTACACCTTAGAGCGGCAGACGGACGGCGGAAATTGGGCGGAAATCTTCCGGGGGAACGCGCTGGGCTTCACCGATACCCTCACCAAGGGCTGGCTTTCTGTGGCCTACCGGGTGCGGGCCTACGACAGCGAGAACGCCTACAGCGGCTACACCGCCAGCAGCACCAGAGCGGTGGACAACAACACGCCGCCCACTATCACCTGTGAACAGGCGAACGGGACAGACTTGGGCGTGAAGGACGAGGGCTTTTCCATTATCTACAGCGTGGGAGACGAGGACGGGGATCCCGTGACCGTCACCGAGTCCATTGACGGCGCGGTCCTGCGCACTTTCGCCGCCGTGGATGGGGCGGAGAACACCCTCCAATTGGACGGGCTCAGCTTCTTGAAGGTGCTCAGCGGGACCCACACCCTCGCCATCACCGCCAGCGACCATAAGGTCAGCGCAGTCCACAACCTGACCTTCACCAAATCCGTCACCAGCGCGGCGGTCTCGCTGGCCCGGCCCATGACCGCCGACGCGCCCATCAGCGTGTGCGTGCTGTCCGTCACAGGTTCTATTCCGGCGGATGCGCAGTACAGTGTGAAGGTGACCAACAACGCCAAGGACGGCCAGCCCGTGTGGGAGGACTGCACCACCGCCGTCAAGACCGGGGCAAACCATATTTTCGCCAATCAGACCGCCGTTAATGGCTTCGCATTCAACTTCAAGGTGGAAGTGGAGCGGGGTGAGAGCGGCCTGGGCGGCTATATCAGCTCCATACAGGGAGGGTTCCAATAATGGGAGTAAAACGGATCAGGACGGACAGCGTGCGCGAGCTGCGCATGAAAAATAGCGGCGTCACGCCGCCCAGGGACTGGGGCGACGTGGAGCAGGTACGGGAGGCGGTGCGCCAGGAGACCGGCGCGGCCTGTTCCGCCGCCATCTATGCAGGCATTGAGGTCAACGGCAGGCGCTACAGCCTGACGGAGCATGACCAGACGGAGATTATGGCCCAGTACGCCTCCGTCAAGGAGGGTGTGGCGGCGGTGCCGTACCACGCCGACGGGGAGCTTTGCCGGATGTACCTGGCGGAGGAGTTTGCCGCGCTGGCTCAGGCGGCCACGGCCCATGTCTTTTACCACCGAACCTACTGCAACCACCTGAACGCCTGGATACGACGGGCGGAGCTGGAGGAGCTGGCCGCGATTCAGTACGGCGCGGAGCTTCCGGAGGATCTGGCGCAGAGCATGGCGGCAATCATCAGCGCGGCGGGAGGCGGTGGAGATGCTGTGTAAATGGCAGGGGCACGTGGTGCGCTGGCTGTGCGGCGGGGTGCTGTACGGGCTGCTGGAGACGTTCTGGCGCGGTCATACCCATTGGACCATGATGGTGCTGGCGGCTGTGCTGTGCGTGCCGCTGGACGTAGCCAACGAACACTTTCCATGGGAATTGCCCCTAGGCATACAAGCGGTCCTGGGCGGGCTGGTCATTACCGCCGGGGAGCTGCTGGTGGGATTGGTGCTCAATGTCTGGCTGGGGCTGGGCATATGGGACTATTCCGGCCAGTGGGGCAACCTGTGGGGGCAGATTTGCCCGCTGTACACAGGGCTGTGGTGTCTGCTGGCCGGGCTGGTGATCGTGGTCTTTGACTGGCTGGATTACTGGCTGTGCGGCACGGAGAGGCCAAGGTATATATTCTGAGTAAAATAAAAGGAGGAGCGGGAAAAGCCGCTCCTCCTAGACCTGAATAGCCCTTTTCTTTGTCCAGTTTTTCCATTTATACGGAATAGTTCAAGTATAGCGTACGGGCTCGGAATTGCTTCCTAGAACGGAAGTGTTTTTCTCATTTATCTTGTCCGAATTTCTTAAAAATCTTGTCGCGCTACACGCAATTTGGGTTCAACGTCCCAAACAGATCAAGATTAAAGGAAAAATTGACTAAAGGGAAACATAAGGCGTTTATCAACTCTAAAGGTAAAGCTACTACAATAGAGTTTATTCCCGCTATTCTGCAAGGTATAGAAAAGTCTTATGGTGCCTTATGTTAGATCGGAAGAGCGTCGTGTAGGGA
>CANOBV010000120.1 GCA_947564255.1 uncultured bacterium | reverse complement strand
GCCAGCGCCCACAGCGCCGCCGTTTTGTCCGGCTCCCATCCCTCCTGAGAGGTGTCCTGGCCGTTTTCACCCCGGCTCACCGTGAGCTTGAAGTTAAATGCGAACCCGTTCGCGGCGGTCTGATTGGCGAAAACATGGTTGGTCCCGTTTTTGACATCGCCCGTGGCGTCCTCCCACACCGGCTCATCGTCCTTGGCGTTGTTGGTCACCAGCACCTCCAATTCAGCGTCTGCGGGAACGCTTCCCACCAGAGCCATTACCATAACCCTGATTTGGTCGTCCGCCTCCATGGGCGTTTCCAATGTCACGCCGGCGCTGTAGACGGCCTTGGTGAAGGCCAGCTTGTGTACCGCCGTCACCTTCCCGTCGCTGGCGCTGACAATCAGCTCGTGCGCCCCGTTCAGCAGGCGCATGAAGGGTTCTCCGTCCACCTCAACCCATTCCATGTCCTCCTCTGTTTTGCCTGCGGCAGCGTGGTGACGCTGCACACCCCCCAGGGCGCGCAGGTCCAGCCCCTGCCCGTTGGACAGCCCCAGGGCGGCCTCCCAGAGGTCCAGCCCCCAGGTGGCGGTCCACAGGTCCAGCTGGGCCAGAAGGTCGTCCCGTGCCGCCCACAGGCCCTCCGCCTCGGGTTGGAGCGCCTGCTGAAAGCAGACCGTCTCCCGGCTGGCCGGATAGTTTTCCGGGAGATAGCTCATCAGCTCTCTCAAACCAGTTCCACCTTCCCTCTCACCGGCACGCCGTCCTCGCCCAGCGCCAGGTTCTCCTCCGAGCCGTTGAGGGCGAGTCCGTCATAGTCCACCACCCCGTCCACGTCCATGAGCAGCGCCCCCACCCGGTTGACGTAGACGGTGAGCTCCTCGAAGGCCGCGCCGGCCAGATAGGCGTCCAGCCTGGACCGGAAGGCCGCCTCCACGGCGGGCAGGGACGCGGTGGGGGGCCAGCGTCACCCTGCCGCTGGAGCTCCATGAACTCCTCCCGGCTCAGGGTGTAGCTGAGGGTGGCGGTGACGGCGGCAAAGTCCAGGCCGTTTTCCAACTCCCCTTCGTCCAGCACATGGGGGCCCGGTCCTTCACCTTCACGTACCCCGGCAGGAACAGTCCCAGCAGAATCATCTGCCGCCGGGTCAGCTCCTGGTCGTTCTGCTGGTGGAAGGCGTCCACCTCCGTAAAGGTGGTCAGGGTGAACTGGGGCCGCAGCTCCACCGAGCCGCAGGCGGCGAACAGACAAGAAAACCCCCGTCAGCCGAATACACACTGACGGGAGTTTTTCTGTTTGCCATCCCCGGTTTTCCGGGGCTAAATGATAAGCAAAAGTCAAGAGGTTTTCAAAAAAATTTCCGCCCATCTCTGGACGGAAATTTTTGTGTGTTCACTTGTCCCGGTAGTGGGAGCCGCATTGGACGATTTTCACCACATCGCCTTCTATACGGTAGACGATGCGGTTTGCGTCATCAATCCGCCTGCTCCAGTACGCGGACAGATCCCCGCTCAGCCGCTCCGGCTTCCCGATTCCCGTATAGCCATTGCGGTCAATGTCCTTCAGAAGCTGCAAGATCCGTTTTAGCGTTTTCCTATCCTGCTTCGTCCAGTATTCAAAGTCCTCCCAGGCCTCATCCGACCACGCCTTAATCATCCAACTTTACCTCGTGAACCGTCCCTCCCGTGGCCTCCATCTGCGCGATAGATTTCCTGAGCCTCGCCATATTCTCCTCGGAATAGAACGGGTCCGCCGATATTTCAAACGGCACCCGCTTTTCCCTTGTCATTTTCTTGGCGAGCATGGTGATGGCCGTTGACATGGACAGTCCCAGGTCGTTGCAGACGGCGTCAAAGTCTCTTTTCAGGGTTTCGTCCATTCTCACGCTGACCGTAGTTTGCGCCATGTGACTCACGCTCCTTTCACTCCCATTATACTACGCTGTTTTTACATCGTCAATACAATGTTGTAAAAGATTGTGTTTTCCCGTCAGTCTGTATTCGGTTGACAAGGTTCATAGCACCTGAGCGCCGTGAGCTAAAGGTCCGCCCGCCGCCTCAGCGTGTACTCGTTCTTGTGGGGGTCCAGCTCATAGGGGGTGATGATGGGCCACTCCACCCCGTCCACCTCCACCAGCGGCCCCGGCGTCAGACGCACTGCCTTGGGCGTCGTCAGAACCCGCTGGTGGGTATTGACAGCCATGGGCTCCAGCTGCTCGTGCCGCACGTACTCCTCCGTCATGACGGCGGGGAAGGTCTCCCCCGTCCGGGGGTTCCGACACTGGGACAGCGCCACCAGCGCCGTCTCTACGGCCAGATACTGCCGCCCCAGGGGCCGGATGGCGGTGATGAGACAATGCTGCCCCCGCCACCGCAGGGCGCTGTCCAGGTCCAGGCTCTGGCGGCGCAGGGTGAAGCTCACCCCCGCTGCCCCCAGGCCGTGGACCGAGTAGACGTTGGGCTTGGACATCAGTTCAAAGCCCGCCCAGGTGCGCCGGGCGGTCTCCCACTCCCAGGCGGCGGGCGCGCCCTCCTCCGCTGTGTTCCGCAGGGCGAGGACCTCCAGCCAGGCGTTCAGGAACTCCCGGTACGCCTCCCGCGGGTCGGGGGCGAAGCGCCCCTGGGCAGTGTGTATGCCCTCGTTTTTGAATCCGTGAATCTGCACCAGCCTGTTCCCGTCCATCTCAATGGTCAGCCAGGGCTCGTCCGGCGCTTTGACCTTCCGCATGAAAAGGATGGTCACCGCGCCGCTCATGTGCCGGTCGGCATAGCCGCCCACGCAGTGCTGCAGCCTGCGCCCCTCGTCCAGAATCTCGCCCTTGTTCATGGGCGCCCGGATCACATAACCGTCCATGGCGAAGCCGTACTTTTCCTCCAGCGCCGCCCGGCGCTTCCCGTACGCCTCTTCCGCCAGACGGGCGAGGCGGCTGCGCTCCGCCTCGTCGGCCGCCCGCTGGGCCGCGTACTCCTGTTTCAGCTTCTCCTGGTGCTTTTTCGCGGCCTCGTCATGGGCCTCGCCCAGGTTCCGGGGCAGCAAAATGTTTTCCCGGTGGAGCTGATAGCCCACGGCCTCGGCGGCTGTGGTATAATCCTCCCAGAACCGCAGGACCAGGCCGATGCTTCGCATTCCCCCGGACCGGGCGCGCTCCACGCGGCCGTCCAGATACCGGATGAGCTTTTCCGGGGGCAGGCTCCATTTTTTTGCCGCAGAGAAGGTTTTGGGAATATCCAGCCCATGGGAGAGCCACTGCTCGCACTGCGGCATGGAAACGCGCCCCTTCAGCCGCTTGTACAGCTCTAAAATCCGGATATCCCGGTTCGTGCCCAGAAACGCCTTTACCTCCTGCCTGGGCAGCTTGAAGGCCTTGGCCGGGTCGGGCTCGTCCGGGTCCGAGGGGTAGACCAAAAAGGCGGCGTCCGCGTCCTGCTCCAGCTGCCCCGACTCCCGGAAGGAGTGCATAGACGGGGGCACGGGTTTTCCCGCCCGGTCCCGGGACTTTTCGGGCCGGGACAGCTGGGCCAGGGCCACCACCGCCGTGCCGGTGCTCTGTGCAAAGGTCTTGAGCCCCTGGCTCACAGCGGTGACTACGGTATAGCGGTCCGAGGCCCGCACCCCCGGCGCCCGGACCAGCTGCACATAGTCCACGTAAATCACCTGATACCTGTGTCCCACCGCGTCGGCGGTGATGTCGTCCACCGTGGAGCCCGCCGCGTGGATAATGTCAAAGGGGCAGGCGCTGGCGGCGCAGCTGGCGGCCTGGGCGAACCGGCCCCACTCCTCCTCGGTGAATTCCCTGGTCTTGATTTTGCCCAGGGGCACCCCGGACAGGGCGGAAATCTGACGGTCCGTCATTTTTCGGGGGCTGGTCTCCAAGGAGTAGTACCCCACCTTGTACCCCGCCTTGGCCTGGGCCATGGCCATGGTGATGGACAGCAGGGTCTTGCCCGACGAGGCATAACCCCCCAGCAGAATCACGTCCCCCAGCTCAGCGTAAACTGCCCGGTCCGCCGTGGGAATGCCCCAGGGCAAATATTTGGGCTTGTCCGGGCTCTTCATCCGCTGGTAAAAATCGTCAGCCCGCTCCGCCGCCGTCATCCGGGGCATTCGGTCCGTGGCGGACAGCGCCAGGGGCATTTCCCCGGCCAGCTCCCGCGCCTGCTCCATGTCCACACACTCCAGACCCTGTCGGCACAGCTCAAAAAACCGGGAGAGGGCGGAATGCTCACGCACCAGAGCTATGTACTCTCCCACGTTGGCGGCGGTGGGCGTCTCCTCCATCACCCGCCGGTACCACGGGATGTAATCGTCGGCGCTTTTCAGCTTGCCCAGCACGGGCACCGGGTCGATGGGACGGTTTTCCAGGGCCAGCTCCCGGATGGCCCGAAAAAAATTCCGGCACGTGGAGTCTGTGAAGTCCTCCTCCCGCAGCTTGGACATGACCAGCGGCACGCACCGGCCGTCGATGAGCATGGAGCCAATCACAGTCCGCTGGGCCAATCCGGCCCGCTCAGTGTTCAGCATGTTTGCGCACCTCCCGTTTTCGCCTCATCCTCCGGGTCCGGCGCCCAGCCTCCGGAGTCCTCCGGCTGGGCCTGAACCGCCTCCGGGAGCTTGTCCGTCCACCGCCTGTCCCGAAGCCAGCGGAAGGCGTGGGGGATGCCGACCCCATCCCGCCACATCCGGCTGGCCTTCTGGCGCTTGAGGGCCTTGGCCATCTCGTTGAGCAGCTCCGGGGAGGCGGCCAGAGCGTCCCACTCCTCCACCGCCTTCAGCCGGGACCCGCCCCCAGGGTACGCCTGCCAGAACTGCTCAAATCGCTCCGGGGCATGAGTGGGGATGGATTTCCGCTGACGGCGGCGCTTCTTAGTGGGATTGTTCTCTCCTTGGCACATGCCCCGTTCATTCGCTTCCCCCTGCGGGGAAAGCTCGTCCGCTTTAGCACCGGCCGGAGCGCTGTCCCCCTCGGGGGGACTATAGGGGGGTATATCTGTTTCCCCATGGTTACCCCATGTATTCCTTATATTACATTTGCCGGATTCGGCACATGAGCCCGCCGAATCCGGCGGCTGCATTTGCTGATTCGTGCAAATGCAATTTACGCTTTCGCCGTAGAGCTCCAGCAGCTCGTCGCTGGGCGTGTACCAGGCGGTGCGGTCCCTCCGGTCCTGGCTGAAGCTGCCCGTCAGCATGGCCTCCTTCTCCCGGCACCGGGCGATGATCCGGCGGATCTGTCCGGCGGTCCACCAGGGGAAAACCTCCTCAAAGGCTTTCACGCTGTTATACGTCCACCAGCGCCCGCCGTGGAAGTTCTGCCCATTGCCCCGGTTGGTGCGGTACCAGAACATCAGCGCGTGGAGAAAAATCGCCTCCTCCAGCCCGTACCGCTCTGCCACCCGCCCCTCCGCGTGGATTTGCGTCAATGGCGTCATTTCGCGTTTCCCCCCTTGTAATGCGCATTGTCTTGTGGTATAATTATTATGTCTTCATTATAAGCCTTTTGGCTTATTGTCCTCCGGTGGGTCCGACAACCCGCCGGGGGATTTTTTATGTCTGAGGACGGCGCCGCGTCCCCCGCTTGCCTGACAAGCATTTTTCCTTTTCACCTTCTTCCGTTGGATAGAATCTGGCTTTCCCCTCAAACAGGGCGTTGAGATATGTACATTTGAGCCAGGTGGCCAGCTGCCGCTTCCGCTCCGGGTCTAAATCGTCCGTATTAACCAACTGGCCGTCCACATGGACATAGCTGACCACCTTGATTTTCTGCTCCTTCCGTGGCATCCGACCACCTCCCTTCACAACATATTCCAGCCCATGGTTGTCCTATCTCAGCCGCCCCGGGGTACGGAGGCCAGAGCAATGGCGGCGGCGGTGATGGTCCGAATTTTTTCCACTATCCGGTCAAAGCGCTCCCGCTCATCCTCTGAGATCACGCCGTCCCTGGCGATATCGATGAGCTCCCGGTCCAGCCGGTCGTCGGCAAAGGCGTACACCGCGTCCACCAGGGTAAGTTTGCGCAGTCGTTCTGCATGGTAAATTCCTCCTTGGGGTGGTATGCTTAGCGCAGGGCTCACCCGGCGTCCTCCATGGAGACAAACAGCTCGTCGATGGAGCACCTCAGCACCCGGGCCAGCCGGGGGAGTTCCCGGGCCTTGGGCAGGGCCACCTCAGTTTCCCAGTTGGATACGGCGGTTTGTAGCACGCCCATGTGCTCCGCCACCTGTTTTTGCTGAAGCTCCGCCGCCTCCCGCAGTTCTTTGATTCTCATGACCACGTCGGTCACCTCCTTTTCCCTCATGTGCCGGCGTCCCGGCCAAACAGTTCGTCGATGGTGCAGTGCAGGGCGTCAGCCAGCCGGGGCAGGGTCATGCAGGGCGGATGGCGGCGCCCGTTCTCCCACATGGTGACCGTGCTGGAGCTTTTCAGCCCCAGCATCCGGGACAGCTCCGCCTGGCTGAGCCCCCGGGCCGCGCGGAGCTCGCGCAGCCGGAAATTGGCGTTGATCGGAATCACTTCCTTTCCTGTTTTACTTGCCCCCGCCCGCCGGTGTGGTAAAATTTTGGCGGAGAAAGGGGGTGAAATTATGAAAGTGTTTGAAGATGTCGAATCTCGATACAGTGAATTTCAGCAGAAAATAGCCGCAGCTTGGGCAAGCAGCCATTTTACTGCTTGGCTCCACGCGAATCCAACTGCTCCATACGCAAAGCAACGGGCCGCTTTTGAAGAATTTCTTGAAACCGGTTTAGATGTCGCCAACGAGATCTGCCAACCCAAGAAGTAAAAGCTTCCCTTTTGCCTCGGTCAGAATTCGGTTGCTGGCCAATTCAAAATCTTCTACCGTGGCCCCTTGTTCCAACGCTGCCGCTAACAGTGCTTGGGCAAGGGGCCGCACCTTCGGGTGAGATCTGTCAATTGCTCTATCCATAATGTCCACTCCTGTTCACCTCCCTTCCTTTGCAGGGACCGTTGCCCAAGACTTGATTCGCTCCCATCCTGAAGGTTTCATTTCACGCGTTGCAGCGACTGCTGCTCCCGCCCCAGCAGCTGGTCCATGGAGCAGCAATACAGGTCGGCCATTTTGACCAGCATAGTTGCCCGGGGGAAGTTTCGGCCCGTCTCCCAGAAGCATACCGTGGACTGGTTCACACCCAGCCGCTGCGCCGCCTCCCGCTGGTTGAAACCGGCGTTTTCTCTTGCAATGGCGAACGCTTTTGCAAAGCTCACTCTATCACTCCCTTTTTTGGTGATATTGGCTTAGGACATTGACAAAAACAAATTTCTGATTTAAGATGTGATTAACTAATATTTCTATTTTGACCGCCAGCTTACGTTGCCGTTTCGTTTATGTGATGAAGCTATACAGCCACAAATCCTCGAAAAGAGCCGATGTTGATATTCTGCGCGGCTGACTGTGCGGGTTGCTGCGGCACCTCAAAGTAATCCATTCCACTGGGAGTAAGCCTGAACTGGATATATCCAAACGTAAGGACTTCTTTCGCAAGTAGTCCCCGCTCCTCCAATTCGTCGAGTGCGTTAATGAACTGCTTTTTCTCATTGCGATCCGAGCCAAAAC
>CANOBV010000119.1 GCA_947564255.1 uncultured bacterium | reverse complement strand
GATCGCCTTCATCCTCAACCGGCCCTGCAATTTCTTTGCCCGCTTGTACGAAAAGGCCCTGCCGGACAAGGCCCGGGGAGCCGCCCGGCCCCTGGCCGCCGCCACGGCCTATCTCATAGTCCTGCTGTTTATCACGGCCCTCATTTCCCTGGTGGTGCCCGAGCTCACCCACAGCATCGAGCTGTTTATCAGCAATATCAGCGTCTACGCCGACAATTTCCAGGACCTGTTCGACTGGGTGGTGGCCAAGCTGGACCTGGAGCAGCTGGCCAATCTGGACCTGTCCTCCGGCATCAGCGAGTCCCTGCAGAAGCTGCTCAACGGCGCGCTGGACGCCCTGACCAACACCCTCCCCCATCTCATCAGCATGACCAGCGTGCTCATCTCGGCGGTGGTCACCGGGGCCATCTCCCTGGTGTTCTCCATCTATATGCTGTCCGGCGCGCCCCGGCTCACCGCCCAGTGCCGCCGCCTGATCCAGGCGTATCTGCCCCGGAAGACGGCGGACACCGTGCTCTTCGTCACCCGGCTCACCTCGGACACCTTCACCAAATATGTCAACGGCCAGATGGTGGAGGCGTGCATCTTGGGCGGGCTGTGCTTCGTCGGCATGTGCGTGTTCCGGTTCGATTACGCCCCGCTGATCTCGGTGGCGGTGGGGGTGTTCGCCCTGATCCCCATCGCCGGGGCCTATCTGGGGGCGGTGCTGGCGGTGCTGCTGCTGGTGATGATCGACCCCTGGCAGGCGGTGTGGTTCCTGGTGTTCCTGGTGGCCCTGCAGCAGCTGGAGGGCAATCTCATCTACCCCCGGGTGGTGGGCACCTCCATGGGCCTGCCCGGCATATGGGTGCTGGCGGCGGTCACCGTGGGCGGCTCTCTGCTGGGGCTGGTGGGCATGGTGGTCAGCGTCCCCCTGGCGGCGGTGGCCTATACTCTGCTCAAGCAGGACCTGCGGGAGCGGACCGCCGCTCCGGATGCCGGCGCGGCGGACGCATCTGCGGATGAGGCCCCGCCCCAGTCATAATCCTGGGACAAACTCCATATGATAGACCATCAAGGGTAAGGAGATGGTCCTATGGCATATGAAGGCGGAGTTCCCGCCCCCCACCATGTGGTGATTGAGGAGCGCAAAAGCCTCACCGTTTCCGGCGTGGAGGACGTGGAGCGGTTTGATGAAAATACCATCGTGCTGTCCACCTCCAAGGGCGCCATGATGGTGTCCGGGGAAAACCTGCACATTGAGAAGTTGTCCCTGGACGGCGGCGATTTGAAAGTGGAGGGCGACATCGACGCCGTCACTTACGAGGACGATGGCGGCGGGAACCGCGGCGGCTTCCTCGCCCGGCTGCTTCGCTGACCATGCATGTGGATGTCGTGGCCCAGGCGGCCGTCTTTGGGCGGGGCTTTCTTCTAGGGGCGGCGCTGGGCCTTGTCTATGACGGAATGCGCACCCTGCGCCGGAGTCTGCGCCTGGGCTGGTTGGCATTCGGGCTGGACCTGCTGTTTTGGCTGGGAGTAACCGGGTCCCTGTTCACCCTCACCCTGCTCCGGGACGATGGACAGGTTCGCATCTATCACATGGCCGCCGTGGCCATGGGCGGCGGGCTGTACTTTTTTTCTCTAAGCCGCCTGATCCTGCCGGCGATGCTGTGGCTGGCCAATGGGGTCCGGGCATTTTTCCGGTTTCTCACCGCTCCCGTCCGGCGGGCGGGACGGGCCGGAAAAAATTTTTTGAAAATTCAAAAAAAACACTTCCAAAATTGGCTGGTCTGGTATAAAATAAACGTGATACACCGTTTTACTGAAAATGGGAAAAAGGGGGTGGAGCGGCATGAAGCTGAAACGGGCCGGCGTGGCCACAAAACTGCTGGTACTGGTCCTGCTGGCCGCCGTAGCCATCGCTTTGCTGTCCACTCAGGCCAAGCTGAACGCCGCTCAGGCCGACCGGGAGGCGCTGAGCCGTCAGGTCCAGGAGCAGCGGGAGGCAAACGCCGCGCTGCAGGACGGCATCGACCACAGCGGCGACCCTGAGTACCTTGCCGACATTGCCCGCAGCCGTCTTGGCTTGGTGGAACCGGGCGAAATCGTGTTCGAGGACTCGTCGAAATAAGAACCTGTATTCACAGCCGAAACCACCGGATGGACGAAGAATTCTCCCGTCAGGCGAGGCGGGATTTCGCAGGAATAATTGTGTTTATTTCAAGAAATCACAATGAGGCATGAGGGGAAAAGACCTGTTCAGACGGTGAATTGAGCTTGTGAATACAGATTCTAAGAAACGCGGAGCCGCCGCAGGCAGCGCGGCAACCAAGCGCACACCGCGCCGCTCAACGGCGGCGCGTGGCAAAATTCAATACACATTGAGAGGGAAAAAAGAGATTTATGGGGATTGAAGTTGGTTCTATTTTGGATGGAAAGGTGACGGGGATCACCAAGTTCGGCGCGTTTGTATCACTGCCCGGCAATCGGTCCGGACTGGTACATATCTCAGAGATCGCGTATTCCTACGTCAACGACGTCCACGACCTGCTGGCCGAGGGGCAGGAGGTCAAGGTGAAGGTCATCGGGGTTGATGACAACAACCGCATCAACCTGTCCATCAAGCAGGCTCTGCCCCCGCCGCCCCGCCCGGAGCGCCGGTCCGGTCCCCGCCCAGGCGGTCCAGGTCCCGGCCCGCGTCCCGAGGGTGACCGCCGTCCCCAGAGCCGCCGTCCCGGCCCAAGCCGCAGCTTTGTGCCGGAGCCCTCCCAGCCCAGGGGGCCGGCCAGCTTTGAAGACCAGCTCAAACAGTTCATGGCCAGCTCCGACAGCAAGCTGTCCGAGCTTCACATGAACGAAAAGCGGGGAAGCCGCAGGGGCGGAAGAAAATAAGCCCGACAAAAGGGGGACGCCAGTGCGTCCCCCTTTTTATGACGATGTTGTCACGCTGCGAAGCGGTCAGGGCGCTCGGCCGCTTTTCTTCCGCCTCAGGCAAAATACAGATTTGTTCCGCAAATCTTAGTTTTTTGCCTTCGCTCCAGTCCAAGCTTCCTCGCTGACCGCTTCTCCGCGCTTCTTTATAAAAAACGGCTCCTTCTCCGTCAGGAGAAAGAGCCCAAAGGTTTATTGCGCGGGAGAATGGAATGACCGCATGGGACAGTCCCATGCGCGGCTTTGCGCCGCAAGAACAATGTACCACGAGGCGGACAAGAATTCAGTCGAATTTCCGGTCTTGCCTCAAAATAAAAGATATGTCCAACAGTTTTCAGGAGGAACAGTTATGCTTATTGTCAACGGCACCGTCCATACCATGGAAAACGGCACCATCCCCAACGGCTTCGTCCTCGTCAAGGGCCGCCGCATTGTCCAGGTAGGGCCTATGTCCGCTCTGCCTGAAAATGCCGGCCTCAGCGGTGTCATCGACGCGCGGGGTGGCCATATCCTCCCCGGCTTCATCGACGCCCACTGCCATCTTGGGCTGTATGGCTCCGTGCCCCAGGAGGACGACTTGAACGAGT
Source organism: uncultured bacterium (assembly GCA_947564255.1). Taxonomy (GTDB): domain Bacteria; phylum Bacillota; class Clostridia; order Oscillospirales; family Oscillospiraceae; genus Enterenecus. The sequence continues at coordinate 4,252 of CANOBV010000119.1, read as the reverse complement.
CCCCTTCCCCCTGCACGCCCCAGCTTCGGGCGCTGGACGGCGTCCATCCTCTGGGCCGCTATTTTGACGAGGCCCGCCGGGCGGGGGTCACCTGCGTCCACACCGGACCCGGTTCCGCCAACCCCATCGCGGGACAGTCCGTCTTGCTGAAAACCGCGGGCAGTGTAATCGACCAAATGGTGGTGCGCGCTCCCGCCGCCATGAAATTCGCTTTGGGGGAAAATCCAAAAAATATACATCGGGGCCATGGACCTGCCACCCGTATGGCCACAGCCGCTCTGATCCGGGAAAAGCTCACCCAGGCGCTGAACTATGAGCTGAAATGGGCCCGGGCCCAGGCGGACGACCAGATGGAAGACCCTGAGTTCGACGCCCAGCTGGACGCCCTGCGCCCAGTCGCGGCGGGGCGGCTTCCCGCCCATTTCCACGCCCACCGCGCGGACGACATCGTCACCGCCGTCCGGCTGTCCAAAGAATTTGGGCTGGACTGTACCATCGTCCATGGCACCGAGGGACACCTCATTGCCGACTTTCTGGCCAAGGAGGGGGTGCCCGTCATCACAGGACCCTTTCTCACCGACCGGGGCAAGCCGGAACTCCAAAACCTCACCATGGAGAATACCGCCATTCTGGCGCGGGCGGGCGTCCAGGCGGCCATCTGCACTGACCATCCGGAGACTCCCATTTCGCTGCTTCCTTTCTGCGCCGCCATGGCGGCCAGGGAGGGAATGGATGAAGAGGAGGCCCTGGCGGCCATTACCATCAATGCCGCGTGTATCTGCGGCGTTGGGGACCGGCTCGGCTCCCTCTCCCCCGGCAAGGACGCGGACGTGGTGGTTATGGACGGCCATCCCTTCCAGTGGGACAGCAAAGCCACCCATGTTCTCATCAACGGGCAGGAGGTCGTCTGAATGATTCGGGAAATCGAGGCAAAGGCCCTGGCCGACGCAGTCCGGGCGCTGTGCATTGAGGCGAATACGGTCCTGCCCCGGGACCTGCGGGACGCCATCTGCGCGGCAAGGCAAACGGAGCCGTCGCCTGTGGGACAGGCCGTCCTGGGTGACCTGGTAGACAACTACGAGTTCGCCGATTCCAAGGGCCTGCCCATCTGCCAGGATACCGGCATGGCGGTGGTATTTTTGGACTGGGGCCAAGACTGCCATCTCACGGGCGCTTCCCTGGAGAGCGCGGTCAATGACGGCGTGCGGCGGGGTTATCTGGACGGCCGTCTGCGGCTGTCCGTGGTGGGCGACCCCCTGCGCCGGGTAAATACCAACGACAACACCCCCGCTATTCTCCACCTGCGGATGGTCCCGGGGGACAAAGTGGACATCACCGTGGCGCCCAAGGGCTTCGGCAGCGAAAACATGACCAGACTGAAGATGTTCAACCCCTCTGTCAGCGCGGAACAGGTGGAGGATTTCATCGTGGACTGTGTGTCCCGGGCCGGGTCCAACCCCTGCCCGCCGGTGGTCGTGGGCGTGGGGCTGGGCGGCACATCGGAGGCAGCGGCGGAGCTGGCCAAACGCGCCCTGCTCCGCCCCGCCGGAGAGAGGCATCCCGACCCCTTTTACCGGGCCATGGAGGAGCGGATTTTACAACGGGTCAACCGGCTGGGCATCGGCCCCCAGGGACTGGGCGGGCGGACCACTGCCCTGTCCGCAGCCATTCTCACCCAGGCCACCCATATCGCGGGATTGCCCTGCGCCGTCAACCTGGGATGTCACGTCACACGCCACGCCCACAGGACTCTGTGATAGGGGCGCCCCACCGTCCGGCTCCCGGCGCTTCCGTGAAAATGCGCCATAAGCCTTGGCTGGACGGGCTAAAGATGGGGAAATCCGTGAATTGCATTTTGCACAGCACTGTGCTAAACTAATATATTATAATTTGTCGCTGTGAAGCGGGAAAGGACCCTGGACCATGATCGACAGCTGGAACATCACCATACCCGAGCTCACCGGGGACGAACCCCGCCGGGCCTACATCTACCTCCCCGACTCCTGGGAGATGGACCCGGACCTGCGCTATCCCGTGCTCTACATGTTCGACGGGCACAACGTATTTTTCGACGAGGACGCCACCTACGGAAAGAGCTGGGGCATGGGAGAGTATCTGGACGCCACCCAGACCCAGATTATCGTGGCCGCTGTGGAGTGCAACCACCACCCGGACAACGGGCGGCTGAGCGAATACTCCCCCTGGTCCTTCTACAACGGCGGCATCGGCCGGGTGGTGGGCCGGGGGCGGACCACCATGGAGTGGCTGGTCCACGCCTTCAAGCCCGAGATTGACCGGGAATTCCCAACCCTGCCCGGCCGGGAGAGCACCTTTATCGCGGGCAGCTCCATGGGAGGGCTGATGACCCTCTACGCCGTGATGGAATACAACCGCTATTTTTCCCGGGGGGCGGCGCTGTCTCCCTCCCTGTGGGTGGCCCCCGGAAAGGTGGACACACTCATCCGCACCGCTCGAATCTCACCGGGCACGGTGCTGTACATGGACTACGGCTCCCGGGAGATCTCCAACCACGTCCAGACCTTCAAGCTGCTGGGCCGGACGGCGGCGGGGCTGCTGGACCGTCGGGTACTGCTGGACTTCCGAATTGTCCCCGGCGGCGACCACAGCGAGGCCAGCTGGGAGCGGCAGATTCCGTTTTTCATGAACACTCTGCTTTATGGGCGGGAATAGGCTCATACCAATGGAGGGATTAAGCTATGGAGACACAATATTTTAAGGACTACAGCCCAGCCCTGGGCCGGGATATGGAGTGCAAGGTATACGGCCACGCGGGCCGGCCGGTGCTGTTCATCCCCTGCCAGGACGGCCGGTTTTTCGACTTCGAGAACTTCAAAATGACCGATGCCTGGGCCCCCTGGATCGAGTCGGGACAGGTGATGGTATTCTCCATCGACACCATGGATGCCGAGAGCTGGTCCAACAAGTGGGACGACCCCTATTGGCGCATCCGGCGCTATGAACAGTGGCTCGCCTATATCACCGACGAGTTCGTGCCCTTCATGCGTTCCGTGGTAAACCAGCGCAACGGCTGGGACGGGGAGCCCGGGGTGATGGTATTCGGCTGCTCCCTGGGGGCCACCCACGCCGCCAACCTGTTTTTCCGCCGCCCGGACCTGTTCGACCGGGTGCTGGCCCTCAGCGGCATCTACGGCGCGGAATACGGCTTCGACGGCTACATGGACGAGGTGGTCTACCGCAATTCCCCGGTTCACTACCTGGCCAACATGCCCAAGGACCACCCCTTTATTGAGCTGTACAACCAGAAAAAGGGGGTCATCTGCGTGGGCCGTGGGCCCTGGGAGATCCCCGGCACCACCCTGTGGCTGGCGGACATCTTCCGGGAAAAGGACATCCACCTGTGGGTGGACGTATGGGGTTGGGACGTGGCCCACGACTGGGACTGGTGGTATAAGCAGGTGGCCTACTTTGTGCCCTACCTGCTGGACCAGCGGTAAGTACCTTTTTCTCCCAAGAAAAGGGTGCCGAAAAAGAACTTTTGGCCTGCCGGCAGGCAGAAGAGCGATTTGATGAGTTCTCATCCGGCCGCCGGCACTGCGGAAAACCGTGATGCTTTTTTGCAAAACCACTGCAATTAAAAAAAGAGAGAAGGGCTCTTTCGTGAAAAACGTGATCTTTATTTCCCCCAATTTCCCCACCAACTACTGGCAGTTCTGCCGGGAGCTGAAAAACAACGGCATGAACGTGCTGGGCGTGGGCGACGCGCCCTACGACGAACTCACCGACGAGCTGCGGGACAGCCTCAACGAGTACTACCGGGTGGGCAGCCTGGAGAACTACGACGAGGTATACCGCGCGGTGGCCTATTTCATTTTCAAGCACGGCCGCATCGACTGGCTGGAGTCCAACAATGAGTACTGGCTGGAGCGGGACGCCCAGCTGCGCACCGATTTTCACATCACCTCCGGTTTTCAGAACGGCGATATTCCCCGTGTCAAATTCAAATCCGGCATGAAGGAGTTCTACAAAAAGGCGGGCATCCCCACTGCCCGCTACCACCTGGTGGACGACGAAAAGGGCTGTTTAGAGTTCATCAAGGAGGTGGGCTGGCCGGTGGTGGTCAAGCCGGACAACGGCGTGGGCGCCTCCGACACTCACAAGCTGTCCAGCGAGACCGAGCTTGGCGCGTTCCTTGCCCGCCGCATAGAGGGCGTGCCCTACATCATGGAGGAGTTCATCCACGCCGAGGTCAACTCCTACGACGCCATCATCG
>CANOBV010000118.1 GCA_947564255.1 uncultured bacterium | reverse complement strand
GGTATCATATTTAGGGTTACGCAAATCATTTTCCCATTGAGCTATGCTTTGGAAAGAAAGCCCTAATTTTTCACCAAGCTCCTTCTGCGTCATTCCGGCCGCTTTCCTGGCTGCTTTTATGCGCTGTCCGGTAGTCATTCCACCACCTCCATATTTAGCATACCACATCAAAAGAAAAAAATCAATCAAAAGACAAAATAAATCGCTTGACATTTGCTTATGATAGAGTTAAAATGATTTTGCTCTATCAAATGACAGAAAAGAGGTGAAATCGAATGTCAGTACGCATCGACCGTGTAGCCATGATTGCAGAGATGGCCCGGAAGGACATCAACTGTAATCGGCTGGTGGAGCTGTCCGGCGTCAGCCGGGTAACAGTAACCGCCGTCAGGAACGGTAAGAGCTGTTCCAGAGAGACGGCGGACAAGCTGGCGGCGGGGCTGGGTGTACCCGTGGCGGACATCATCAAGGAGGTGTAACATGAGCGACATTTGCAAAATTCCCGTCACCGCCACATTCCGCATTGTGGACGGGGAGGCCGTCATGGTGGCGGCTGAGTATGCGGACATTCCGGCGGACGCCATCGCCCGTTACATAGTGGAGCGGCTGGGTGTGGATGCCATTTGTGGGGAGGCGGGAGCTTGAGCCAGACAGCATTTGACGCATTTCTGTTCTATCGCTCCTACCGTGAATCGCTGAACGGGATGACGCAGAAAGACCAGCTTGCGACACTGCTTGCGATTATCGACTACGCCCTCTATGGGGTGGAGCCTGATTTGAAGGGGAAAATGCCAGCCGCTATTTTTACCGTGGTAAGGCCCAACATTGACGCCAATAACGCCAAACGGAGAGCCGGGAAAAAGGGTGGTAGACCGAAAAAAGAAACCAATGGTTTTCAATCTGGAGAAACCGATGGTTTTTCAGAAAGTGAAAACAATGAAGGATGTATTATGAAGGATGAAGGACAGAGGGATGAAGGACAGAGGGACGGAGAGTGTGGGGCGGCTTCGCCGCCCACCCGCGCCCACTTCATCCCGCCCACCCTTGAGGAAGTGACCGCCTATGTCCGGGAGCGGGGTAGCAAGGTTGACCCGCAGGGCTTTATCGACTTCTACGCCGCCAAGGGGTGGATGGTGGGGAAAAACAAGATGCGGGACTGGCGGGCTGCTTGCCGGAATGCCGAGAAATGGGAGCGGTGGGACAAGCCCCAGCAGGGTGGCGACCGAAACCGCATCAAGACCGACGCAGACTACGGGGAAGAACTCTTTTTCACGAAATGAGGTACATATGGACGGTTTAATTTCTGAACTCATGAAGACCAAATCCGCTCCCGGCGATTATACCGGCGCGGACGGTCTGTTGTACTGCGGCAAGTGCCGCACGCCCAAGCAAATGCGCCTGGACTACAACCCGGCCACGGGAAAGGATGATCCAACCGTTGTCCCTGTGGCCTGTCGGTGCCAGCAGGAGGAAGGTAGGGCGGCGGACGAGCGGGATAAGCGGGAGCGGTTCGAGGCCAGGATGAAGAACCTGAACACCAGCGGCATTACCTGCCCTGGTTCCCTGCGCCATACCTTTGCGGACGATGACGGCCAGAGGCCGGAGATCACCGCCGCTTGCAAACGGTACGTGGAGTACTGGGACGAGATGGCGGAAAAGAACGTCGGCATTCTGTTCTATGGCACCGTGGGCGCCGGCAAGACCTTCTATGCCTCCTGTATCGCCAACGCCCTGTTGAAGCGGCAGGTGACGGCGGCGGCCACCAGCTTCCCCCGGCTGCTGAACCTGCTCCAAGGGACACAGGATAAGCAAAAGCTGCTGGATTCGCTGGCCCGATACAAGCTGCTGATTATCGACGACCTGGGTGTGGAGAGGGACAGCACCTTCGGCCTGGAACAGATTTTCAACGTGGTGGACGCACGATCCCATGCACACCTGCCCGTCATCGTCACCACCAACCTGTCAATGGAGGAGCTAAAGAATCCGTCCTCTGTGCAGTATGGGCGAATCTATGACCGGGTATTGGAAATGTGCCAGGTGCCCTTGAAGCTGACCGGGGACAGCCGACGGCACGAAAACGCTGAAAGTGTGAGGAAATGGGCGCAAAAAATTCTTTTGGGGTGAAAGGAAACTGAAATGGAAATCAGATTTGAACTGAACCAGCGCCATGGGCGCGGCTTCCAGCTCAGGCTTACCCACGGCCCACTGGACAAGCTCTACGATGAGGAACCGCTGAATCTCTATCAAGCCGGGGCCTCCGCCGCCACCCTCCTGGAAGCGGTTAACAAGGAGATGGGCACCGATTATAAGCCCGAGCAGGTGTGGCGGGTTGCCAATGACGCCCTGGAGCCCAACGCCAAGCTGGGGGATTTTGGGGCGGCGCGGATGCTCCAGGATATCAAGTCCGGGCAGTACGAGCTGTCGATCCCGGCACAGGTAGACGTAACCATGATGGACGTTGACGGGCAGAAGGAGGCCATGCTGTCGGCGCGTGGTGTGGCGCTGTTCTGTTACCTCACATATATGGATGAACACAACGAAAAGGCCCGTGCCACGGTGCGGCGGTTCTGCGAGTATATAGCTTCCCATGGTTATAAGGGCGGCGCGGCCAATGCCCTGGCGGAACTGGACGTGCTGGGGAAGGATGACGGCGCTATGTGGATCAAGCGGGCCTATGCCCGGTATGTCCAGGATGGCAACAGCTGTATCACGTACATGATGGGGGCAATGGCATGAACTACTACAAAACCTGTCCCCATTACGGGGCGAACCTGGACAGCGGCGAACGCTGTGATTGCATCGCCGCCCGGTATGAGCGCCTTACCCCGGAAAATCGGGGCAAGTTCGACGCTATGATTGCCAAGCTGCTGGAAGAACAAAATGCCGCCCAGAGTGCTGCTAACGCTCTGGACGGCGGGGTGGATAAGGCTTTGACCAGGCCTGATTCCACCTCCCATGATAACAGAAATTGAGGAGGATTTCAAGTATGAATTATGTATTTGCACCTGCGACCGCACAGCGCAGACTTGCGACGCTGCAAGAGTGCGTCCAGGCAGCGGCCCAGCAGGGGCGGGCTGTCATCCCTGTTTCCGGGGACTGCATGGAGGGCCGGGACATCATGGACGGCGGCTGGGTAGCGGTGGACTTCACCCACTACCCCCGGCCCTGCCGAACTGTGGACGGGGAGCACATTCCCGGCGATCCCTGCATGTGCTATGCCGAATTCCCGAGCAATATAGACGAGCCCAAAACTCCGCCCGCCATCATGTGCAAGGAGTATACCGGCCTGTGGATTGGGCATATGGTGGCAACCCGGTACAAGCAGATAGGCGGCAAACTTCGTATGAACGCTGGTTTTTCCGCTATCGCCATTCTGGGCGTTGTCTATGCCTCCTGGGGGCCGGATGGGAACTTATTGTGGGAGACAGACCCGGACGCATATCCAACGGAGTTACCTTCCAGAATTACGGTAGAGGGCGGTAATATTAACGTTACAAGCACAATCGTACCGCTGGGGGTGAGGGAATGACCTTTTCAGAGCTCAACCGCGCCACAAATGACAAGCAGGTGTGCCAGTTCATGGAGCTGCTTGATCGGGCAAACGCCAGCGAGTATATCATGGTGGTGGCCATCCTTTGTGCCGACCTGGGGGAAGATGGGCCCGACATCGAAAAGAGGTACACTAAGGGGGACTTCAAACGGGCCATTAAAGCCTTGAGAGCGTGCCAGGCATACGCCCCGGATTATGCTGAAAACTATGAGGCCGCTATCGCGCATATCCGCGAAAAGTGGCTGCATAAGGGGGTGTCGGCATGATTCCCACCACACCCCCTGAGTACGCCAACTACCCGAACCTGTGGCGGGTAGCCCGTGAGATCGCAAGGTGCGAAAATCCTGACCGGGTGCTTGATGGACTGCTGGCCGTTGCCGGGTCTGTGTTGAAGGAGGCCCGCACATGAAAATCACATGGAAACATGGAGACCGCTCCATTGAGTTTGAGCACACGCCCATGCCCCCGGAACGGTTCAACGCCTTGTGCAAGCTGGCCGGGGCTGTGATCGGCGGCGCGGTGCTGCTGGAGTCCGTCCACATGGTGGGGCTTGCGGCCATCGTTGCGGCGGTAGTGTGCCTGGTGCTGGTGGGGTTTGGCAAAATGGGCAAGTGGATGACGGAATAGAGCAGAGGGCCGGGGGAAACTCAATGAAGAATTTTGTCACAGTGGACGACCTACCCGTCATCAATTACATTCTGACCCAAGGGGATCAGGTAACCATTGTCCCCGTCAAGGGCGGGAAACGCCTGTTTAGGGTTTGCCGGGAAGAAATTGATAGCGAAAAATGCTTGCAATTCCTCTCAAAAAGTGGTAAAATAAAGAAAAATGAATATAATTCCCCGTCCTAAGCGGTGGGCGGGAAGGGCTAAGCGGTGCCAGCGTCAAGATAATTCTTGGCGTTGGCACCTTTTATTTTTGGAGGTGATGAAGGTGACTGCGGCGGAAGCAAGAAGGGAGTATATGCGCCAGTGGCGACGGAATAACCCGGAAAAAGTCAAGCGGAACAATGAGAATTTTTGGAAGAAACAGGCGGAGAAGATGGAAGCGCAAATGGGAGGAGGCAACCGTGGGCAAATCACAGCAGCGGAAAGGTAGAAACGGCGAAATTGAGATTTGCCGCATATTCCAGGCCCACGGGATAGACGCACAGCCGGGGCAAGCTGTCTCTTATGGAGCAACCCCGGATGTGCTGAACATCCCCGGCATTCACCCGGAGATCAAGCGGGTGGAGCGGCTGAACGTGCCGGAGGCTATGGCCCAGGCCGTCCGGGACAGCGAGAAATTCCACGATGGAGTGCCCACGCTATTTCACCGGCGCAATAGATCCCCGTGGTTAGTAACAATGCGCCTGGAGGACTGGATAACGATTTATACCGATTATTACCGAGGAAAGGAGGGGTGCAATGACGCCCAAGAAGCAAAAAGCCCTGGTTGCGCTGCTGACACAGCCAACGAAGGAGAAAGCCGCCGCTGCGGCGGGGATCACCTCCAAGACCCTGCGGGGGTATCTGGATGACCCGGAGTTTCAAGCGGAGTACAAGAAAGCCTTTGCGGGGTTGGTGGAGGACGCCACCCGGAAGGTGCAGCAGACGCTTGATCCGGCGGTCGCTGTTCTGCGTGAAATTATGGAGGACAGCGACGAAAACGGGCAGGTGCGTGTATCTGCGGCCCGCTCTGTGCTGGAGTATGGCTTGAAAATGACGGAGCAGACTGACATCATCACCCGCCTGCAAGAGCTGGAGGCAGCAGTGGGAGGTGAACATGGGCAGTAAATCGATCAGGGGGCGGTTGGAGGCATTGGAGGCGATGGCGGCGAAAGCAGCCACGGAAAAAGCCCGCCTTGCCCCATACACAGAGGTGCACGTTCTCTCCGTTTCCGGCGATAGGGCCTGTTTGGTTCACCATGAGAGGGGGAATTGTGGGAAAACCCTGGGAAAGACCGGGCTGTCCGTTTCGGAGGCTGTTGACCTGGCCCATGAAATGGAGGGAGAAATTTACATTCTGATGGTGTTTTCCCCGGAGTGGGTGCACAGCTTTTACATGACCTCAGATTTGTATGCGCCTGAGCAAAAAGAGCTGATAAAGCAGCAGCACCTTTCATGGTGGCCCGATGAAATTTCCTGGATCTATCAGCATAGCAACCCGGAAGGGCTCATTCAGGAAATTGCGTCCATCCCACAAAATTTTAGGATAGGAGGATAGAAAATGAAATCCGTTCTTGCCAGACTGAAACGTTTGGAGCAAATGGCCCAGACAGAAAGTGGAGTTGCAATCCTGGAACTTCTTCCCAGCGGGGAGTGGGAGCTGATGATGGACGGGAAGCGGAGCATACACCCGACACAGGAAGCCGGCCGGGAGGCCCACAAGGAAATTCTGCGGAAGCACAGAAGCGATGAAAGCAAGGCAGTTTTGATCATTATTGACCTATGAAAGGAGTACATAATGAGCGATTCAATCAGGATCAACAGCACCGGGAAGAAAATCCAGGTGAATGACAGCGGCGATTTTATCACGCTGGAACTGAAGAACACCACCTTCATGAGCGGCCTGATTGGCCTGATGCGGGAGCTGGAGGCGGATTCCAAAACTCTCCTGTCGCAGATTCCCCAAACAGAGGGCAATTCTGTTGAGGAGGTTTCTGCGGCAATGTCCCAGGCGGCAGAGGTGTGCGGAAAGCTGGCGGCGCGGACTGATGAGGTTTTCGGAACGGGCACCTGCCGGAAGGTATTCGGGGAACAAGCGCCCGGAATCTATGAGTTCGCCGATTTCTTCGGCCAGATCGGGGCGCTTGTGCGCAAATATGGCGAGGAGGAGGCAGCCAGGGCGGCGGAGGCCATCGAAAAGTACAAAGAAAAATATGCCGGGAAGCGGTGATATGAATGGAAAAATATGACGGCTCTGTTGTCATTGGCGTAGATATGGACACCGACCCGGCGCAAAAATCGGTACAAAGCCTGGGGGACAAGCTGAAAGGCAGCATTGCCGCCGCTGCTAAGGCGGCAACCGTGGCGCTGGGCGCGGCGGTTACCGGCGTGGCCGCGCTGTCAACCGCCGCGGTGAACTCCTACGGCGAATATGAGCAGCTTGTGGGCGGCGTGGAAACGCTGTTCAAGGACAGCTCCGCCGTTGTCATGGAGTACGCCGCGAATGCGTACAAAACCGCCGGGTTGTCCGCCAATGAGTACATGACCACCGTGACCAGCTTTTCGGCCTCCCTGCTGCAAAGCCTGGGCGGCGATACCGAACAGGCCGCACAAATGGCGGATATGGCGATCACGGATATGTCCGACAACGTGAATAAGATGGGTTCCACAATGGAATCTGTCCAGAACGCCTATAACGGTTTCGCCAAGCAGAATTTTACCATGCTGGACAACCTCAAATTGGGCTATGGCGGAACGAAGGAGGAGATGGAGCGGCTTCTATCCGATGCGGAGAAGCTGTCCGGCATTGAGTACGATGTTTCTTCCTATGCGGACATTGTGAGCGCGATCCACGTCATTCAGACGGAAATTGGGATCACCGGCACCACCGCCCTTGAGGCAAGCACCACCATCCAGGGTAGTATCAGCTCCATGAAATCAGCATGGGAGAACCTTGTGACCGGCCTTGCGGATGATAACGCCGATATGAGCCAGTTAGTCGGCAATGTTGTGGAATCCGCAAAAACCGTGGCGCAAAACATCATTCCCGTGGTGGAAACGGCCCTTGCCTCCATTGGGCAGATGATTGTGGAACTTGCGCCTGTCATCGGCACAGAGTTGCCCGGGCTGATCATGCAGGTGCTCCCCTCCCTCCTGGAGGCGGGGGTTCAGTTGGTGCAGGGCATTGTGGAAGGGATCGTCACCGCATTCCCGGAATTACAGGCCGCTGCGGCTGACCTGTTCAACAGCTTCATTGGCTTTCTGCAAGAGAACCTGCCACAAATGATTTCGTCCGGGTTGGAGGCCCTGCTGAGCTTTTCGGCGGGGTTCCGGGAGAACGTGGGCGCTTTGGTAGACAACGCCATTGAGCTGATCATGACCCTGGCGGATGGGATCATCGAGGCGCTCCCCGACCTGATAGCCACGGTCCCGGAGATCATCTCCAACTTTGCCAACGCCATAAACGACAACGCCCCCAAGCTGCTGAAATCGGCGGCGGAGCTGATTGCAAAGCTGGTGAAGGGCCTGATCGACAACATCCCGGTCATTATTCAGAACATCCCTAAGATCATAAAGGCCATTGCGGACACCATATTGGCGTTTAACTG
>CANOBV010000117.1 GCA_947564255.1 uncultured bacterium | reverse complement strand
GTTCAGACGTGTGCTCTTCCGATCTGGGCAAAAAGATCATTGAATTTTTCGCCCAGGGGGTCAAGGGTATGCTCTCCTCGATCGTCAATGTGGCAAAGGATATCATCAAATCCATAACAGACGGCGGCGGGCTGAAAAACCTGCCCAAAATGGCCCTGCAATGGGGCAAGGACTTGATTGACAACTTTGTGAGCGGGATCAAAAACATGATCGGGAAGGTCAAAGACGCTGTTGTGGGCGTGGCGAACACAGTAAAGAGCTTCCTGGGCTTCTCCGAGCCGGAGAAAGGCCCGCTGTCCAACTTCCACACTTACGGGCCGGACATGGTGGAGTTGTTCGCAAACGGCATTGAGAAATCAAAGAGCCTCGCGGTCAACGCGGCGCGGGATATGGCTCAGGCGGTTTCCAATGCCGCTGCGATACCGGCCATGCAGATCCCCGCCATGAAGGGTATGGCTATCCCGGAAATCTCAAGCTTCAGCATTCCGGCCATTGCCCAGGGCGCGGTGGTTCCGGCAAATCCTCAGTTTTCGTCCACTGTGAACAGGCAGGTAGACACAGGGAACATTGCGGAGCAGCTTTCCGCCATTATGCAAGCGCTGCAAAACACCGAGGCAAGCCAGCCGATCAATATCACTGTGGAAACCAAGTTGGACGGGAAAGTGGTGGCCCGGAACACTGTTCATCACATCAACAGCATGACCATGCAGGCCGGAAAGCCGGTTCTGCTGATATAGGAAAGGAGGTTACACGATGAAAGACTACCTGAGAGAGCGCATGGGTGATTTGGCCCGGAAAATGCTGAATCCGGGGGTTGACCTGAACCCTGCTTTGGACGCCGCCAAAGACGTGTTGCGGGCGGCTATGGAAGAGGCGGATCAGGGCGATTCCACGGAGAACTGAGTACCTAAATCAATTTTTTGAAAAGGAGAAAAATCATGAATTACGGAAAAGCTGTTATGACTGCGGTCGAGGCCCACATTGCCAGCATGGAGGGCATTGACGTCCAGGAGCGCGAACTGGACAAGGAGCTGAAGGAGGAGCGGATCACCGGCAGGGTGGCGATGGAGCGTCGGAAGGTGCTGGAGGACAGGCGGGCCGCGCTGCACCTGGAGGCCATTGAGAAGATCAACGACCTGCACCGGCAGCACGACGAGGCCGTGGACAAGTGGAACGCCCTGGACGGCAGCAAGCTTCACGCCGATGCGGAAATCCTGAAAATGGATTTTCCCATGAATCAGACGCAGTATCAGCAGCTGGTGGACAAGCACCGGGATAACTCCCTGATGCTGTCGTTGCTGGCCGCATACGCCGACCGCCACCCGGACGAGCCTCTTTTCGCTGACCGTCCGGCGGATGAAAAAATCAGGAAAGCGGAGTTTGCCGACTACTGCGAACGCGCCGCCGGGGTATGCATCAACTGGAACAGTCTGGCCGCCGCTATGTTCCTGGATGGGAAGTCCATCCCGCCGTCCGTCGGGTACGACTACTGAGGCCACGCAACGCACGGGGCAGGGGCGCCGTCCCTGCCCCGGATAGGAGGTCTGCTTCGTGACGAACGAGGAATTGGCAAGCCTCATCCAGGCTGACCCGGACAGGCTTTTGGAGCTGTGGGCGCAGACCCGGCGGATGGCGTTGAAGGAGGCCCACCGCTGGGCGGCGTACCACTCAAACGGAGTGGAGCTGGAAGATCTGTCGCAAGCAGCATTTATCGCCCTCATGCGGGCGGTGGACACCTTCGACCCCGCTGCCGGGGCATTCAGCACATGGTATCACCAGGTGTTGACGGCTGAGTTCACGATTGCCACAGGACGGCGCACAAAAAAGCAACAGCTTGACCCGCTCCACGCCGCCGTGTCCCTGGATGTGCCATTGGCAGACAGCGAGGATATCACCCTGGGCGATACCATCCCAGACAAACGGGCGGAAGCGGCCTTTCTGGAGGCGGAGCAGCGGGTGGACAACGACCGCCTCCATGCCGTTTTGATGGGGGTAGTGAGTGCCCTACCCGCAAGTCAGCGTGCGGCAATACTGGCCCGATATTGGGGCATAGGGGAGCCAGACGCGAGGGAAGAACGAAAAGCTTTGAAATCCCTGCGGCATCCCCGTGTGTCTATGACGCTGAGGGCGTTTTTGTAGGTTCTCCCCAACTTTGGGGAGAACCAAATTTGCAACACCTTTGCTCCCCAGATCGGGGGAGTGTCCAATTTTGGACTGTGCTCAAATGATAGCCACGTCAAATGAGGTTTTCCCCAGATTTGGGGGAAATGGAAGCAAGGTCATTTTTGACCTTGCGGTGGTGAACATCGACCACCGCCAATTTTGACGGGTGTATGTCTGCTGAATTTTAAGCAGACCCCGGATTGGACTTTCGCTCATTTAAAATGAGCGAAAGCAGCATTCTCAATTTTGAGCACGCTGACTTTTGGACATTTTTGTCCAATAGCCCCGGAATCATGGGGGAAGGGGCACCAAATTTGGTGCCCCTTTGAGGTTGCCGGACTTTCTGTCCCACATCAGCCCAAAAGGGTGCCCCAAATCGGGGCACCCCTACCCGGCGTTTCACCGGGTGGGGTACTTTCCATACCCTACCCCTGACCCGCCCTCATTTCGGGTGAGGTGGTGAAACGCACCCCCACCTATTCGCCCTCTGAGGCCGTTTCTGGCGCGCCTTGACCTCGCCGGAGAGGATGGCCTCACGGATTCCGGGAGAGGCTTCTTCGGCGGCATCGAGGCCGCGGCCAAATTCAACAGCTTGCCGAACTGCACTTTCCGTCATGCCGTGTTCTCTGGCGACAAGTTTTCGGGCTTGGAACATATCGCTTTTATTATTTGGTAATTGGCGATTTTCGCCAATTACCACTTTAGTATATTGATTCCCGCGAAAACCATCTGCCGCCCCGTGCGTTTTCACAAGCGCGTCGTGCTCTTCTTTGAGCAAATAGTCTTTTTGCGCTGGAGTCACATTTCTGCGCCCAAGTTGATTCCGACACATCCACGCAACAGCCGCCCATTTATTTACAAACTCCATCCGCTTGACCTTGTATGGGATTTCCGGGTGCGCCCGGATGATTTTCCAGCGGTTGTGCCCGTCGATGATGGTATTGCCCCATACCACGATGGGCTCCCGGACTTCTCCATCTTCCAAGATAAAATGCCCGCGATTTCGGCAAGGGATTCATCGGTGCGGCCCGTCTCGTGGACTTCGTTAGAATTCTTACGAAGTCCACCCGTGTGTTGGTTGCCGCAAAATTCCGCCTGCCTCTCCTTCGCTTTTGCCGCAATCATCGGCTTGAGCACAAGGGCCAGTTCCGCCTTTGGGCAAGGTTCCCTTGTCAAGCTTTTAACACAAAGGCCGCATAAAGCCCATAGAGCGCCGCCAACTCGGAAGAGTGAAGAGTTATACCCTGGACGGGCCAAACGCCGCGCAAGGGGCCTTAAAACGCGAAACAGAGGGGCCGGGGAACACTCCCCGGCCCCTTTCCCTTGTCACTGGAAACAAGAAATGTGCAAAATATTTAAAAGTTCCTATCTTTCAACAAAATTCGCGCTATTTTTATAGTAGTCTAAATGTGTCATTGAGCTTGGGATGCTTTTACATCAATCGGATTACAAGGAGGTTGGGCAATGCCCCGTTTGAAGAAAACAGAGGCCCAGCGGCGGGCGGAGCGGTTTGATGAGCACTACCGCGTGAGCAAGGCCCGGTTGAAGCTGCACGAGCCAGAGATTGCCGCCGCAATCGGGGTTGGGCGCACGACCCTTTACAGATGCAAGCAGAACCCTGATACGCTCACTCTCGGCCAGTTTATGCGGCTGGGCCGCGTGTTTGGGTGGTCGGACGAGGACTATCTGGACATTATCAGGGCGCAGAAATGACACGAACAAATTGAAAAGAGGAAGAAAGGTATGATGGGCGCTGCTGGAGGATATGCTGAACAAACTCATTGATGCGGATCGACCTGCGCCAGATAGCGGAACAAGATTTCAGGTAAAATACCATGCGCTCCCCCGCAACCACAATTCCCTCGATTTCCTTGGAGATCGAGGGAGTTTCTTTGCTTTTTTGCACTCTTTAGGGTGGTTCATTTTTTGCTCTCCTGCAAGACCCAGGTTTTGACCCATACGGGGAAATCGTCCTCACAAGCTCCATATCGCTCGTTTCCGGCTCAACCCGAAAACTCGCTCATTTCGCTGTTCGTCCTCTCCCCATCGAACCCACTTCGCTGGGCTTCAATGGGGCCCCCTTTATAGTTCTCAACAGCACCGGAGAGGATATTCGCCATGGTATTCGCTGCCTGACGCTGTGCCTGGGTGGTGACGTGGGCGTAGGTGTCCAAGGTGAACCCGGCGCTGTAATGGCCCAGGATGCTGGAGACCGTTTTGGCGTCCACACCCTGCTGGATCGCCAAGGTTGCGAACGTGTGCCCTTATGGCATAATAAAGACAAATCGGAAAACCTTTGTGCCGTAACGGGTTTCGGATTTGTCTTTATTCTTTTTCCATCTATTTGTCCCGCAAAAATAGGCATAACAAGGAATGCCAAAAAGTGAGGTGTCCCGAAAAAGACAAAAGCAATGTATATCTATCCAGCCGGGTGCGTACAGCGTTCCGGCTGGGTACTTTTTACCAGCAGGGGACAAGTCGGCGAACCTTGTACTGGGGGTTGCCGTGGGAACTGCTCAGATAGACCGGCGCGGGTTAGCCTGTGCGCCTTATGTGCCGTTCCATTCCGAGCGTCAGCGGGGAACGGCATACTTCTTGCGGCAATGTACTTGTGCGCGCTGCGAGGCCGCTGCTCGGATCGCTGACTTATCACCGCTTCAGGCCGCTTGCGCCGCTTTGCGGCTATCTCCTCATGAAGCTGCTGGGTCACTCTTTCCCTGCTGGTCATGCGAAGCATGGAACCGCACCGATAGTGCGTTCGACTTGCCGCTTTGCGGCCAGTCCGGGGCTTGGGGCGGAGCCCCAACAAGCGAGCGGCGAAATCCAAAAGGATATCGCCACTCATTGCTTGCCGCAGGTACCTTTTGCCATGGAGCTTCCAACCATCATTCAAAAATCCTCGAACCAGGAGGATTATTCTTTTGATGCCAAAATGATGGACAAGGGGTGTACAATGACAATAGGGAGGTGTGCCCATGAACAAGATTTTGATTGCCGAGGATGAACCCGCCATCGCCAACCTCATCCGGACCGCCCTGGACGGCCCGGACTACCGTTGCACCTGGGCCGCCGACGGCCTGTCCGCCTGCGACCTGCTGGAACGGGAACCCTTTGACCTGGTGCTGTTGGACATCATGTTACCGGGAGCAGACGGCTACGAGGTGCTGGACTACTGCCGCACTCTGGAGGTGCCCGTCATCTTCCTCACCGCCAAGGGGACGGTGGAAGACCGGGTGAAGGGCCTGCGTCTGGGCGCGGAGGACTACATCACCAAGCCCTTCGAGCTGATGGAGCTGCTGGCCCGGGTGGAGACGGTGCTGCGGCGGTGCGGCAAAACGGGCCGGGTGCTGTCCCTGCCGCCGGACATTGAGATCGACACCGCCGCCCGCACCGTTCGCCGGAACGGCGTCCCCGTGGCCCTCACCGCCAAGGAATATGAATTGCTCCTCCTGTTCGTCCAAAACAAAAACGTAGCCCTGTACCGGGACCGCATCTATGAGAGGGTGTGGGGGGACGAGTACCTGGGGGACAGCCGCACCGTGGACCTGCATATCCAGCGTATGCGCAAAAAACTGGGGTTGGAAAAGCGGCTGGTGGCGGTGTACAAGGTGGGCTACCGGCTGGAGGTGTAGGCCATGAAACTGTTTTGGAAGCTGTTCTGCTCCATGGTGTCCATCACCATCCTGGCCTGCGCCATCGGCGGGTTCGTCCTCATCGACGGACAGTTCCGCGCCGCGCTGGCCCAGGAGGTACAGACGCTGTACGGGGAGAACGATATGGTGCGCTACGCCTTGTCCCGGGAGCTGGACCGCCGGACGGTGGAGGGGCGGGAGGATGTGGCCCAGGCGGCGGGGAGCATTATCATCACTGCCGGGGGCCGGACGGCGGCCTTCCGGCTCAGCGACCATGGCGGCAGGGAGCTGGGCGGAAACGATTGTATGCCTCCGGATTTGGGACCCTACCCCCTGATTCCCAGTTTGGCGGAAAACCGGCGGGGCTGGACGCTGCGCCGGGTCGCCGAGGGCGCGTACTATTTGCACGGGGCCAGTGCCCTGCGCCTGCTGGACGAGACCATATACCTGGAAAACTGCCGGGAGGTGTCCGCCCTGTTCGCCCAGCGGGAGAGGCAGTACCGCAGCTTTGCCGGGGTGATGCTGGCCCTTGCCGCCGGGGTGGGGCTGGTGTCGCTGGTCGCAGCCCGCGCCATCCTGCGCCCCCTGGGCCGCCTGTCTGCCGCCACCCGGAGCATGGCGGCGGGGGAACTGTCCCAGCGAGTGCGCGTCACCAGCGGCGATGAGCTGGGGGAGTTGTCCCAGGACTTCAACGCCATGGCGGCGCGGCTGGAACAGCAGGTGGACGAGCTCACCGACGCCGCCCGGCGGGAAAAGGATTTCACCGCCAGCTTCGCCCACGAGATCAAAACGCCCCTCACCTCCATCCTCGGCTACGCCGACCTGCTGCTGTCCCGGCCCGCCACGCCGGATCAGGTGCGGGACAGCGCCGGGTACATCTTCCGGGAGGGGAAGCGGTTGGAGGCGCTGTCCGGCAAGCTGATGGAGCTGATTGTGCTGGATCGGCGGGACTTCTCCCTGCGGTCCACCGCCATGCGGGCATTTTTGGAGCGGGTGGGCAACGCCCTGCGCCCCGCTTTGGAGGGCGCGGGCATCCGTTTTGCGGTGGAAGCGGAGGAGGCCCCCGTCTCCATAGAGCCAGATCTGATGGAGACGGTATGCCTCAACCTGCTGGACAACGCCCGGAAGGCCACGCCAGAAGGCGGTTCCATCGCCCTCACCGGGTGGGCTGAGGGGGAGGGCAGCTACCTCATCCAGGTGTCGGACACGGGCCGGGGCATCCCGGCGGACGAGCTGGGCCGCATCACCGAGCCGTTTTATATGGTGGACAAGTCCCGGGCGCGGGCCCAGGGGGGCGCGGGGCTGGGGCTGGCCCTGTGCCGGCGGGTGGTGGAGCTCCATGGCGGGACGCTGGAATTTGACAGCGCGCCGGGTGAGGGCACTACGGCGCGCATCCATTTGAAGGGAGGGGGCCAGACATGAAGCTAATGAAAAAATGGCTGTTCCCGGTTTTGACCTGTTTGATCGTGGCGGGGGCGGCGGTTCTGTCCCCGTACCTCTCCCAAATGCGGGATATGGGGCAATTCGGCCAAGTCCATACGGAGCCGCTGGATGCTGCCGCCCTGCCCGTCCGGGAAGGGCCCACCCTGCTGGACCGGATGGAGCTGTTCGCCAACCAATATTCCTCGGCGCGCCCCGTCCTGTCCTCCAGTACGGGAACATATGCGGACAGCTTCACCAAACGGGAACAGACCCTGGCCCTCCGGGAGCAGCTGACGAAGTGGAACATCGTCCCCGACCTCTTTTTCGACGAGTATACGGGAGCCACCGACGAGGCATACGAATTTTGCGACATACAGCGCCTCCTGCTCTGGGACCCGGCGGGAGAACAGGAGGTCCGGGAGCCCTTCCGTTACTACCAGTTCTCCTGGACCGACTATGAGACCTATCACAACAAATCCCTGTCGGTGGACGTGGACGCCGAGACCGGCCTGCCTATCCAGATCATCCTATGGGACACCAATATCGCCCAGTGGTTTCCATACGACAGGGAAGCGCTGCTGGACAAGGCGTTCTGCCATTTACAGGATGTGGCTTAAGCAGTTCTAGCAATTC
>CANOBV010000116.1 GCA_947564255.1 uncultured bacterium | reverse complement strand
GCCACCGCCTGGGCCAGAGGCGCCCAGTCCGGGCCGTAGCCCCCGTCGTCGGCAAAGGTGCGGTGGCACTTTTCCCCGCCGCCCGGGGTAAACTCGATGTGGGAGAAGTGGCTGTGGAAGCGGGAGGCCCGGTCCGGGCCCAAAACCTCCTCCATGCGGTTCAGCATCCGCTCAAAAGCCTCCGCCCCCTGGTCCGCGCCCAGGGAGCGGGCGTAGAGGTGGCCGAAGTCCACGCAGGGGAGCAGACGCTCGTCGACGGCACACAGTTCCAGCACCTCGTCCAGGTCCCCCAGCTGGTTGATTTTCCCCATGGTCTCGGGACACAGGGTGATGTGGGAAAAGCCCGCCCCGTCACAGGCGGCGATAACCTCCTTCAAGGAGCGCAGGGCAATGTCCAGCGCCTCCCGGCGGGTGCGCTTCATCAGCGCCCCCGAGTGGATCACCACCCGTTTCGCCCCCATCCGGTCCGCCGTCAGGCAGGCCCCGGTGATATAGCCGATGGTCTTTTGCAGGGCCTCGGGGTCCGGGTTGGCCAGATTGATGAAGTAGGGCGCGTGGAGGGACAGCGCGATGCCGTGCTCTTTGGCGGCCAGGCCCACCTTTCGGGCGGTTGCCTCCCCCACGTGGACCCCCTTGCCGCACTGGTATTCGTAGCAGTCCAGGCCGATCTCCTTTAACCATTTTGGCGCGTCCGCCGAGGACTTGTAGGGAAAGTTTTCCGCGTTCCCTGCGGGGCCGAAGACGGCGCTCATAATGCCTCCCCCTTTCCCGACAGCAGCCGGAAGGGGACCTCCACGGCGTAGCGCAGATACCGCCCCGGATTGCCGGCCAGCCGGATGGGCTCCACCAGAATGGCGCTCACCCCGGCCAGATTGCCCCCCAGCACGTCGGTGAACACCTGGTCCCCCACGATGGCGGTCTGCTCCGCCGACACCCCCATCCGCTCCATGGCCTGGAGAAAGGAGGGCGGCTTGGGTTTGCCCGCGTGGCCGATATAGGGCACGTCCAGCGCCTGAGAGAAAATCCGGGGGCGGCTCTCATGCCGGTTGTTGGACAGCACAAACAGGGTTACCCCATGGGTCCTGAGGTCGTCCCGCCACGCTTTCAATGTCTGGTCCGGCAGAGGCACTCCGTAGGGAACCAGAGTGTTGTCCAGATCTGCCAGCAGAAGCTTAAAACCCCGGCGCTCCAGAGCCTCGCCGGTGATGTCATAAATATCATGGGCCCTGAACCGTGCCCGGAACCACGCCATATTCCACCTTCTATTCCGCTCTGGACGAGCATAAATTTGGGATAAGCACATTTTATTTATCTTATCACAAATTTTTGCACTTCACAAGGGGGAACCCACATGAAAGAATTGCTTCTGGCTCTGCCCGCCGGGCGGGAAACCAGGGGAAGGGATTTTGGCCTCACCCCTGCCCACATGGCCTACCGGGTGGGGCCGGGACCCAAACTGCTGGGCATCCGCCTGCCCCAGACCCTGCGGGGCGGGCTGATGCAGGTGGACTGCGCGGGCTTCGACGGGGCGGGAGACCCGGTGGGATGCTGCCGCCAAATTCTGGGGGAGTGCCGCCGCCGTTCCTTCCGGGGCATTGTCTGCGACTTTGAGGGGCTCCCCGCCGGCTGTCTGCCCAAGCTGGTGGAGATATTGGACCGCAACTGCGCCGCCCAGGGCTGGGGCCTGTATGTGCCGGAATGCTATGCGTCCTATGCCCCCAAGGCCCGGCTGTTGGTCCCGTCCGTCCTCACCCACGGTACGCTGGAGCGGCGGCTGCGGGGTGCGGCGGAGCGTTACGGCAAGGAGCGGGTGGCGCTGGCTGTAGAGTGGGTCCGGGAGGATTTTCTACTTCCGGCCAAAGGGCGGGGAGAGCCGCTAAGCAGGGAAGAGCTGGAGGGAATGATAAACCGGCTGGAGCCCGCCGTATTTTTTGACCGGGGGCTGTGCGCCCATTACTTCACCTATATGGCGGGGCCCCAGGCCCATTTTGTGCTTTTCGACACCCCGCGTTCCATTCGGGAGAAGCTGTCGGCGGCCCGGAGTGTGGGGGCGTATGCCGCCCTGCTCCCCGGTCCGGAGGTGGAGGACTGCCTGGAG
Organism: uncultured bacterium; assembly: GCA_947564255.1. Classification (GTDB taxonomy): domain Bacteria; phylum Bacillota; class Clostridia; order Oscillospirales; family Oscillospiraceae; genus Enterenecus. The sequence goes on along the minus strand of CANOBV010000116.1, from coordinate 5,840 downwards.
GAGCTGTTTGGAACACAGGATTGAACGGCGAACCCCGGCGGACACAGTGCGTCCGCCGGGGCCTTTTTATATTTTGTGCCGCTTAGAACAGAGCCACCACGCCGCCGCCGTAGGTCTTTTCGATGTACTCCTTCACCTCGGGGGACTGGAGGGCTTTGGCCAGCGCCTTGATGCTGTCGTCGTTCTCCCGGCCCTCTTTGACGGCCAGGACGTTCACATAGGCCTCGGCCGCCGCGCCGTCGTCGGCCTCGAAAGCCAGGGCGTCCTCAGCCTTCAACCCCGCGCCCAGGGCGTAGTTGCCGTTGATCACCGCCACGTCCACATCCTTCAGGGTGGTGGTGAGCAGTTCCGCCTTCAGCTCCTTGATGTCGAAGCTGTGGGGGTTCTCCGCGATGTCGGACACGGTGGGGGTGAGGCCCACGCCGTCCTTCAGCTTGATCAGGCCCTCCTGCTGGAGCAGAAGCAGGGCCCGCCCGCCGTTAGTGGCGTCGTTGGGGATGGCAATGACAGCCTTGTCGGCCAGGGCGTCCAGGCTGGCGGTCTTGCCGGGATAAATGCCCAAAGGTTCATAGTGGATGCCCGCCACGCTCACCAGATGGGTGCCGCTGGATTCATTGAACTCGTTCATGTAGGTGATGTGCTGGAAATAGTTGGCGTCCAGCTGGCCGTCCTCCACGTGATTGTTGGGGAAAACATAGTCGTCATAGGCCACGACCTCCAGTGTGATGCCCTCCTTGGCCAGAAGCTCCTTCACCACGTCCTCTAAAATCTCCTGGTGGGGCGTGGGGGAGGCGCCGACCTTCAGGGTGGCGCCCGTTTTTCCTCCGCAGCCGGACAACAGGGCCAGGGCCAGGACGGCGCACAGGGCCAGGGCCAGTGTTCTTTTCTTCATATTTCAGATCCTCCTTTTCCTTATGTGCGTTGATGTATATATGGACCGCTCGCGCGGGAGCCACCGCTGTCGGATGCTTGGGGCACAAAAAAACGTCCTTGACACGAGTCAAGGACGAGAGCGTTTCCGCTTCGTGGTACCACCTTGCTTTACCCGCCCCTCACGGGACCGGGCCTTACCGGGTACTGGCATACCCTGGCGCTGTGACGGGCGCCCCCGGCGCGGCCTGAAAGCGGCGGTGCTCCTCGGCCGTGCGGCTCCGGGGCCATGTTCGGCGCGGCCTTCCGTGCCCGTTTCCAGCTTCCCGGGCTCTCTGTGCCGTATCTCCGCGCGTACTCTCCCCATCATTGCCTTTGATATGTATTTGATTGCTTGTTAGTTTAACGCGCAAAAGCATTTTTGTCAATGGTGGATTTTGCACAGAGAAGCCTGCGCCAAAATCGCGGATTTTGGCGCAGGCCACAGATTTACTTTTTCTTTCCCCGTTTTTGGCCGACTGCCGTCCGTTTGTCCATGCGCAGGGCCGTGTGGGTGCCGATGGTTTGAAAGATTTGGACGAGGAGGATGAGTACCACCACCGCTGTGTACATAACGATGAACTGCTGCCGCCCCCAGCCCCGCATGAGGGCCATGGCGCCCAGCCCGCCGCCGCCGATGGACCCGGCCATGGCGCCGTAGCCCAGGATGTTGACAAAAGCGTTGGTAAAGCCGGAGGCCAGGGAGGGCAGACTCTCGGGGAGCATCACCTTCCATACGATTTGGAAGGTGGAACAGCCCATGGCCTGGGCGGCTTCGATGAGGCCCCGGTCCATCTCCCGGATGGAACCCTCCACCAGCCGAGCCACAAAGGGAAACGCCGCCGCCACCAGGGGAACCAGGATGCCCGGAGTGCCGATAGTGGTGCCTACAATGACCAGAGACAAGGGCATGACCACGATCATGAGGATGAGAAAGGGGAAGGAGCGCAGCAGGTTGATGACCACGTTCAGCGCCTGCATGAAGGCGGGGGGCAGGGGGCGGATGCCGTCCTTTTCCCCGGTGACCAGGATGACACCCAGGGGCAGGCCGATGAGGTAGGCGAAGAAGGTGGCGACGGCGGTGGAATAGATGGTTTCCCACACCGCAAAGGGGATGCTCTCCAGCAGGTAGGGGACCTGCTCGGTGATATTTTTTACCAGCTTGGGATCGGTGATGGAGAAAAAGGAGATGAGCCAATCAGCCATAGTAATCCCGCACCTCCTCCATGGTCACGTCGGGCTGGTTTTTGATGTAAGCGGCGGCCTTGGCGGCCTCAGCCGGGTCGGCGGGCAGGCCCAGGAGCATGGTGCCGAAAGCCTGTCCGTTGACATTGCGGGTGTCCGCCCCCAATATGTTCACCTTAACCCCGCAGTCGATGGCCAGCGAGGCAATGAGGGGCTCGTAGGACGAGCCGCCGTTGAAGGCGATGCGGACGACGTTGGCGGCGGGAAGCTGGTCGATGACCACCCCGTCGGGATAAACCAGCCGCCGGCCCGCCTCGGTCTGCGGGCTGGAGAACACCTGTTCTACGGTGCCCGTCTCCATCACCCGGCCGTGGTCCAGAATGGCCACGTGGGTGCAGATCTCCTCCACCACCGCCATCTCGTGGGTAATGACCACCACCGTGATGCCCAGACGCCGGTTGATGTCTTTCACCAACCGCAGGATATCCCTTGTGGTTTTGGGGTCCAGGGCGGAGGTGGCCTCGTCGCACAGCAGAATTTTGGGTTCTGAGGCCAAGGCACGGGCAATGGCGATGCGCTGCTTCTGGCCGCCGGACAGCTGGGCGGGATAAGCGTCCGCCTTGTCGGGCAGACCCACCACTTCCAGCAGTTCCCGAGCCCGTTTTTCCGCCTCCGCCTTTTTTACGCGGGCGATCTCCATGGGAAAGCAGATGTTTTTCAAACAGGTGCGCTGCATGAGCAGGTTGAACTGCTGGAAGATCATGCTGATGGACCGGCGCTGGGCGATGAGTTCCCCCGCGCCCATGGCGCACAGGTCCGCGCCGTCAATGACCACCTGGCCGGAGGTGGGCCGCTCCAGCAGATTGATGCACCGCACCAGGGTGGATTTTCCCGCGCCGCTCATGCCCACAATGCCGTACACCGCGCCGTCGCCGATGGTGAGGGACACGTCGGTGAGGGCGTGGAGCTGGCCCTCGGCAGTGGGAAACACCTTGGTGACATTTTTTAGCTCAATCATGGGTTTCTCCCCTCTCTCTGGGGTCTGATGATGGCCTATATTGTATGCCTAAACCGGAATATTGTCAAGGCGGCAAGTTCCGCGGCCGCGTTTCACCCGTACCAGCGCAATACGTCCGTGGTGCCCGTCCGCCGCAGGGCGGCGCAGGAGACCAGAATATCCGACGCCAGTATGATGAGGACGGGTGGAACCAACCAGAGGGGAATGAGAGCGGCCAGCGCAGCCACCGCTGGGTGGACAAGATACACCAGCGCCAGAGCCAGCACCGTCCAGCAGACGGAGAAAACCGGGCATACCAGCCCGCCCAGGCTGCCCGGCATCCCGGTGTAGTCCCAGAACTCCACGCCAAGAGCGTAGCGGTAAAACGCACCCATGAGGAGTTCCGCCGCCGTGGCGGCCGCTCCTCCCGCCAGAGCCACCCATAAAGGCCCCCGGCCCCACGAGGCCGCCCATAAAATCAGACATGCCCCCAGACCATATACCGGGCAAAGGGGGAGCAGGAGCAGGCATTTGCGGTCCCGTTTGGGGTGGCGGATGGCCCGGGCAAAGGCCACCTCCAGCAAAAAGCCGCAGAAGCTGTAGATGATGAAATACCAGAGCCAGCGCATGAAATCCCCCCGTTTTCTCAAGTCCTGATTAGGATGGGAAAACAGAGGGATTTCATACGAAGCAATTTTTAGTTTTTGCGGGCGGCGCGGCGGCGCAGAAACAGCAGGAACATGGTGGCGGCCGCGCCCAGCGGCAGGGTAAGCGCCACAAGCTCCGGCAGGGAAAACCATACCAAGCCACCATACCAGAAGCCGTGCCAGAACACCAGCGTCAAGAGGACGGGGATCATCAGCCAGCACGCGGCGATGAGAAAGTCCAGACGGGCCAGGGACCCTTGCCTTCCCATGCGGGGAACGGCCAGCTCAAAAATCACGACCCCTAATATCTGGGCAACAAGGCCCAGAATCATTAAAACCGGAACGCTTACAAAAAAATAACCGCCCAGTGCCAGCATCAGGCCGATGGCGCACACCGAAAGGGACACGATGCGGGCGTTGTGTGTCCAGCCTTCTTCATTCAAATGCGTCTCTCCGAGCGGGGCAGGCTGAGACGGGTCCTGTGCGGCCGGGACCAGGGCCATGTCCGGCTCGTCCACCTCCTCCCGGAGCAGGTAATCGCAGGACACGCCGAACAGGCGGCTGAGCTGGACCACGTTTTCCGTGTCCGGCACCGCGTCGTCCAGCTCCCATTTGCTCACCGCCTGCCGGGATACGGTGAGCCGGGCGGCCAGCTGTTCCTGGGACAGGCCGCTTTTTTTGCGCAGCTGTTGTAATTTTTCTCCTAATTTCACAGTGATATACCCCCTTGGTCCGGCATCGGACCGATTTCGCCAGCGTGGCTTTATGATAGCCGTTTTCTCCCCTGCGGTCAACCAAATTGAGCTGGAAAAAGCGCAACTTCGGGTTGCGGAGAAGCGCTGAGCCGTCGTAAGCGGCGCAGACGGACCCTGGAATACCAAAACCGGGGAGAGGAGAAGCGAGGGAGCGCCCGCAGTTTTCGCCGCGGGCGGAAATAAAATGGAGCGGATTTTTCTTTGATGAAAGCCGCGTGCCGCGAACAGGCGAAGCGTGACAAGTTCGGGTTTGCCGTAAAAATCACAAGGAGATTGCGGAACCCTCTAAAAATATGTAGGGTTTTTCAGTTGCCCGTCAGGTCGAAGTGTGGTACAATGGAGCGAATTTGAAGGAGGGAAGCGCTATGCGCCATCTGATCGACTTTGGGGACCTGTCCCGCCGGGAGTGGGACCAGCTGTACGCCAGGGCGGAGCGCATTATGGACGCGCCGGAGGAACACCTGGATGTGTGCCGGGGAAAGGTGATGGCCTCACTGTTCTACGAACCGTCCACCCGCACCAACTTTTCTTTCCAGACCGCCATGCTGCGGCTGGGAGGGACGGTGTTTGGTTTTGCGGACCCCAATTCCTCGTCGGTGGCCAAAGGAGAGACGCTGAAAGACACCATCAAAATGGTGTCGGGCTATGCCGACGTTGTCGTCATGCGGACCCCCTGGGAGGGGGCGGCCAAAGCGGCGTCGCTTTATTCGGACGTTCCGGTGGTGAACGCCGGAGACGGCGGACACATGCACCCCACCCAGACCACGGCGGACCTGACCACCATTACCCGGCTGCGAGGGACGGTGGATGGGCTGAACGTGGGGCTGTGCGGCGATTTGAAAAACGGCCGGACGGTGCATTCCCTCATCAAGGCCATGGAGAAGTTTGAAAACATTCGGTTTTTTCTCATTGCCCCACGGGATTTGGCCATCCCGGAGTATCTGCGGCAGTTCATGCGGGAGCGGAACATGCCCTTCATCGAGGTGTCCGGCCTGGAGCCGGTGATTCCCCAGCTGGACGTGCTGTACATGACCCGTATCCAGCGGGAGCGGTTCATCGACCCGCTGGAGTACGAGCGGAACAAGGGCGTATACATCCTCACCCGCTCCAAGCTGAGCCGGGCCAAGGAAAATCTGCTGGTGATGCACCCCCTGCCCCGGGTGGACGAGATCGCGGTGGATGTGGACGACGACCCCCGGGCGGTGTATTTCCAGCAGGCCCGGTACGGCATGTTCGCCCGGATGGCCCTGCTGGCCGACTTGGCCAACCAGCCCCGAAGGGTTCCGGACCCAGTGGAGATCGGCCGCGGCCCGGTGTGCCGCAATCCCCGGTGCATCACCCAGACGG
>CANOBV010000115.1 GCA_947564255.1 uncultured bacterium | reverse complement strand
GTGAGTTCACAAAGCAACATCCATTTTACAAGTTCAGGCTACTTCATATACCACAAGGGCCAGAAGCAAATGTCAAATTATAAGATAATCTATCGAAACATTTTCGTTGACAAAAGCCGTTTTTTGAAGTAAACTGACTGTGTAATTGATTGTTTGTGCGTTCTCCGCTGAAAGTGCGGAGCCGGTTTCCTGTGGAGCCGGGAACGAGGGGCACTCGTATTGCACACGTTGTTAGGATTGTACGCAAGTACCGATTGGATGGACTGCGCTGTTTAGGGAGCAGTCTGCCTATTGGTACTTTTTATTATATATAATTTTAGCCCAGTGGGCGGAAAGGATGATGCTTTTGAGCAGACAGCGGCCCTTTGCGTATGGGCCACAACGAAAGACCTGCCGGAAAAGATTCCGGCGAAATGAAGAGGCTTGATACCCCATAATCCAGTAACGGAGTGGGTATCAGGTCTCTTTTTTGCGTTTTCAGAGAAAATTTCAGAAAAGGTGGCTACAGAAATGAAGAAGAACACTCCCCTCTGGGGCAGCATCTCCATCCTGATCGGTGTGGTGATTGCCATCCTGGCTCTTACCCGAGGCACTCTCTGCACTGTGCTGCTGACCGCCGTATTCGCCGTATGGGGCCTCTGGGTCATTCTGACGCAGGTGCTCCCCAACCGGCGCACCGCACGGGTCAGTCAGCAGACACAGATTAACGCTTACCCTGACCAGGTACTCATGCAGACATTGCTCCGTCACGTCAACTACCGCATCTCCGGCTGCCTGAAATCGGCCTACCCGGACGCGCAGTGGGAGTGGGTCATGCGGGACCCCGCAAGTTTTGTAGCGCAGGGCGGCACCGGGCGTATCCGTGTCAGCGGCATCCCGGAATACGACTATGCGGATGTGACGCTGGATCGGAATGGCAAGCTGTCATGTTCCCTCGTCAAGGTGGCCCCTATTGGCGGCAATACTGGCGAGAAGCCCGGCACCCCGGCACAGGACACACTGGACCCTCGTATCTGGTATGAAACGCAGGGCCGCGAAGTGCTGGAGCGGCTGGTAGCCGACCTGGAATCCCGGGGCCACCACAGCCTGACACTGAAGGAGGACGGGACAATCTGCACACAGGCCACAGACGGCGGCACGGAGACCTCGCAGGGGGCTTTCACCAGTTTCCCCGAGCGTGTTTACTGGCCGGGTCTGGTAAAGGTATTGGAGCAGAACGGCCTTGCCGCCACCACCCAAGACAATGGCATCATCGTTGCCTGGTAAAAAAGGAGGACAAACGTGAAAGCAGGACGAACCATTCAGGAAATGGCGCGGGAGATCCTGCGCCAGAGCGAGGCCAAGCAGGACTACTCGGTGAACACCGCCAACATCCTCATGGAGGCTGGCGGCGGGGCTCCGATGCTGCGGCTTCTGGACAACACGGGGATCGACCGTGTGGAGCCGCTGGATATCCAGCAGACGGCCCACCGGCAACTCGGCACTTACCTGGGCATCCCCCAGAAGTACTACGACAAGATGCTCACGGAGAACACGGGCCTGCTGGCGGATAACGTCAACAGTTGGCTGAGCCGCGGTTCCGAGTACCGCCTGCTTCGTACCATCGACGGACGGGCCCGGGCGTTTCTCAGTGACCGCTACCGCCGCATCGACAACCTGGACATCGCCAACATCACCCTCCCCATCATCGAGGAGATGCCGGGCGCCTACTACGAGAGCTGTGAGTTGACCGAGGACTATATGTATATCAAGGTGGTCAACCCCCGGCTCACCGCCGAGGTAACTCCTGGCGACATTGTGCAGGCCGGCGTGGTGATCTCCAACAGTGAGACCGGGCTGGGCGCTGTGAGCATCCAGCCGCTGATTTTCCGGCTGGTATGCAAAAACGGCATGGTGGTCAATGAGGCCCGGACGCGGCGGACTCATATCGGCCGTGTCAACACCACAGATGAGAACTTCTTCCTCTACTCTAAGGAGACGCTGGCCGCCGATGATAAGGCTTTTGTCCTGAAGATTCGGGACACGGTGCGGGCGTCAGTGGATGAGGCCCGCTTTGCCCAGGTGCTGGGGAAGATGCGGGAGAGTACCCATCTGCGGCTGAACACCGCCGACCTCCCCGGCGTGGTCAAGCTGGCAAGTTCCAGCTTCGGCATCACGGAGGCGGAGAGCGGCGGCGTGCTCCAGCGTCTGATCGAGAACGCCGACTACACCGTCTACGGCCTGGCGAATGCCGTCACCCGGTACAGTCAGGACGTGGAAAGCTATGACCGTGCCTCCCAGCTGGAGAGCATCGGCTACACGGTCATGACCATGAACCCGGAGATTTTCCGGCGTATCAACCAGGTTAGCAGTATGGTCGCCTGACGGCCCTGCAAATATTTTGATAGGAGGAATATCTACATGAGCAACCAGAATAACACGACTTTGGTGGAGCGTACCCCCTTCCTGTTGCCGGACATGGTGGACAGCAGCGACTTTTCCCAGGAGGAACTGGCGGAGGATATGGATGGCCTGAACCTGGGTTTCCAGCGGGTCAAGATCCCTGGCGGCGGGATGCTGGTCTTCGAGATGCCCGGCGACAATCCGGACAACCCGGAGTATGTGCAGACCTTGGAGGGGATCATCCTCCACAGCCACAACGCCAATGCCTACTGGCCCGAGGGGAGCGAGTACGACGACAACACCCCGCCCCAGTGCCAGTCGGAGGACGGCAAGCTGGGGGTCGGTTGCCCCGGCGGCCTGTGCGCCAGTTGCGGATACAACGTTTTTGGCACTGGCCCCAAAGGAAAAGGCAAGGCCTGCAAGAATATGCGGATTCTGTACCTGCTGCAGAGTGGCGCATTTATGCCCATCCAGTTGTATCTGCCGCCCACAAGCATCAGGCCCTATACGGACTTTGTGAACAGAGCCTTCCTGGCCCGGCACCGTGGTCTGTGCGGTAGCGTGATCCGGATCAGCCTGAAGAAGGAAAACAACGGCAAGGATGACTACAGTGTCGCCCGGTTTGAGCGGCTCTATGACTTCACCGGCGAGGAGCTGGCCCGGGTGAAAGCTTATGCGGAGAGCTTTAAGGAGCAGCTGAAACTGATCCAGGAGCAGCGGGCTATCGTGCGGGAGACCAACGCCGGCAGTGAGGTCGAGATGGGCCGTCCCGCCCGTGTCATGCCGGACAATGAGGGGCACTTCTCCGTGGGCGCCACTATCGTGAACGGCGAGTACGGGGATTTGCCGGACTGATTTGTCCGAGAGCGGATTACTGGCGCTGACAGAGGATCAGCGCCGGTTTGCGGCGGAAAACCACAATCTGATCTACTGCTACCTGCATGAGCAGGGTCGTGCTGTGGACGACTACTACGACATCGCCGCCCTCGGCTTTCTCTCCGCCGTCAAGCGGTATCTGACAAGGCCGGAGCTGCGGCGGTACGCTTTCTCTACCATAGCGTGGCGCTCCATGAAGCAGAGTATCGCGTCCTTTCACCGTGCGGAGGCACGTCGGGAGGCGGCGGAGCAGCGTTACAAGGAAACTGTCCAAGCGACTGCACCAGACCCGATGGCGGAGCTGGAGGCCAGACTGATTCTCCATGATCTGGTCTCCACCGCCAGTCGCTCGCAGTACGAGATGATGGCCTTACGGTCACAGGGCTACTCCATCGCAGAGACTGCCCACTCACTGGGGATCGCACCCAGGCGGGTCCGTAGCCTGCTGAGGGAATTGTACCGTGTGTATCTAAAACTATACATGAGTTGAAATGGAGGTTTTGAACGTGAATGACAAGAAAACCACCACTTTAAGCGGTGTGTTGATGTACCCCTTGGAGGTTGGAAGCTGCGCCCTGATTCTGAGCCAGGGCCGCATCCTACGTACCTCCCGTGTGGTGGCGATCCATCGGAAAAAGCGTGATGAGATCCGCTTTGAGACCATGAACACCAACTATCGGCTGCTACTGGACCCTTTCCCGCATGCGGCTGAGGAAATGCTGTGCATGGCCGCTTGAGCAGATCAGGGCATGAGAGGCGCACTGCGGGTTTTTACCTGCGGTGCGCCCCTTGCGTTTCATAGGAGATGCCAATGAATGAAAACATGAAAATTAAACCTGTAAAAGGCAAAGAGCGCATTCCCTTTCACTGTCAGCTCTGTGGGGCTTGCTGCCGCCATGTGGAGGACAGCATTATGCTGGAGCCAATGGACATCTACCGCCTTTCCCGCTTTTTGCGGGAGCAGGGTGAGGCCATAGAAGGCCCAGAAGATCTGCTGGCCCAATATACCCATCCTGATATGCTGGCCGACCGTCTGCCCATCTTCCTCCTGAATACGGATGGGCCGGAGAATGCCTGTGTGTTTCTGAAGAATGGCCGATGCAGCGTCTACGAGGCACGTCCCCGGGTCTGCCGTATGTACCCCTTTACGGTAGTGCCGGGAGATCAGGACAGGGACTTCCTGTACTGTCTCTGCACAGAACGGCCCCACCACTTCATGGGAGGCACGGTATTCGTAAAGGATTGGTTCTATGAGAACTTCCCTTTGGATGCCCGTAGTTTCTTGAAAGAGGACTTTGAGTCGCTCCCTACCCTGGGCAAAAACGCGGTGGCTATGGGGGAACGGCGGCTCAAGGGCCTGATGTTTCAGTTCCTCTTTTACCGCTACTACAACTATGACCTGGACAAGCCATTTTTGCCGCAGTTCCACGCCAACACCGAGGAACTCAAGCGGCTGACGGCTGTGCCGGAAGGAGGCTGACCAATGTACTACGCATTGGAGCGCCGCACACGGAAAGGCCGGTTTCTTCGGTACGGTGTCTGCGGAAAACGACATTTGCTGGAGAGTATCCGCAGCGGCCAGAAGCCCCCAGGAGAATGGCGGGTGATCTGTCTTGGCTGTGCCGGTGCGGAGGGTCCATCCACAACGCAAAAAAAGGCCGGATAATAGGAAAGGATGATTTGATGGATTTTTACGAGACCAGAATGGGACAGGAGTTCTATACGAATACGGTTCCAAGGATCACCAAGGCGTTGGAGGATATCGCAAAGTCTCTCAATGCGCCGGCGCCTGTGGTTCAACTGCCCCAGAATATCCCGGAGGATTTTCTGACAGATCTGTACCTCGGCAATTATGACCCCAGTGATGAGCCGGAACCAGAGGAAATTACGGACTGTACCGCTGAGATCATCGCGAACGAGGCCGCGCTCCACAAGGCCGTTTCTCCGGACATTTGGAGCCTGATTGACCGCACGTCCACCTTGCTCCATAAAAAGGGGGATATCTTGCAGGCGCAGGCGTTCGCCACCGGGTTCCGCTGTGCCATGACCATGCTTGCGGCAGGGCTTACAAAGCCTGGCAACGGCGAGGCAGCGTGATGCCGGAGGGAAAAATCTACCGGTTCCGCTGTTCTGAATGTTCGGACTACCTGCTGTGTATGGAAACTACACCCCAACCAGTCAAGGGCCTGACCCTGCGTTTCGGGTACAGATACTGCATGGGCGGCAAACGGCCTCGGGAGATGAAAAAGCGTGACCCGAAGGTATATCCACCGTCCTGGTGTCCCAAACGGAAAGTGCCCGCAGAACTGCGGCTCTACGCCTATAAGGATACCAACACCTGGTATTACCGGGAGCTGATGAAGCGACAGGGCCTTGAAATTACTCCCAGCGGCTCGGAATATGCCTTAAAACATGAGGGATACATCAATATGACTGCCGCAAAATTTCAGCGTGAGGCGAAAGGACGGCCATTATCGGATATTCTCGACTTTTTGCCTATGACCGGTGAGGTCATTGAAATTGATGACGGCCTAAAACCCTGGTTTTTTCTGGTGAAGAAACGGGGCGTTACGCTGTTGTTCCGCTTTGATCGTGACGCCGCCCTGCGAAATCAGTACGAGGATAGCTTGAAAACCATTTCAAAAGATGCCTGAACGTTATCGCCAGGCAAAACAACACAGAAAGGCGATTATCATGGAAAAGGAAAACAACTATACCTGTGCGTATTGCCAGCAGCCGTTCCCCATCTGGGATATGCGCCCCATCAATCGCAGTATTGAGGGGAAAAAGTTCCGTGTCTGCGATACCTGCGCGGACGCCGCCCGAGACAGCAGCAAGATTGTCCAGTGTGACGCCTGCGGTGAGTATTTTACCTCGGATGTGCTCCACGATGAGGAGATTTGTGGCCACACTTTTACCGCCTGCCCCAACTGCGGCAAGGATATGGTGGACTGCATGACGCGGGAGGAGTTCGAGAAGGAACACCAGCCCTGCCGCTATGCTGTGATCGTGCGGAGCGTTGACGGTAGCCAGCGGGGATATACCGTGTCTGTGGATGGCAACGCCGGCATCGGTGCCGCATTCAAGAAGTTGGCCGACAAGGTAAAGCTGAATCATGCGGCGTCTGTCACCATTGCCGAAATCCTTATGGATGAGGATGAATTTTGATGCGGAGTAAACCGCAGTTCAAAAAAGAAGGTGCTTATTATAGACAAGAAATTTAGGGACTGTCCGCTCAAAACTGGTTTTGACATCTCTACTGCCCGGCGGGGGCAGGAGATCACCGCTGAGCAGTATGACCATTACCTGAATGCCCTCCCGCCAATCAGCTTGAAAGGTGGGCAAGGCTGTTGGGCCGGTTTCCAATTGAGCGAACCCTACAGCCATGAGCAGGACACCCGTATAGGGCGGCCGCAGCCCACCTATGCTACCTTTACCAGCTGTGGCGGTCGGTATTTCTATCAGGGGATCAACTTCGCCGGAGAAGTGGACAGCCGCCCATATATGGAGAACTGCCTGGAAGCTGGGGTGGTGTCGGAATGAGGCTTGTCAATCTCTGCCATCACAAAACCGCCGGCTGGGATGGGTTCATTTTCGTGGACGACAACGGCACCGTCCAAATCACCAACGGCGTTGGGGTCTGGATTCCAACACCACACCGGATGGAGACTCTGGAGATAGTTGCCGCAATCGATACAAGTCGTATTCTTGAATACATGGCAGGCCACCCCGAACGAGAACCCGTTGCCGCCCTGCTGCAAGGGGAACTCCCTGATTTCCGGCAGGATGTGGAATATCTCGCCGGTCCGATGATTAAAGATGTGCGCTATGAGATCAGCGATGAACACATCCGTATCACATCCCCGAATACCTGCTTTGTGGATATGCGACTTGATGGCAGATTGGAGCGGGAGTCTCTTTTAGACATCTACCATCAGGTCCTGCAAATGGCGAAGGCGCAAAGGGTCAGGATATCCTATTCCAACCACATGAAGCGAACGTTGATGACAAAGTGGGAAGAATATGAATCTTCTATCGCTGCGCGTGCTGCTCTGTTTCGTCACCTGGTCACACAAGCGCGGGTTGTTGAGGCCCGTGGAATCCATTGCGGATGCAGCGATGACAAGGAGTTGTCACTGTTGACTGACATACGGAGCCAACTGATGCCTTACGGATATAGGAACAGCATCCTGTTCCGTATTTCAAGCATAGCAAGTCAGTTGGAGGCTCTCCAGAGGGGCCTAGCCCATGACCCGGATTGCCACAGTATGATTGTACTTTGACTGCTGCCGGGGGAACCGCCAGCGATATGACAAGCAGAGGGTGGCCGTTGCGGCCATCCTCTGCCTATCTTTGGGAGGAATGTTTATGAGCGAGATTGTCGTATGCCGCCCTGTGGGCGGCATCACCGTCAACAGCGAAATGGAATTTGTGCTGGACAACGAGGGCGGAGTCTGCGTCTTTGACAACATGGAGTACGCCAAAAAGGTTCTATGGGACGCTGGCTACACAGATGAAGAAATGGAATACATGAAGTTTCTGGAGAGCTGTGGAACCTGCGTGCGCTGCAAGAGTCCGCTGTTTCCCAGCCTGCTCCCAGGCTACAAATATCAGTGTTTTACCTGTGATGAAGATTTCTGTCAATTTGAGCAGAAGACCATTCCACCAAAAGCAAAGACTGCTCACATCATTCATTGCTTTTGGTG
>CANOBV010000114.1 GCA_947564255.1 uncultured bacterium | reverse complement strand
GGGACCCCAGCTTCCGCATCTACGCCCGGAACTACTCCGCCCCCGCCACCCGCATGGGCAGCGGCGCGAAGGTTACCAACTCCTTTGTGGCAGAGGGCTGTACCATTCGGGGCAGCGTGGAGCATTCCGTGCTGTATACCGGTTGCGAAATCGAAGAGGGAGCTGTGGTGACCGGAGCGGTGATCATGCCCAATACCGTCATTCGCAAAGGCGCCAATGTGAGCTACTGCATTGTGGGTGAGCAGTGTGTGGTAGAAGAGGGCGCCAAAATCGGCGAGCGCCCGGAGAATTACCTGGACGGCGACTGGGGCATCGCTGTGGTAGGCCACCAGCGGACTGTGGCTGCCGGTTCCGTCATCAAGCCCAAGGAAATTGTTTAAGGGGGTGTCCACCATGAAAATGACTGGTATTATTTTTTCTGAGATGTACTCTGACGCGCTGAATTCCTTTACTTATGACCGGAACATGGCCGCCATCCCCTTCGGCGGGCGGTATCGCCTGGTGGACTTTGCGCTGTCCAACATGGTTAACTCCGGTATTCTCAACGTGGGGGTGCTGGTCAAGCAGCACTATCACTCTCTGATGGACCACCTGAGCAACAGCCAGGAGTGGGACCTGAACCGCAAGAACGGCGGCCTCCAGCTCCTGCCCCCTTTCGCCACGGAGGACGCCCACACCAGCGGAAGCAGGGGCAAGCTGGACGAGCTGCGCAATGCCCTGGACTACCTGGAGACCATCTCCACCACTCCCTATGTCCTGCTGGCCGACGCCTATGTGCTGTGTAACATCGACTACCGGGCCGCTTTGGAGGACCACATTGCCAGCGGCTGTGACATCACCATGCTGGCGACGAGAGAGACTGAGGCTTCCCAGCTGAACTTTGCCTCCGTCATGAGAGCGGATGCCGGCCACCGGGTTACTTCTTACGCTCTGGACTGTCCCGCCAAGCCCGGTGACTACGCCAGCATGGGCCACATGATCATCTCGCGGGAACTGCTTATCAACGTCATTCGGGATTACACCTCCCGGGGCATTTACGACTTCCTGAGGGATTTCATTCAGCATGAGTTCAACCGGGGCCGTCTGACCATCAAGCTCCATGAGGTGGACACCAAGGTTCTGCGGGTCCGGGATGTGAATGAATATTTCCAGAGCAGTTTGGCCATCCTGGACGACGACGTATCCGCCGCCTTGTTCCGGGGCGACCGACCCATCCACACCCGCGTCACCGATGAAGTCCCCGCCTATTATGGCCTGGAGTGTCAGGTGGACCGCTGCGTCATCGCAGACGGCTGTTTCGTGGACGGCAGTGTGGAGAACAGCGTTCTGTCCCGCGGCGTAAAAGTGGGCAAGGGCGCCAAGCTCAAGAACTGCGTCATCATGCAGGGCAGCGTGGTAGGTGAGGGCGCCAGCCTGGAGAACGTTATCGTGGACAAATGGGTTACCATCAGCGACGGCGCCCAGCTCAAGGGGCTGGATTCCAACCCCGTCGTCATTCGCAAAGGAGTAACGGTATGAAAATTCTATTAGCCACCAGTGAGGCCGCGCCCTTCATAAAGACCGGCGGCTTGGGCGATGTGGCCGCCGCCCTCCCCAAAGCGCTGGCTGAGACGCCTAATACTGAGGTATACGTATTCCTGCCCTACTATAAGGCCATCAAAGACAATCCAGAATTTGAGCTGGAATATATCACCAACTTCTCCGTCCCACTGTCCTGGCGTAATGTGTATGCCGGGCTGTTCCGGGCAGTGAGCAAGAAAAAGAAACTCCAGTACTATTTTATCGACAACGAATATTACTTCTACCGGGACGGCTGCTACGGCCACTATGACGATGGCGAGCGCTTTGCGTTCTACTCCAAGGCCATCCTGGAAGCCCTTCAGTATTTGGACTGGTATCCCGATGTGATCCATGCTAACGATTGGCAGACCGCTCTGGTGCCCGTGTTCCTCCGCGCCCACTATATGAAAGTGGAGAAGTACCAGCCCATCAAGACCTTGTTTACCATCCATAACATGGAATATCAAGGCCGTTTCCCCGACGAGTTTGTAGACGAGGTGCTGGGGCTGCCTGAGGATTGGAAGTCCACCATGCACTTTGACACCTGCACCAACCTGATGAAGGCTGCGATTCACACCAGCGACCGGGTGAGCACGGTGTCCCGGACCTACTCTTTTGAAATTCAGGACCCCTACTATGCCCACGGCCTCCACGACGTGCTGCGTCAGCATGCCTACAAGCTCAGCGGCGTGGTCAACGGCATCGATACCGAGGTGTTCGACCCCGCCGCAGACCCTTTGCTCTACGCCAACTTCGATGCGTCGAGCCTGGAGAAAAAAGCGGAAAACAAGAAATTCCTCCAGGAACGGCTGGGACTGGCCGTGCGGGACGAGGCCCCCATGGTCATTATGATCACCCGGCTTGTGGGCCATAAGGGTGTGGATTTGGTCCAGGCCGTTATGGATGACCTGATGTGGGACGACCTTCAGTTGGTCATTATCGGCACCGGTGAGCGGCAGTATGAGGACATGTTCCGCGCCTACGCCGCCAATTTCCCCGCCAAGATGTCCGCTAACATCGTGTTTGACAACACCTTGGCGCATCAAGCTTACGCCGGGGCGGACCTGGTGCTCATGCCCTCCAAGCAGGAGCCCTGCGGCCTGACGCAGCTCATTGCCATGCGGTACGGCACCATCCCCATCGTGCGGGAGACCGGCGGATTGTTCGATACCGTCCCGGCCTATAACATTGAGACCGGTGAGGGCAACGGCTTTACGTTCAAGAGCTACAATGCCCACGACATGCTGGATGCCGTGCGCCGCGCCGAGGGATTGTTCCACGACAAGGAGCACTGGACCGCGTTGCAAAAGAGCGTTATGGCTTATGACAGTTCCTGGAAACGTTCTGTGCAGGAATACTGGGATATTTATCATTCTTTGACTGATTAGCTCCATCTTTTTCTGATTTTTAGTTTGGTTTTCATCTTTTTCACAAAAGATGAAAAAAGTGAAAAATTATAGTGCAAAAATTTTGACTTGTGTGCTATAATGTAAGGGCGTGTTATCGCGCCCCGTGAGATCACAGCCCGCGGGAGCGGGCTGTGATTTTTTCCATCAATTCCCCGGCTTTTTGCCGGTCAAGAAGGAGTCAGTATATCGTATGGATCAAAAACAAATTATCTCCCAATTGGAGGAAACTCTGCTGGTGCGCTATGGCTGCGCCATGGAGAACGCCTCGCCCCAGCAGGTGTACCGCGCCCTCTGTTATGTGGTCAACAGAATGCTGGCCAGCAAAAGCGCCGAGTTCTACAAAAAGAATCAGGGCAAGCAGGTTTATTACATGTCCATGGAGTTTTTGGTGGGAACTTCCTTGCGCAACAATCTGTATAATTTAGGGCTGGAGGAGATTTTTACCAAAGCGCTGGCCAAATGCGGTGTGGACATTCATGCCCTGTATGAGATGGAACCGGACGCTGGGCTGGGCAACGGCGGCCTGGGGCGGCTGGCCTCCTGTTATATGGACTCTGCGTCCACGCTGGACCTGCCTATGACGGGCTATTCCATCCGGTACGAGTTTGGTATCTTCAAGCAGAAGATTGTGGACGGCTGGCAGATGGAATTTCCGGATGACTGGCTGAGCATGGGGGATGTGTGGCTGGTTCCCCATGAAAGCGAGGCGGTGGAAGTGCGTTTCGGCGGCCACGTCCACGGCTGGGAGGACGGCGGTAAGTACCGGATCAAGCACTTGGATTTCCAGTCCGTCATGGCGGTGCCCAATGACATGTATATCTCCGGCTATGAGAGCAAAGCGGTCAACCCCCTGGTGTTGTGGTCCGCCAAATCCCCCAACAGCTTCGATATGTCCGCTTTCTCCCGGGGCGACTATGCCAAGGCCCTGGAGGGAGACACTATGGCCGAAGTCATCTCCAAGGTGCTCTATCCCGCTGACGACCACATTGAGGGTAAGCGCCTGCGCCTGCGCCAGCAGTACCTGCTGGTGTCCGCCTCGGTGCAGACTATTCTGAAAAAGCACCTGCGGGACAACAAGACCCTGGACAACCTGCCCGACAAGGTGTCCATCCACATCAACGACACCCATCCCGCCCTGTGCGTGCCCGAGCTGATGCGCCTGCTGGTGGACGAGTACAATTACCCCTGGGACAAGGCGTGGGACATCACCTGCCGCACCCTGTCCTACACCAACCACACCGTCATGAGCGAGGCGCTGGAGCGCTGGAACACGGACCTGTTCCAGCAGCTTCTGCCCCGGGTGTTCCAGATCGTCCAGGAAATCGACCGCCGCCTGCGCATTGGCCTGCACGGCTTCTACGGCGACGATATGGGCAAGATCGAGTATATGGCCGTCATCAGCAAAAACGAGATCCGCATGGCCAACCTCTGTCTGGCCGCCTGCCACAAGGTCAACGGCGTGTCCAAGCTCCATTCGGAGATTCTGACCAACTCCATCTTCCGGGATTACTACCAGATGGAGCCCGACCACTTCTGCAACGTCACCAACGGCATCGCCTACCGCCGCTGGCTGTGTCAGGCCAACCCCCAGCTCACCGCCCTGCTCAAGGAGCTCATCGGGGACGGCTTTGTCACCGACTCCACCCAGCTGGAAAAGCTGCTGAAGTACAAGGACAGCAAGGATGTTCTCCAGCGGCTCCAGGCCATCAAGCTGGCCAACAAGGAGCGGCTCGCCTCCTTCATCCTCAAGCGCAACGGCGTGGTGGTGGACCCCACCTCCCTGTTCGACGTGCAGATCAAGCGCCTGCACGAGTACAAGCGCCAGCTGCTCAACGTGCTCCAGATTCTGCATATGTACCTGGAGATCAAGCACAATCCCCACGCCCCCTTCCAGCCCCGCACCTTTATTTTCGCCGCCAAGGCGTCCGCCGGCTATATCATGGCCAAGCAGATCATCCAGCTCATCGTATCCGTATCCAAGCTGGTCAACTCCGACCCGGACGCCCAGGAGAAGCTGAAGGTGGTCTTCATTGAGGACTACAATGTCTCGAAGGCCGAGATCATCATCCCCGCCGCCGAGATTTCCGAGCAGATCTCCGTGGCCGGCAAGGAGGCCAGCGGCACCGGCAACATGAAGCTGATGATCAACGGCGCGGTGACCCTGGGCACTTTGGACGGCGCCAATGTGGAGATTCACGAACAGGTGGGAGACGACAACATCGTTTTGTTCGGTCTCAAGACCGACGAGGTGAACGAGCTGTGGCGCAGCGGTTACAATCCCCTGGACTATGTGCGTAATGACCCTGAGCTGAAAGCGGTGATGGACCTGCTTATGGGCGGTATCGGCGGGATGCACTTCGACGACATTGTGCGGTCCCTCACCACCAACCACAAGGGTCCCGCCGACCCCTATATGTGCCTGGCCGACTTCCATGACTATGTCCGGGCCCAGCGGGATGTGTCCGCCATCTATGGCGACAAGATCCGGTTTGCCAAGATGTCTCTGGTGAATACCGCCAAGGCGGGCTTCTTCTCCGCAGACCGGGCGGTGGACGAATACGCGAAAAATATTTGGCACACCAAATAAGCCGTCCTGTCAGGGCGGACACACAATAAAGAGGAGGTCTGGAGCGTGAAAGAGGTTTGTTTTGGCGTGGATATTGGCGGTACCACTGTAAAACTGGGGCTGGTGAGCCGGGAAGGAGACCTGCTGGACAAGCGGGAATTTCCCACCTTCCGGGATGTGAGCGCCACCTTTGACGACATTGCCGGCCATATGCGCCAGGTGCTGGACACTTTTCCTGACTGCATTTGTGTGGGTGCCGGGGTGGGTGTGCCCGGCCCTGTGGTGGGCCAGTCGCGGGTGGTCCACTGTGCCAATTTAGGCTGGATGGATGTAGACATTGGTCAGGAGCTGTCCAGACGGGCGGATATGTCCGTCCGGGTGGCCAACGATGCCAATTTGGCCGCCCTGGGTGAGAGTTGGCAAGGCGGAGGAAAGGGCTGCCGGAATCTAGTGCTGTTCACTGTGGGCACGGGTGTGGGCAGCGGCATTATCTGCGATGGGCGCATCATTGCCGGGGCTAGCGGCGGCGGCGGAGAGGTGGGCCATATGCCAGTTCCTTTCCACACTGACTGGCAGTGCGGCTGCGGCAAGAAAGGCTGTCTGGAAGTTACCTCTTCCGCCACCGGTATCATCCGGGCGGCGCGGCAATTCTCCCCGTTCAAGGAGATGGATAAGGTCAATGCCAAGGATGTGTACGATGCGGCTGCCGCTGGAGACGAAAACGCCCAGGCGGTGGTAAAAGAGGCCGCCGCCGCGCTGGGATATGCCGCTGCGGCTGTCAGCTGCGTCGTCAACCCAGAGATTATTTTGCTGGGCGGTGGTGTGTCTGCCGCAGGCAGCGCCTTGCTGGGGCCTGTGGAAGCCGCGTTCAAGGCCAATGTTTTAGCCGCCTGTGCCGATGTGCGCTTTGCTCTGGCCCAGCTGGGTAATAACGCGGGTATTTATGGCGGCGCCGCCCTGTTTTTCGCCGAATAGCGCGCTCATCGCCCGAAAGTGAACATTATGCAACTGTGAAACCCCGGCAGAATTTTAAATTGAGGAGTGGTTCGATATGCTCAAGCTCGATTTGTCCAAACTGGAGGGCGTTGTCTCTCAGGAACAGCTCAATGCTATGGCTCCTGAGGTGGAGGCCGCCCACGCCAAGCTCTATGACCCCGCCGCCCCCGGTTCTGATTTCGTGGGGTGGGTGCGTCTGCCCGAAGCCTATGACAAGGACGAGTTCGCCCGTATTCAGAAGGCCGCCGCTAAAATCCGTGGCGATTCCCAAGTGCTGGTGGTCATCGGCATCGGCGGCTCCTATCTGGGCGCCCGCGCCGCGTTGGAAGTGTTTCCCTCCGACGGCCCTGAAATCTGTTTTGTAGGCTGTTCCCTCAGTCCCAATGAATTGGATGCGGTGATTCGCAAACTGGATGACCGAGAGTGGTCCATCAATGTGATTTCTAAATCCGGCGGCACCACCGAGCCTGCCGTGGCTTTCCGGGTGTTCCGGGATCTGTTGGTCAAACAGTACGGCGAGAAGGCCAACCAGCGGATTTACGCCACCACTGACAAGGCCCGGGGAGCCCTGAAAACTCTGGCTGATTCCAACGGTTGGGAGACATTTGTGGTGCCCGATGACGTGGGTGGCCGTTTCTCCGTGCTGTCCGCCGTAGGGTTGCTGCCCATTGCCGTGGCGGGGACGGATATCGAGGCGCTGATGGCTGGCGCCCGGGATGCCATGAATGCCTTTGACAAGCGGGATATGTCCAATCCCGTCTGGCAGTATGTGGCTGCCCGGAACCTGCTTTACCGTCAGGGCAAGAAGATTGAGCTGTTCTGCTCCTATGAACCCTCGTACTCCTTTGTGGGTGAGTGGCTTAAGCAGCTCTTTGGCGAGTCCGAGGGCAAGGACGGCAAGGGAATTTTTCCCGCCTCCGCTCAGTTCACCACTGACCTGCACTCCCTGGGACAGTATATCCAGGACGGCGAGCGCCACCTGTTTGAAACTGTGATCTATGTGGATGACACCGGCTGCGATATTGCCATTCCCTACAGCGATGACAACGGGGACAACCTGAACTATCTGGCGGGCAAGCCTCTGAGTTTTGTCCGGGAGATGGCTTTCGAGGGTACCCTGGCTGCCCACAAGGACGGCGGGGCCCCCTCCATGGTGCTTCGGCTGGACAAGATGGACGTTCACACCCTGGGCGAATTGTTATACTTCTTTGAGCTGTCCTGTGGTATCAGCGGCCATGTGCTGGGCGTCAACCCCTTCAACCAGCCCGGCGTGGAGGCGTATAAAAAGAACATGTTCGCCCTGCTTGGAAGACCCTGACGAATACGGGGGAAGGAATTTTAATCGACTCGTTCCGGTGAAAATATAAACCGGTTCCGGGCGGCATAAAACTGAACTGTTGCTGAAGGGCTGTTCTGAAAACGGCTTGGCGGGGGCTTGTGGAATAATCCCACAGGCCCTCGCTGTGTGTGCATACGCTTGAAATG
>CANOBV010000113.1 GCA_947564255.1 uncultured bacterium | reverse complement strand
CATGGGACGCGCTGAAAACCACCATTGGGGAGCAGTTCATCCCCGAGATGCGCACTCTGTACGAAGTTGGGACAGATGTTTTCGCTGGCGTTGATAAATTCATCCAGGATAATCCCGGCGTTGTCAAGGGGATTGCCGCCGCCGCGCTGATAATCGGCGGCGTGACCGTGGCCTTGACGGCATATTCAGCGGCGGCGAATATTGCGGTAGCGGCCTCCACGCTTTTGTCCATGTCCATCCCTGGCGTTAACATCATCATGGGCGTCACGGCGGCTGTGGCGGGCGTCGTGGGGGTAGTGACCGCGCTGGCCACCGCTGCCGATGCCGGTGTCCCCTCTGTGAAAGAGCTGACTGAGGCGGCCCGCGATATGCAGGAGGCCATGGACGAGGCCGGGGCCACCTATGAGGAAACGGCCAGCCAGACCTTGGCCACGGCCGAGGTTGCCAGCATTTATATCGGCAAGCTGGAGGAAATCGAAGCGGCCACCAATGGGGCCACCGAAGGCAATCAGGAATATCACAATATCCTGGCTCTGCTCACCCGGACAGTCCCGGAACTGGCGGACGATATTGACCTCACTACCGACACCATCAACGGCGGCACCGAGGCCCTGCGCCAGCACACCGAAGCCTGGAAAAAGGACGCGGAGGCCCAGGCGTACCAGGACTACATTAATTCTCTGTATGACCAGTACGGCGAGGTCATGGCTGAATCCGCTGAGAACAGTATCAAGCTGACCCAGGCGCAAATCCGGCTGGAAACGGCGGAGAAGAACCGCGACGCAGCCCTGGAGCGGATGAACGAGCTTTCCACCCAGGCCTATGAGAACGGGGAAATGCTCTCCCAGGAGTATTACCAGCTGGAAAATTCCCTCTATGGCTATAACGATGAAATCTACACGGCCCAGCGGGAAATCGACAATCTCAACAAGGCCATTGACAAGGATGCCGAGGCGGTTGCTGCTGCCAAGGCTGAGATCAACAGCGCCCAGGAAGCGGTGAACCAGCTGACCGGGGCCACCGAGGAACAGACCGAAGCGGAGGCTGAGGCCGCCCGCCAGACCCAGGAGCTGCAGGGCGTCATTGAGGACGTTACCGGGCAGATGGCCGCGCTCACGGAGGCCTACAATGAGGCATACGGCGCGGCGCTGGATTCCATCTCCGGGCAGTATGCCCTTTGGGACGAGGCCGCCAAGGTGGTCGAAACCAGCGCGGGCAGTATCAACAATGCTTTGGAGAGCCAGATTACCTACTGGCAGGACTATAATGCCAATCTGCAATCCCTGACGGAGCGCAGCGCGGACATTGAGGGCCTGAGCGCGGTGATTGCCAGTTTTGCCGACGGCAGCGAGGACAGCGTGAACGCTATCGCCGGTCTGGCCAACGCCAGCGATGAAGACCTCCGGGCCATGGTAGCCAACTGGCAGGAGCTCCAAGGACAGCAGAAAGAAACCTCTGAAAGTCTGGCTTTGCTAACATCCGATGTGCAGCGGCAAATGGATAAATTACAAACTGATCTTGTTAATGATATTGAAGCCATGGATCTGGGGGATGAGGCAAAATCTGCTGGGATAGCCACAATCCAGGGTTATATCAATGCAACCAATGATATGCTACCTTTTGTACGCAGCGCATATGCTGAACTGGGCCGAGCGGCTACCAATGCTTTGGGTTATAGGGATTCTACAGCTAGGACGTACGACCCTGCATATATCCCTCAATACGCCAACGGTACCGATAATGCGGCCCCCGGCTTTGCTCTGGTGGGCGAGGAGGGGCCGGAACTGGTCTACTTCAATGGCGGGGAAAAGGTGTTGAACGCGGCGCAGACATCCGCGCTGCAAGCCAAAGCAGAACCCGCCGTTTCCGCGAAACTGGCGCCGTCCGGCGGCTCCAAGCCCCCGGTATCAGTGACATTTCAGATTGAGGGCAACGCGACACAGGAAACCGTTCAAGACCTGCGGGCATTTACGGACGATATCGTGGCCTGCGTCATAGACACCATAGAGGACGCGGAGGCGGACGAGGCAAGGGGGGCGTTCCGATGAAAACCTATACCACCATCCAGGGGGATATGTGGGACAGCATTGCCAATGCTCAGTTGGGGGATGCGGCCTATTCCGATAAGCTGATGAACGCCAACTTGCAGTACCGGGAGTATTACACGTTCCCCGCCGGGATTGTCCTGGTGCTGCCGGACATCCCCGAGCGCACCAGCGACACGCTGCCCCCCTGGAAGCAGGTAAAATAGAACCGCCCCGGAGAACCGGGGCGGCGGTTGTCAGGAGAGCTGCTGCGCGAGGGCGTCTTGCAGGACTTTGGAGCAGTTGATACCCTTTCGCTCGGCCATGTTCGCCATCCATGCCGGAATGGACACGTTCTTCCGCACAGCGCGGGTATCGGTCTGCGCCCGGTACGCGATGGTGTCAACGCTAATCAGGGTGAGCACGTCCGCCGCAGCATGGGGGATGTTCTTCTGCGTAGTGGCCGGGGGGATGGGGATGCCCTGGTCCTCCCACACCACCAGACACCCGCTGAGGGCGTCGGTGATTTGGGCCACGGCGTCCTCAATATCTTTCCCCGTGGTGACGCAGCCGGTAATATCCGGGACGCGGACATAGCATTTCCCATCTTCGGGGGTGATAACGGCGGTAAAGGTGTAGCGCATGATTTAGCCTCCTTTTGATTCAGGGGAGCGGAGGGTCATTTCTGACCCTTCCGCTTTCCTGTTTTCTTTTGGTCGATCTTCGCTTCTTTGAGGATGTACCGCTTATCGTCCTCGTCGAAGTCGTGCCGCTTGACCGGGACCGTGATTCTTTTTTGCGGGTGGAAGTAAACATCGTGGTTGCTGCCGTGTCTCGCAAGTATGAAGCCGTCGCCTTCGAGGATGTTGACCGTTTCTTTTCGTGGGTTCATATTGTTCCCTCCTGACAGTCTTATTATACACAACATTACACAACTTGTCAAGAAGAAATTACACAATTTTGTGTAAAAGATTTTGAAGGGAGGACTGGGCGTGAGTAATCAAAACCTGGCCCGCCGTACTGCTGCGGAGGTTGCGTTCGGCGGGACGGATATTACCAAGTCCATGCGGCCTTATCTCAAATCCATCACTTACACGGACAACGAAGCGGATAAGGCAGACGATTTGCAAATCCAGCTCCATGACCGGGATTCCATTTGGATGGAGAAATGGCTGGTGGAGGCAATCGAGGCCGCTTCCGCCGCGAAGCTGAAAATGGACGCGGTATTTGTCCGGGAGAACTGGCATAGCGACGGCAAAGATATTGTTCTCCCCTGCGGGCAATTCGAGCTGGATAACGTGGTGCTCTCCGGCCCGCCGGCCACCATCACCATCAAGGGGACGTCGCTGCCGTTCAGCGCCCCGGTACGCCAGACCAAGAAGAACAACGATTGGGAGAACATCACCCTGTCGGCAATCGCTCAGGAGTTGGCCGGTACCAACGGTATGGCCTGTATGTATGAATCGGCCTATGACCCGTTCTATAAGCGGGTGGAGCAGCGGCAGGCCAGCGACATCGAATTTCTCTCCCGCCTGAGCCATGATGCGGGAATCAGCCTCAAGGCCACCGACAGCATCATTGTCCTGTTCGACCAGGCCGCCTATGAGGCCAAGCCCCCGGTTATTACCATCCAGCGTGGAAAGGCCGGCGGGTACACCAAGTATAAGCTGGACGTGGGCGCGGCGGATTCGCAGTATTCCTCTTGCCGCGTCAGCTATGTTGACCCGGATTCGGGGAAATGCATCGAAGCCACCGCCAAGACCGAGGACTACAATGCCAACGCGAAGAACAACCAGCAGTTGGAGGTCACAGCCAAGGTATCCAGCAAGGACGAGGCCAAGACACTGGCGGAGAAGCACCTGCGGCTGCACAACAAATATTCCAAGTCCGCTACATTCACGTTTCCGGGCAATCCCGCCCTGGTTGCCGGTGTTACCGTTGAGCTAAAGGACTGGGGCGCATTCGATGGGAAGTACATCATTACCCAGGCGGTGCATACGGTCGGCGGCTCCGGCTACACCACACAAATCAAGCTGAGGCGGGTGCTGGAGGGCTACTGATGGAAATTGAAAAAATCCTGAAGAATCTGGTGCGCATTGGGACTGTCACGGTGACAGACCCCGACAAGCGCGTGGCCAGGGTGAAATTTGAGGACACGGGGCGGCCCTCCGGCTGGCTCTATGTTCTGGCCAACCGGCCCTATATCCCGGACTATGACGTGCCGCAGCGGACGGAGTTTGAAGCGGGCGGCAGCGGGGACCCGGCCTTTGCCAGCCACAAGCACGACCTGATTATCAAGCCGTGGATGCCAAAGGTGAACGCGGTTGTCCTGACGCTCTATCTCCCGGTACTGGATGGGGACGGCTTCATCCTGGGGGAGATGGGGGCGCTGGGCAAACTCAAGCAGTGGACAGACCAATAAGAAGGGAGGCGGCTGCATGGCCATCATCGGTTGCCTGGGGGACGTCATCTTTACGGTTTCCAGGGACGTCGTGCGGACGCTGGACAATATGACCTGGGGCGGTTCCGCCCGGTATGCCGTCCATGAGCGGCATCTGACCCACGCTCTTACCGAGTACACCGGGCTTGACCCGGACACGATCACCTTTGACATCACCCTGTCCGCAGACCTGGGCGTTGATCCCATTGTGGAAGTGGTGAAGCTCTGGAACATTGAGCGCAGCGGGCAGGCCGTTCCCCTGACCATCGGGACCAAGGGTTATGGCAAATACCGGTGGAGCCTCATCAAGCATGGCATGAAAATGAAAGCGTTCTATAAAAACGGCAACGTACACACGGCCACGGTGTCCGTCAGTCTGCAAGAGTACCTGGGAGGTTGACGCTATGAGCTTTACAGTATCGGCAACAGACCTGGGGCATCTGCGCTTCAACGAACAGGAAACCGTAAATTCTGTTCTCCAGAATATCGCGGTCATTTTGACCACGCCAAAGGGGACGGTTCCGCTATACCGCGATTTCGGGCTGGATATGAGCTTTGTGGATAAGCCCAGGCCGGTGGCGGAAGTGATGATGGTTGCCCCGGTGCGGGAGGCCATTCACCGCTGGGAGCCCCGGGCAACGGTGCTGAATGTCTTTCCCGGGTCTGACCCGTCCCAGCCGGGGACGCTGATTCCAGCAGTGGAGGTGGAGATCAACATTGAGTAGGAACACAGAACATCAATTCGTTCCCACGGATGGAGATGCTATTATCTCCATTCTGGTTGCGATGTATGAAAAAATCACCGGGACGGCGGTACGGCCAGCCAGCCCCGAAATGCTGTTTATTCGTTGGGCTGGGTCTGCTTTCATTCAGGAGCGGGTGCTGAACAACTACACCGGCAACCAGAATGTCCCCAGCCGGGCCGAGGGGGAGAACCTGGACGCGCTGGCCGAGCTGACCTATCTCCGGGAGCGCCCGGAAAGCAAGGCCGCAACGTGCAAGATGCTGTTCTCCATTTCCGAGGCCCAGGACACGGCCATCCTGATCCCCGCCGGTACCCGCATCACCGACGCCAACGGGACGCTCACATGGGAAACCATTGAGGACGTCTATATCCCCATTGGGGAAACCAGCATGGAAACCCAGGCCCGATGTCAGACCGTGGGCGTCATCGGCAACGGCTACGCGGCGGGGCAGATCAACGCCCTGGTGGACGTGTACGACTACTATTCCGAATGCAGGAACATCACCGCCTCCGAGGGCGGCGCGGACCGGGCCACGGATGACGAGTATTACGAGCTGATGCGGGCCTCCATGGACGCATACAGCTGCGCCGGAGCCAGAGGCGGTTACATCTATTGGGCGAAGCAGGTCAGCACCGAGATCGCGGACGTGGTGGCCAACTCCCCCGTCCCCGGCGAGGTCAAAATTTACGTTCTCATGGAGGGCGGGGCGCTGGCCGGGGAAGAAATGAAAAGCAAGGTGCTGGCCGCTTGCAGCGAGGACACGAAGCGACCCCTGACCGACCATGTATTTGTGGAGGACGCCGAGCTTGTTCCCTATGACATCAGCTTCACCTATTATCTCCAGAGCGGCCGCACCAAGAGCGCGGCTGAGATTGCCGCGGCGGTGAACGAGGCCGTGGAGCAGTATAAGGCGTGGCAGTGCGGGAAGCTGGGCCGGGACATCAAACCGGACGAGCTGCGGGAATATCTCTACCACACCGGCATCAAGCGGATCGAGCTGACCGCCCCCGTCTTTACCGCGCTGCGGGACGGCCGGAACAGGACGGTACCGCAGGTGGCGAGGGCCGGAACTGTCACCATTACGAACGGGGGCTATGAGGATGAATAGTCACGGCCTAATCCGCGAAAACCTTGTGGCTACGCTTCCGGCGGCCCTGCAAAAAGACCCGTCGGCGGTGGCGCTGGCGGAGGCCATGGCCGACCTGCTGGCCCGGCGCCCGGAGGAAATCGAGCAGCTGCGCATCTATCCGGTCATTGACCGGCTGGACGAGCGGCTGCTTGATATTTTGGCCTATGACTTCAAGGTGGACTGGTGGGACGCTGATTATTCTCTGGAAGAAAAGCGCCGGACGCTGAAGGACAGCTGGCGGGTGCATAAGACACTGGGGACCAAGGCGGCGGTGGAGACGGCCATCCGGGCCATTTATCCGCTGACCACCGTGGAAGAGTGGTTTGAGTACGGTGGGGAGCCGTATCACTTTCGGCTGAACATCGACATCACCAGTGATTCCGGGGACCGGGCGAGGCAAAAGCGGGTGCTGGAGCGGCTGAACTACTACAAATCCCTGCGGTCCCACAACGACGGCGTCCGGTATTTTCTCATGCCGGAAAAGTCCTGGGCGGTGGCCGGGGGGTTGTTTGTGGGAAGCCGGGAAGTCGACCGGGCAGCAATCCAAGTGCCGGAGCTGGAGAAGCCGGGCGGGAAAGCCGCCCTGATTGCGGGCGGCGGGCTGACCGGGAGCCGGAACGTGGAACGGGTGGGAATCAAGGTTCCGGCGCTTATCAGACCAGGCGGCGAGGCCAGCTTTGCGACCGGCGGCACATTTGTTGGGAGCGTCCAACGCATCGAAGTGACGCTCAATGCGAACGAGGCGAAAGCCCCCGCCGGTACAGCCGCGACAGAGAGCGCCGCCGGGGTGCTGCACAGCTATCAGCGCATGAGAGTTTATATTCCGACAACAATTTCGGGGAGGTAGCAAACCATGGCACATTGGAAAGACACAGCCGTTACCAACGAGGGCGTGGAAATGCTTAACGAGTGGATGGCGGGCAGGAAAATCACCGTCGTGGCCGCATATGGCGGAACCGGGACAGTGGAGCCGGAGCTGTTGAAAGAGCAGACCGGCCTTGTAGAAACGCGGCAGAAACTTCACATCCTGGGTGAAGAGGGCGGCGCGGACGGAAAAACAGTCCAGGTCCAGGTTCAGAATGCAGGGGTGATGGAGGAGTACGAGCTTAACCAAGTGGGCGTTTACGCCGCTCTGGACGTGGACCGGAACCCGGACGCGCGGCCTCGTCTGCTGTTTATCATGCAGGATGAAAAGGGCGTCACGATTCCGTCAGCCATGGACGCGAGCTTCCTGCTGGAACTGTACTGCATGATTGGCATTACCAACAGCGGGCGGTTTGAGGTATCCGTCTCCGCCGCCGGTATTGTGACCGCCACCTATCTGCGGGAGAAGCTGGTGGAGGCCGTTGCCACCCACAACGACGACGACGGCGCACACCACAGCCTGACGGCGCGTATACGGGCCATCGAAACCGCGCTGAACGGCAGCGACACCATTATCCGGGCGGGGGACCCGACCATTGAGACGGTAGGCAGGAAGGGCCAGCACTACATCAACCCGGACACCGGGAGAGAATTCGTCTGCAATGACGTGACCGAGGATGGCTATACCTGGGCGCTGGCGGATAACGAAACGCCTATTCGCGGCGTTATGGAAGCCACGGGGAATCTGGAAGCCGTCGTAGCCGACGTAGACGCCCGGCTGACGCTGCTGGAGCTGATGTACCGGACCGACGTCAGCGGCAACCCGTTCACGG
>CANOBV010000112.1 GCA_947564255.1 uncultured bacterium | reverse complement strand
TCCAGCACCTTGCCCTTGATGAGCTCCCGGGCCTCCAGGGCGTCGTCCGCCTGCTTGGTCAGGTTGGGGCCGACGCCGTCCTTGCCCACGTGGACGATGGTGTCCAGGTCGTTGGCCAGGGATCGGAGCTGGGCCCGTTGCTTACTTGTCAAATCCACGAATAATTCCTCTCTCTCCAAGAGTTGTTACAGGATAGCTCCCGTCACCCGCCAAATACCGCTGAAGCTGCTCCTGGAACAGCTTCAGCGCAGTCCCCCGGTGGGATACTGCGTTCTTCTCTTCCGGCGTGAGCTGGGCGAAGGTCTTTTTCAGCTTGGGCAGGAAGAACACCGGGTCGTAGCCGAAGCCGCCCTCCCCCATGGGGGCGAAGGCGATGGTGCCGGGGCACTCCCCCCGGGCGGTGAGCACGTCGCCGTTGGGGAAGCAGCAGGTGATGACCGACACAAATTTCGCCGTCCGGGGCTGTCCTTTCGGCATGTTGGCCAGCAGCAGGCGGTACCGCCCCGTGTCGTCCAGCCCCTCGCCGCCGTAGCGGGCGGAATATACGCCGGGGGCCCCGTTCAGCGCGTCCACGCACAGGCCGGAGTCGTCGGCGACGGCGGGCAGGCCGGACGCCTCCATCACCGCCTTTGCCTTGAGCAGGGAGTTCTCCTCAAAGGTGGTCCCCGTCTCCTCCACGTCCACATCAACGCCCGCGTCAGCCTGGGAACACACCTCCACCCCCATGCCGGACAAAATCTCGTTCATCTCCCTGAGCTTTTTCTCATTTTTACTTGCCAGTACCAATTTCATATCTCACAACTCCCACGGGTCCTTTGTCCCAAAATTTTTCTTTCGCTTCTCCTCTTTTTCCTGGGCCCGGTGCGCCTCCCACTGCTCCCGGGCCGCGCCCAGCTTCTCCGACGCCTCGCCCAGCCGCTGCTTCATCTTGTCCAGCACGCCCTCCTCCTTCTCGGGCACAGGCAGGACAATCCGGCGGCAGTCGGGGCAGTAAAATGACTTTGGCGTCGTCCCGAATATGCCGACTGTCAGCGGAATCCCCTCCCAGGCATCCAGACCGTCCTCCACCCATTTGGCCCCGGAAGGGATTGTCCCCTCTTTCATTTCTTTTCCGCAGAAAGGGCAGTCCATGGCGATCCTCCCTTTTCCATCCATTCTTTTTATTATATCTCAGCCATCCGCTCAATTCGTTACAGGAGTGTAAATATTGTCACAAAAGGGCCTGCGTGAACTCATACGCGTCGAAGGGCTGGAGGTCGTCCACGCCCTCCCCCACTCCGGCGAATTTGACGGGCACACCCAATTCCCTGGCGATGGCGATGACGATGCCCCCCTTGGCGGTGCCGTCCAGCTTGGTGAGCACGATTCCCGTCACCCCCGCCGTCTTGGAGAATTCCTTGGCCTGGATAAGGCCGTTCTGCCCGGTGGTGGCGTCCAGCACCAGCAAAGTCTCCCGGCTGGAGTCAGGGCATTCCCGGTCGACCACCCGGCTGATCTTGTTCAGCTCGTTCATGAGATTGGCCTTGTTCTGCAGCCGCCCGGCGGTGTCCACCAACACCACGTCGGCGTGGCGGGCCTTGGCGGCGGACAGCGCGTCATACACCACGGCGGCGGGGTCCGCCCCCTCGTGCTGCTTGACGATGTCCACCCCGGCCCGGTCCGCCCAGATGGTGAGCTGCTCGGCGGCGGCGGCCCGGAAGGTGTCCCCGGCGCATAACACCACCTTGCGGCCCACCCGCTTCCAGTGGGCGGCCAGCTTGCCGATAGAGGTGGTCTTGCCCACCCCGTTGACACCGATGAACAAAATCACCGCGGGCTTTCCGCTCATGTCCACGTAGGCCCCGCCCAGGTCCAGGTACTGCGCCAAAATCTCCCGCATACACTGCCGAGCCCCCTCGGTGTCTTTGATCCCCTGGGATTTGCACCGCTCCCGCAGCTCCTCCACCGCCTCCATGGTGGTCTCCGCTCCCAGGTCGGCCATTACAAGAGACTCCTCCAGCTCCTCGTAAAAATCCTCGGTCAGCTCGGAAAAACCGTTGAAAATGCCGATCTTTTTGATTTTGTCAAAAAAGCCCATATACAAACTTCCTTTATTCAAATATTCGGGTTTTTCGCCCCACATCGAGGACACTTGGGATCATCCAAATCGTGCTCCGCCCCGCAGTTGGGGCAGACCGTCTGGGCCATGCTGTCCCCGCTTTCCTGTCCTCGTCCTGTCGGGGCTGTCTGTTTTTCCTCTGGTATCTCGCAGGTGTAAAGGTCCAGCTTCCGGCAGTTGGGACAGCCCCAAAACTCTGCGTCCAGCCTGTCCGCAAACAGATTGGGAATTCCATAAGCAATGAGCCCGTGATGCAGGTCCAGCAGGTTTTCCCGTCGGAGAAACTTCATCTCGCTACCGCAGTTTCCACAGCGCTTGCCTGTAAATTCAGTCACTTGATGTTCCCCCCTCTTTAGATATTTGGATTTTTCACCCCACATCGAGGACACTTGGGGTCATCCAAATCGTGCTCCGTCCCGCAGTTGGGGCAGACAACCTGAGCCATATGCCCCTCTTCCTCGGCGGGGCCCTCCCCGCGGTAGAAGTCCAGTTTGCCGCACGCCGGACACTCCCAGAGCTCCACGTACAGCGCCCCATGCCACAGGTTGGATAGATGCCCCAGCAGAAGACCCACCTATCCCAACTGGATTCTCTCGTCACCCAGGTAGCGCATGGCCCCGCCGCAGTTGGAAAATTTCTTCTCCATATCTTCACTCATTTGATGTTCAGCTCCTTTTCAACATCGTTCAGGTTGATCGTGAGCATACGGCTGACGCCCTTCTCCTGCATGGTGACGCCGTAGAGCACATCGGCCTCCTCCATGGTGCCCCGGCGGTGGGTGATGACGATGAACTGGGTTTTGTCGCTCATCCGCCGCATGTACCGGGCGTAGCGCACCACGTTGGACTCATCCAGCGCCGCCTCAATCTCGTCCATGACGCAGAAGGGGGTGGGCCGCACCTTCAAGATGGCGAAGTACAGCGCGATGGCGATGAGGGCCCGCTCGCCGCCGGACAGGGAGCTCATGTGCTGGATGGTTTTACCGGGGGGCTGGGCCCGAATCTCAATGCCGCAGCCCAGCACGTCCTCCGGGTCATCCAAAGTCAGTTCCGCCTTACCGCCGCCGAACAATTCGGCAAACGCCTTTCGGAACTCCTGGTCGATAAGGGCGAACTGCTCCTTGAATATCTCAGTCATTTCCCCGGTAATCTGGGCAATGATATCCTGAAGCTCCTTTTTCGCCTTGGCCACATCGTCCCGCTGGTCGGTGAAATAGGTATACCGTTCGTTTACCCGGGCAAATTCCTCCACCGCGTCCGGGTTGATACTGCCCAAACTGGAAATGGATTTTTTCAGCTCTCCAATGCGCCGCTGGGCCTTTGGCACCGACTCCAGCTCCACCCGCTGGGCTCTGGCCGCCTCGTGGGACAGCTCATAGTTTTCCCACAGCTTGTCCAAAAGCTGGCTCTCCTCAATGGCGGCAGCGGCAGCCCTCTGCTCCAGAAAGGACACCTCCCGCTCCATCACCAGCAGCTCGTTGTTTTTATCCCTGGCCTGCCTGTCGGCCTGATTGCGCTTCCCCTCCAAATCCAGCTTTTCGTCGTTGAGCCGCCGGATGGCGGCGTTCCCCTCCCGGCTGGCCGCTTTCAACCCCTGCAAACGCTCCTCTTCTTCTCGGATTCTCCGTATCAGGTAATCGTTTTGCTGTTCAAACTGGCCGATCATGGCGGTCCGGCTGGCGGTGTCGCCGCTGAGGTCCTCCCGCAGGCGCTCCAGCTCCCCGATGCTCTGGCGCAGGGCGGACTGCTCCCCCTCCAGTCCCGCCAGGCGGGCGCTGTATCCGGCGGACTCCTCGTTGAGCTTGGACACTCTATCCTGCAGGGCCGTGCGGCCCTGGGCTTTGGCCTCCCCCTCGGCTCTCAAAGCGGCGGCGGACCCCTCCAGCTGCTCAATACGGGCCTTGGCCTGGGCGGTGTTGTCCGTGTTCTCCTCCATCCGGCGACGGATTTGGGACCGCTCCGCCGCCAGCGCCTGACGACGCAGTTCGATGTCCGCCAGCTGAACCTCAGCGCTGTCCACCCGCTCAGAATACTTCAGCACCGCATCCTCCGCTTCACGCATCTGCGCCGCGGCGGTATCCAGCTCATATTGGGCGGCGGTGAGCTCCCGCCCGGTTTTGGAAAGCTCTTCTTCCGCCGCTTTCAGGTCGGCGGCTAAGCCATCCCTCTGCTGATTCAACCGCTCCAGCTCATTGGCCCGGCTCAAAATACCTGCCGAACGGGACACCGAGCCTCCGGTCATAGACCCTCCGGCATTGAGCACCTGCCCATCCAAAGTGACAATGCGGAAACGGTGGCCGAATTTTCGGGCGATAGCCATGGCCCTGTCCATGCCCCGGACGATTGCCACCCTCCCCAGCAGATTGGAAAAGATGTTGGCATACTCCGGGGCAAAGGAGATGAGGGCGTCTCCCATGCCTACAAATCCATCCTCGCTCTCCACCGCCTTGTCCCGGAAATCGGCGGGCCGGACGGTATTCATGGGCAGGAAGGTACACCGCCCTCCGTCCCGGCGTTTCAGGTAATTGATAGCGTTTTTGCCGTCCTCGTCCCGCTCCACCACCAAATTCTGCATAGCGCCGCCCAGAGCGATCTCAATGGCCACGGCGTACTGGTCCGGAACGTGGAGCAGGCCCGCTACGGGACCCCGAATCCCCCGCAGGCCCCCCCGTCCGGCCTCCCCCATCACCAGCTTGACGGCTTTGGAATAACCCTCATACAGCTTTTCCATTTCGGAGAGCATTTTGATCCGGGAATTCAAATTGTTTTCGTCCATTTGGAGGCGGCGGTGCCGCTCCTGAGCCTGGTCCTGCTTCCGCTGCCGGGACTGGAGCCGCATCTGATAGCCGCTGATGACGTTTTTCGCGGCGTCCCGCTCCTCAGCAACCTTCTCCAATTCCTTTCTGGTGCCCGTCAGTACTTTCCTGGCCTGGGATGCCTTATCCTCTTGTTCCTGAAGCTCCTGTCCCAGTTTTTCCTCCCGGTCGTACAGCTCCTGGGCGGCGGCGGCCAAGGCGGACAGCAGTTCCCGCGCCTCGCCGGCGGAGGCAGTTTCCAGCCGTTCCCGCTCCTGGAGGCGTTCCAGCTCATCATTGAGGGTACCCGCCGAGCCCAATACTTCCTGAGCGCTCCTGGCCAAGGCATCCACTCTCTCCTGGCAGACGGCCATATCCCGCTCAATCTGCTCCAGGCGGTCCCGGCCCTCCTGAATCTGAGCCGCGATAGAACCTGCCCTGCCCTCCTGCTGTTCCAATTCCTGCCGGATACGCTGGGCGTTCTCACTGTTATTCTTGATGTCGTTTTTCAGCAGGGTGATGCTGTTTTCACAGGAGTGAACCTGTTCGTCCATGCCGGACTGCTTTCCCCGCAATTCCTCCGCCTCAACGTCCTTATCCCGCATTTGCTGCGCGTAGTCGGCGCTTTCGGCATATAGACGTTCTACTGCGCCGTGGGCCTCGTCCCTCTGGCGTACCGCCGCCTCCAAATCGCCTTTCAACTTCACGCTGTTGGCCCGTATATGCTCCAACTGGTCCAGCCAGACAGAAATCTCCAGCCCTTTCAACTCATCCCGAAAAACCAGGTACTTTTTTGTTTTTTCCGCTTGGGCCCGTAAAGGCTCCACCTGCAGCTCCAATTCGCCGATTTTATCGTTGATGCGCACCAGATTCTCTTCGGTGCGCTCCAGCTTGCGTTCCGCTTCCTCCTTGCGGTGGCGGAACCGGGAGATGCCCGCCGCCTCCTCAAACACTTCCCGGCGGTCGGCGCTCTTGACGGATAAAATCTCATCAATGCGGCCCTGGCCGATGATGGAGTAGCCCTCTCGGCCCAGGCCGGTGTCCATGAACAGTTCATTGATATCCCGCAGACGGCAAGCCCGGCGGTTGATGTAATACTCGCTCTCCCCAGAACGGTAATACCGACGGGTCACCGCCACCTCCGTCTCCTCCATCTGAAAAATCCGTTCGGCGTTGTCCAGCACAAGGGTGACCTCGGCAAATCCCAGCCCCTTCCGTTTCTCGGTGCCGTTGAAAATCACATCTTCCATTTTGCTGCCCCGGAGCGTACGAGTGGACTGCTCGCCCATCACCCAGCGGATGGCATCGGAAATATTGGACTTGCCCGAACCGTTTGGTCCGACCACCGCCGTAATATCCGAACCGAAAGCCAGCACGGTTTTATCCGGAAAACTTTTAAAGCCTTGTATCTCCAATGCTTTCAGGTACAAAAAACCACCACTTTTCTTCCCAATCCTTTCAAAACATTTGCGCCACAGCAGTTTTATCCGCCTTTTTCACCGCAGCAATTCCTTTTCTGGGCGAGAAAGGAAATCTAATCACAACCTCAGTCCACCGTCCGGATGGGTTTTTTCCTGTGATGCTTCATTGAAGCGCCGCAGACGCATTTCATCAGCGCTTCCTTAATGTATAGTGTTTTATTTTACCACACCACCATTTCTTTTGCAAGTTTCAGCCATACAGATTCAATTGCTGTTGTGATATATTTACGCTCAACTCAGAAAGGCTGAGCATGACGGCCAAACCCGCGTCCGGCCGTGTGGAGCATACTGGCCGCTGTTCGGCAAAGCCTGTACGCTGACTATGGAGTATGACGCGAGACCGCTTTGCGGCCTGTTCCGCGAATCACCGCCGAACAGGTTGAAAAGAGGTAGGCACTTCTTTTCAACCGCATCAGCTATGACAGCGCAGGAACAATCACTGTATGAACAGGCCGGGAGCCATAAGGCCCCCGGCTTTGAAAGTTCTGCAAATTGTACTAAAGGCCCTTGACAAACCGTTTCAGGGAGATATCTGTCTATTGTCCCTCTTTACCGGCTCATTTCAAAAGTGGCGCGAAGCTTTTACAGCGCCAGGCTTTCGTCCTCCCGGCAGAGCTGGGTCAGAACCCCATTTTCAATGAGGTACGCCTCGCCCCGCAGCTCCTCCCGGCCGTTCTTTCCCAGGATATAACTGCCGTCCACCAGAACATAAAATTTGCGTCCCACACTGTCGGCGTACGTGATGTCCTCATACAGCCGCAGTCCGTCCAGGGTCCAGTCCCTGTCCTGGTTGTAGTGGGGAATGATGTTGCGCCGGGTCAGCCCCAGCCCGGGCAGAAAGCGCACATAGTCCGGGTCCACCGCCTCCCCCGGCTCCTCCGGCTGGGCGTAGACCACATCGGCGGCGTTCATGCTGCCCGCGCTGACGCCCACCACCACGCCGTCCCAGCCCCTGAGCTTTTCCCGCAGGCCGATCTCCTGAAAAAAGCGGTTCTGGGTGGGGACGTGGCCCCCGCACAGAACGATCAGCTGGGCGTTGGTGATCAACTCCCCGCTCCGGTCCTGGTTCTCCCGCTCCAGCACGTCGGCGGCGGTGAAGGTCACGCCAATGTGGGCAAAGCTGCCCCGCATGTCCTCGGCAAAGCCGTAGGTGAGGGAGGGTTGGTCCGGGTCGGAGCAGATGAACAGGGCGCGGACGGAGGCGGGCAGGGCCCTTTGCAGCTCTTCCACGAAGCCGTTGGCCGGGTTCAGCGCCGGAGAGCCATCCACACACGGACTGCTGGTGAGAAAATATATCACATTTTGTCCCCCTAAAATCCTTCGTCACCGGGCGGGAGCTTTGTCGTAATTGCCCGCTTTCGTGGCGAATTAAAGTTCTTTTTGCCTACTTTTTCTTTCAAGAAAAAGTAGGTCACAGCCGGGATCGGATGGCCCGGAGGAACTCCAGCCCGGTCACCTTTCGGGCCCCGGCCTCGCCCTCCCAAAGGCCCACCAGGTCGCCGGTCATCACGCCGCTCTCGATGGTGTCGATGGATGCCTTTTCCAGCTTTTTGGCAAAGGCGGCCAGCTCGGGCAGGCCGTCCAGCTCGCCCCGCTTGGCCAGGGCCCCTGTCCAGGCAAAAATCGTAGCCATGGGGTTGGTGGACACCTGCTCCCCCTTCAGGTGGCGGTAGTAGTGCTGGG